>JAFSZE010000106.1 GCA_017455745.1 Desulfovibrionaceae bacterium | reverse complement strand
GGCTTCGTCAATATCAAGGCTGTGCGGTCATAGGCACACTGTGACCTTAGTGTATGCGTTCTTACGAACGCTTAAGCTTAGGAGCATGCTACGACATGACGCTAGGACTTCGTGGATGAACTGCAAGCCTCGACCCCTTGCTGGTCGGGGTGATTGACTAGTGTCAAAAACTTTTCCTTGGGACTGCCCGCGAGGGTAAATCATCTATCCCGGTAATATTTTTGACGTGTAAAAAATAAATGATGTCAAAATTGTCCCTAAGTCTAGCTTTTGCGTCAAAAGGTAATTTTTGGACTTTAATTTTTAATGCGAAGCTCTAGCTCGCCCAACATATCCAAGACCTTTAGTTTTGCGCGGCAACTAACTTCCGTTATGGGTCTAGCAGAGCAATTGGCCCCAAATTTCAAATTTTATTTTGCAGGCAAGCTTCTTGGACTTAACTTCTCCAAAGCCTTGGTGACAAGGCTTTTTGACATTTTTTTAGACTTCGCCTAAAAAATCGTTAACGTTATTGAAATTTGAATTTAATTTCAATTTGGATTATAAAGTTTCTAGCCAAGCTCGCGTACGCTAGCTGGGCGGAAAGCAACATAGAAAGAAATCTTTTGCCCACTAGCCGCACAAGCGAGCTTTAAGCACAAACTGGTAAGCAGCCGTTTTTTGGGCCGAGTTACGCTGGCAAGTGGGCATTTTAGCATGGGAGGCTTGGCATGACGCTTAATCAATTGAATAAAAAGACGCATTGCCGGGTGAAACGAGTCAATGCCAAGGGAATGCTTGGTCAACGGCTGGCTGACATGGGTTTTTGTCCTGGTGAAGAAATTCTTTTCATGCGCAAAGCGCCCTTAGGTGATCCAGTGCATGTGCAAATGGGAACCTATCATGTGGCTCTGCGCATGGCTGAAGCCAAACAAATAGAAGTCGGTGAGATTAAATAAGAGGCGATTTAGGTGAAAAATATTTTAGTAGCCCTTGCCGGTCAGCCCAACTGCGGCAAGTCCACCATGTTCAATATGCTGACAGGTGCTCATCAGCATATTGCAAACTACCCTGGGGTGACTGTTGAGAAAAAATCAGGCGCCTTTGAATTTGAGGACAAAAAGATTCAGATCGTCGATCTACCCGGTACCTATGGTCTAACGTCCTGGTCCCTTGAAGAAAAGGTTTCGCGTGAATTCATTGTCGGCGAAAAAATTGATCAGCTCATTGCAGCTATGGATGCCTCCACATTGGAGAAGAGTATTTATTTCTGTCTCCAGCTCCTTGAACTGAAAAAGCCCACAATTGCTGCTCTTAATATGCTTGACGTGGCTAAGAAGCGACACATTGAGGTCAATCCTGAACTTTTGAGCCAAAAACTTGGAATTCCTGTAGTTCCAGTGCAGGCCAACAAAAAAATAGGCAAAACCGAACTAGCCAAGAGCATCGCTGATCAGCAAGGCGTTATCACCAAAGGGCCTGATGTTGACTATGGTCCCCTTGAACCATCTTTGGCTAAACTTGAAGGTATGCTGCCAGCCGAAGGTATTGCTGAATATCCGGCTAGGTGGTTGGCCATCAAGCTCATTGAAAATGACACCTTAGCTTATAAGATCGTAGGATCCATCGAAGGTGGCGCGGCTATTTGCCAAGTTGCCCAAGAAGAAATTGCTCGCATCGAAAAAGAACAAAATATCGACACACCGCGTATTGTCGGTTCGGCTCGTTATCGTAAAGCCAGAGCCATTGCCTCTGAATGCACCAAACGCGAACAGTTTGTGGTTTCAGCCACAGAGCAGGCCGATTCCATTCTCTGTCACCGCATTTTAGGCCCAATCGTGATGATTGGGATTCTGTTTATTTTTTACGTCTGCTCAGTCACTTACGGTAATGCTCTGACCCCAATAGTTTGGCCGGTCTGGGGGCAACTGGAAATTTGGGCAGCGCAAATTTTACCAGCGCCAGGCTTTATCGAAGATCCGCTCTTAACTGCCATGGGCAACTGGGTTGTTAAAAGTATCACCGCAGTTCTCAATTACCTACCAATCTTTGTCATCATGTTTGCCCTTGTAGCCATCTTAGAAGAGTCAGGCTACATGGCTAGAATTGCCTTTATTATGGATCGCCTCTTTCATCGCATGGGCTTACATGGTCAGTCGACCTTGCCCTTGATTCTTGGCGGTCTTTATGTTGGTGGCTGCGCTATTCCGGCGGTCATTGCTACCAAAGCCATTCCTGATGATCGAGCACGCATGGCTACGATTCTCATCACCCCTATGATGAACTGTCTGGCCAAGGTTCCGCTCTATCTTTTGCTGGTTGATGCCTTCTTCCCAACGACCGCAGGCACAACGATGTTTTTCATCGGCACAGTAACCTTGCTGACTGGTCTGATCGTAGCCAAGTTTTTGACCTTAACCTTACTGAAAGATGTGCCCTCAGCGCCCTTTATTATTGAGATGCCCATCTATCATATGCCCACAGTTCAAGGCGTTGCCAGTCAGACCATTGCCAGAATCTGGCTTTTCCTAAAGAAGATCACAACCATCATCATTGCCGTTGCCATCATCATCTTTGTGCTCATCAACTTTCCTAATCTCTCCCAAGAGCGCCAAGACTATTATCACAGGGAACAAGAGAAGCTTGAACAACAGTTCATGCAGGCCGTTGATGGATCAAGCTTTAAAGGTCAGCTCACAGCCAAAGATATTGTGCCGCTGATCGCTTTTCAGGATGATCTCAAGCAAGAAAAGCGTGGCGTAAGTCAAGAAAAAGCCAATCAGATCAATGAAGCAGCCAAAGCCAAAAATCCCATCTACGCTGCCATAGTCTTAAAACAGGGGAAAGATGGTAAAAACTTGGCCAAGGTCTTTAAGAAAATCGAAACTGGTCGCAAAAATCTGCGCCGGGAACTGCGCGAAGAACGCTTTCAAGGTAGTTTCTTAGGCATGGCCGGTCGGGCTCTTGAGCCTTTAACCAAGTATGCGGGCTTTAACTGGCAGGTCAATGTGGCCTTGCTTTCAGCCTTTGCTGCTAAAGAAAACAGTGCGGCTACCTTGGGCGCCATTTATGGCATTTCTGGGCAATCCATTGGTGAAGGTCTGCGCTCCAATAGTGGTTTTACGCCCCTGCATGCTTTAGCCTTAATGCTGTTTATGTCGTTATATCCTCCCTGCATTGCAGCTTCAGTGATGGTCAAGGTGCAGGCTGGTTCTAGTAAATGGATGATTTTCTCCATCATCTTCCAGATGTTCTTGGGTATTGTCGTTGCTATCGTTGTTTTCAGTGGCGCGACAGCCTTGGGACTCACTGCCACCCAAGCCATGTGGAGTTACTACGGCTTCTTAGTAGTTTTACTTGCCCTCATGGCCTTTATTCCTAACCGTGGCGAAAATAAATACAAAGTTAATCCACAATTACAAACTTCTTAGGAGAACTTTCATGTCTAAAATTTTAGCTATTCTTGTTCTAGCTGCTGCTTTTGCTTGGCCACAATTAACTTTGGCTCATAGCCCCATCTTTGACTGCAGTGATAACGGCGATGGCACCATTTCCTGCGAGGGCGGTTTCTCAGATGGTTCTTCAGCTTCTGGTGTTGCCATTCATGTGCAAGATGCTTCTGGCAAAGCCATTGAAGAATTAAAGCTCGACAAGAACAGTGAAATTACCTTCAAAAAACCGTCGCAAGCTTATAAAGTCACATTTGATGCTGGTGCTGGCCATCAAGTGACCAAAGACGGTAAAGATATCGTTCAATAATAATTTAGACATATAATTTCTCTTTAGGAGCTGTCGATGAAAAAAATCTTTGCCGCTGTCCTTGTGACCTTAAGTATGTTTGCTTTTTCCTCACAAGCTTTTGCGCATTTTATGATGACCTATACACCACAAACGGTGCTTGAAAAGGCTAAAGATCTTGATATGCGCATTGTCTTTACTCACCCGGCTGAAGCTGGCCATACCATGGATATGGGCGGCGTGAAAGAGTTTTATGCTTTGCATAAACGCGGAGATTCTGAGGTCAAAAAAATTGATTTCATGAAATCTTTGAAAGAGATCACCTGGACCAACCCCGAATCAAAAAATAAAGCCTACGCAGCTTTGATTTCCAAAAAAGACATCAAGAGCATGGGCGATTATATGTTCATCATGGTCCCAGGCTACTATTTTGAGAAAGAAGAAGGCTCCTATATGCAGCAGATCACCAAGCTGCTCGTCAATGTCGGCGGAATTCCCGGCAACTGGAATGAACCTGCTGGTTTACCCTGCGAAATTGTGCCCATGTCCAAACCCTATGGCTTGTGGACCGGCAATGTCTTCCAAGCTCAAGTGCTCTCTGGTGGCAAACCTGTGGCCAATGCTGAACTCGAAGTTGAATACATGAGCCATAAGCCTGACTTGAAGAAAAATGGTTTGGTTAAGAAATGTGACGTAGATTATCCCAATGATGTTCTTGTCACCCAAACCATTGTTACTGATTCCAATGGTGTCTTTTCTTTTGGTCTGCCCCGGGCCGGTTGGTGGGGTTTTGCAGCTCTAGGCGTTGGCCCTGAAAAACAACATGATGGTAAAGAAATGAGTCAAGATGCTGTTATTTGGGTGCAAGCTGTGGATATGAAATAATATCTGAACATAATGCAAAAAAAATACGTCACAAAGACTCTCTTTGTGGCGTATTTTTTTTGACTGGATCTATTTAATAATAGAGAATTAAAACTAAATAGTTTTTGTAAAATGTATGACTATTTTAAATCAAACCAGATTATCTTCCAAGTGATAATATGTAAATAGTGTATATTTTTTAATAGTGTATAAGTAGGCTGGTAGATAGATGAGTGAGTAGATAAAAAGATAGCTATACTTTTTAATATATATAAAAAATAGCTAACTAGTTGCAAGATATAAAAATTATATGTAGTCTTATAATTAATAAGTAATATTAGGCAAAAAAGATTACTATTCAGCAGATATACAGAAGATATATTAAAGATAGGCTATATATGGAGTTGTGTACCAAATTTATCTGATAGCAAAAAATTACTGATCTAAATGATTAACGGGCCAAACTTTTGCCATCAACTTCTACTGAATGGCCAGGTCCACCGTCAAAGAAGACGGTGAAGTCACCGGCAGGCCTTGAAAAAATCACTTCACTATTGGCATCCATTTTGGCCTTTTGTAAGACATTTCCTTTAGCGTCACGCACTGTGATTTCAATGCCTGTAGCTGAAGAGCCATCCGAAAAGCCTCCTTGGCAAGTGAAGGTTTCATCACCATTGTCAAAGCAGTTCATAAGCGCACTATGGGCTCTAGCAGCAAAAGGGGTTGAGAGGAGAAGGAGAGCGGCAAGGCAGATAATTTTGGACATAGATTCCTCGGCAAAAGATAAAATTTGGATTTCATTTTCAAATAATTCTAAACACCTTTAAGGTCAAGAGGCAGCATGACAGTTAACCCGGTGTCAGTTGAGCACTTATTTCATTCCTATGGGCCGAAGATCATCTATCAAGATTTGTCGCTAGAATTTGAACCTGGCAAAATTTATGGGTTACTTGGAAAAAATGGCGTTGGCAAGACGACTTTAATTAAAATTTTGATGGGCTTTTTGAAGCCTAAAGCTGGCTTTTGTCGAATTTTTGGGGATCTGGCTAATGCCATTAGTCCGGCCACACGCGCACGCGTTGGTTTACTCTTTGAACGGCACCTGACCTATAATTTTTTCTCCATTGCCCAGGTGGAACGTTTTATGGCGCGGTTTTACCCCAAATGGAAGCGGGAGCGCTATTATGAATTGGTTGATCTACTAGGTTTGCCAAGTAACCATAAGATTTCCTGGATGAGCGAGGGGCAACGCTCGCAGGTAGTTTTAGGTCTAATTTTGGCCCAAGATCCTGAGTTGCTCATTTTGGATGATTACTCCATGGGCCTTGATGCCGGCTACCGCCGACTTTTTGTGGATTATTTGCGGGAACACTTAAAAGATGGCCAACACACTGTGATCTTAACCTCCCATGTCATCCAAGATATGAATCGTTTTGTGGATGATGTGGTCTTTTTGCGCCGGGGAGGCGAGGTAACAGTCACAGGTCTGGAAGCTTTTAGCAGCAATTTTCACTGTTTTAGGTTGCCAAGGGATATGGTTAAAGGCGAAGTTCTGCAGAGCAAATTGGCTAAGCTTGCCTGCCAAAGCGCAGGCCGGACGTTAGAGCATATTATCAATCTTGAGGAGCATGCGAGCTATTTTGAACTCTTTACCTTTAACACTAAGGAGGAGGTCTTGCGGGATCTGGAAGGCCTTGGCCTAAAGGCAAGTCCTCCAATTTTAACTGAAGTGGCCATGGATCTTGAAGATGCCTTTGTAGGCTATACAGGCAGACATTGAGTCGAGGGAGATAGTATGTTCAACGTTTTGGCGGCCATTTTTAGTAAAGAATATGTGAAAACCCGCACAAGTATGCTGATTCTCTTTGCGTTAGGGATCTCGCTGGCAGCTGTTATTTATTTTGATCTCAACCGTCTGTTTATGCTCGATCACCCAGAGATTGTTTGGTACCACACCCTTGATTTAAAGCAGATTCCTTATGGAATATTCAAGTATCTTCCCATGCTTAGTGCCACGGTCTTTTGTTTCTGCCAGTTTTTACCAGAAATGCGTGACGAACGCCTACGGATCTCGCTGCACTTACCATGCCCCTTAGGGCTTTTGCTTTTGGCGCACATCGTCTATGGGCTTATCTTTTTAATGGCCCTAATGATCGCAGAAAGTGGCGCAATCTTGATTATCCTGGGACGCAAATATCCTTTAGCCTATCTGCCAGAAGCGTTCTGGACCATGTTGCCCTGGTGCTTAGCTGGCATCTATGCCTATCTTTGCTGCGCGTGGGTCTTGCTTGAACCCAAAAAAAAGACCAAAGTTTTGGGTTTGATCCTTGGAGTCTGCATCTGCACGCCTCTCTTCCAACATTATACCCCTGGCGCCTTTAGCACGGCCTATCTACCATTTATTTTGGGCATTCCCCTCCTAACAGTTAGCCTCTTTTTGCCTGCCTTGCACTTTAGAACAAGAGAGGTGGAATGATGCGTAAAGTTGCCTATGCCGCGCTAATGCTCTTCTCAATCTTGGTTCTCTCTTTGGCCCTGCCAGCGGCTTATGATCTAATCTTTATCAAACCCATTCAAAAGACCAATCTGTTCTTTAGCCCAGTGCTTAAAAAATGCATTTTTACCGAACAAATCAGAGGCTTTGATGCCAAGGCTGCGGCCAAATCCGAAGGTCACCACGCTGATATTGTCTATAAAGATGAGTCAGGTGAATATTATGATCGCTTAGCCTTTGAGGCTTATCTGCCCTTTATCTACTATCGCAACATGGAGTTGCGTGGACTTCTACCTGTTACAGCCTATGGCCAGAGCTTTGATCGTAAAACTATCGAAAAACACCGCCGCGTCCTTGAACTAAAAGCTACATCGCTAGATTCCCATCGCCCAAAACCAAGTTGTCTGCCGCTCATTGAAGCTGATCCTGGCCAAGTTGCCCTCCTATATCCAGATGATCGCTTTCAGAGTACCACTAAGGGCCTTCAATTCATCAATGCCGATTTTAATGCTCCGGATGAAAAACTATCCAAGCTCTTTACTTTAGCCTTAACTAATCAAGGTTTTGTTTTTCCTTGTAAGCATATTGGCGGCAATTTCACTAATTTTAAACCTTACGAAGGGGGCATTTTCCTAGTTGATGCCAAAGGCCAGCTCTTTCATCTTATGCGCCAAAAAGGAGAACCATTCTGCACCAAAGTCGCGCTGCCCAAGGGAGTTGTGCCAAGACATGTGCTTGTTTCTGAGGCTCGAGAGCGGCAGTGGCTAGGTTTAGTTTTAGATACCCAAGATCGAATCTGGCTTTTACGTCAGCACGATTTAGCCTTAATTGGCCTTGAGACTACTAGATATCGGCCTAATGAGATGGATTTTAAGCTTATCTTTAATCCGCTCTTTGTCACAGCCATTTTTTCCGATGCTAAGAAAATTTACGCCCAAGTTTTTAAATTGCCTGTCAAAGATGCTGTGCCTTTTAGCATAGCCCAACCTTTTCACTCTTTTTCTATGTCCATGTCACGCTCGCAAGAATGTTGGCAGACTATGGTTGCAGCTAGTATTTTTCCTTTTGTAACTACTCTTCAAGCTGAAAATACATCTTTGCTAACAGCAAGAATAACGTCTTCAAGCCATTACTTTAGTCTTTCGCTACCAATTTGTCTTTTGTTAGCCATAGGTTACTTCTTTTATTCGCGGCGCAAAAAATCTCCTAATAGGTTGGCCTGGACGCAGATTGGGCTAATAGCTTTTTGCGGCATCTATGCATTAATTCCAATACTGCTTCTTGATGAAAATAGTTAGTTTTTAAGAGCAATAATTATCTATAGTGAACTATAAATAGCTATCATGAGCAATTTAATATAGAATAATATAACTGTCTTTTAAGAATATATTTGAGTTGAATAATCGATAAATATCATAGCATAATGATAAATAATACAGCCGGATAAAAAATATAAGCCACACAGACAGGTATAAGGCATTATTTATTAGCCTTATTCAATTGAACCTGCTGGGTGGCTTTAGCTTTAGGTAGGTTAGTATGTATTAAGATAAATGAAAATATAAATTACCAATCTAGAATTAAATCATATTGAGAGTTCTTAAATGTTTGTGACATTGTCGTAAATATCGATATGAATATCGATAATCATCCTAAAATAAGCTATTGAAGCTAACTTTTATGTTTTTGTTTCTCAATATTTTTAGGTAAAGGCTTTGCGAGCAGATCTTGCATATCTGTTGTAAGTTTTGTGTGCAGTGCAGCCACACGTTCAGTCTCAAGCATAATAGTATCTACTTGGCGTGTATGAATGAGTAAATAGCCTAATAATCGTGTCTTTTGGAGGATATCATCAGCTGCACAGTTTTCTACTTCCGCAAACATACCGTCTTCTTTAACTGAGGCGCGAAAACCATGGGCATCAAGAATTTCAGCTACCAAACTAGCCCGCAAATGGCGACGTTCACGATCAGCTGCACCGCCCTTAAATTGAAAATGGACAAAGTTTTCATGGCTATTGCTTGTGGCGGAGCTTTCGACTGTGCAGAAGTGATAACCGTAGCGTGCCTGCATGATCATGTAACTGTCGGAAACAATAAAGAAATTTTTTTGGGCCATGGCATTGGGAGCAGTGGCCTCTAAATCAGGATTCATGGTGCTTTGGAGCATCACCGACATAAAGCCTGATGTACTAGTTGGCGGCCCAGCCCAGGGAAAAGCGATCATCCCATCCCAAAGGGCCAGCATGGGTAAACTCTTAATTTCTTCGATCTTAACGGTTTTGCCGTGAACGTCGTGCCAAAAACCGCCTCCCATATCAATGAGCCAGTATTGCAGTTTGGCACCAGCTTCCAGCTGTTTGCCCATTTTGCGACTTAAGGGATCTGTTTCGAAAAGGTGCTGAACGGCTTTTTCATGGCAGAAACGTGTGATGTCATGTAAACTTGCGCAGTATTTAGGATCAAAGTCTGGGGCAGAGGGATCTAGGAGATTTAAGGGCGTAATTAATTTATTGATTTGCGTAAGCCTTTGACAGACAAGGCTGTCACGCATTGGATTTGAGTCTTGGGTAACTTCGTGCTTAAGATCCTTGTTTAGCCCATCATAAACAGTACAGGTACTGGTATCGATGGTTATAGCGGTTTGGTTTTCTAAAACGGTACAGGCATCTTGCAGACCAAAGATGGCAGGCAGATGATATTCGCGAGCTACAGTAGCTAAATGCCCGGCCAAGCCGCCATTTTCACTGATTAAGCCACTAGCTTTGGGCAGGAGTGGTGCCCAACGGGGAAGAGCACGTTCAACAACTAAGATTGCGCCAGAAGGAAAAGAGAGCAGATCAGCTTCGGTGCGGGCCACAAAAGTTGCACCTAAGGCTACACCATGACTTACTGCCACCCCACCTTGGGCTAAGATGGGAAAATCGGTGGTTAGAGGTCTGGTTTGCGCTTCAGTTTTTGTGTCTTTAGGCTTTGAAAAATCCGTTTTTAAAGGTCTGGTCTGCAGAATAACCAATTGATTTGTTTTGGCGTGCAGAACCCATTCAACATCTTGCGGTTCTTTGTAATAAGCCTCAAGGTCCAGGGTAAGCTTGGCTAGTTTCCTAGCCACATCTTCAGGGAAAGAGTAATTTTCGTTATTGATGGTCTTACCCAAAAGTTTAGGCGTATCTGTGCGTGAGAATTCAAAGCTATCGGGTTTGGTTGAACCATCAACTACGCCTTGGGCTGATCCTGGCACCACGTTGAGTAAAATTTGCTCTTGATTTGTGGCTTTGGCCAGAGGATCTAAGCTATAGGCTACGCCTCCAGCTATAGCTGGCAGCATAGTGAGCACGCCAACACACATGGGCACAGCGTCATCGGGGATACCGTGTTGGTAGCGGTAACTCATGGCAGTGACTGTATATTTACTGGCGATGATTTCTTTATAAACGCGTGCGCAGTCTTTGGGGGCCACATTGAGCTCAGAGTGATATTGGCCAGCAAAAGACATTCCACGAGCATCCTCGCCGATAGCGCTACTGCGCAGAGCAAGCGTCAGATCCAAACCTTCTTGAGCCTGTAAATCGTTCACAGCATTTTCAAGGGCTAAACGCAAGTCGTTTGGCAGATCTGCCGCCAGGATTAGCTTTTGCAGCTTGGTTGCGACATTAAAAAGTTCTTCAAAGTTGGTCATGTCAACTTCGGCGCACATCTTCTCAATGGTCGCCCCTAAACCTTGGTGGGCCATAAAAGCTGCATAGGCTCCGGTAGTTGCTACAAAGCCGTTAGGGATAGCTAAGCCTAAATTGGCGTTAATTTCACCTAAGTTGGCCATTTTGCTGCCAACATACTGTGAATCGGCAAGTCTCACATCCTTGACAGGTAAAATTAAGGGGCAGTCGTTTTTTTGCTCGGGATGACTTAAAGTTTTTATTTGAGCTGTGATATTAGCAAATGGTGTGTTGAGTGCAGCATAAGCTTGCTCAGAGAGTACATTTAAAGCATTTACCATAATTTCTACCGAGTCAGTCACTTTTGTCGATAGATTGTTTACTGTATACATGGTAAATGGTTTTTGACTAGCCTGTAAGCTCTCTATTTCACTCATTGATTCAAGAGCAGTTTTATTAGCAGAAAGTAAACCACGAAAACAATTACATCTTTCACGTAAACGCAGCCGCAATTGTTCTTCATCAGCCGAAGCTACAAGATCTTTTTCTTGTGGTGACGATTCAAACCAACTCTTGATAGTAGTAAAAAAAGACTCTCCAATCATACTAATACAATTTTATCCAAATGCTTAAAATTTTATAATTCAATAAAAGCTGCGTATTTGTGATTTTCAATCTAAAAGCACAAATAGTAGAAAAACATATCGAATAGAATTAGATAAAAATTTTATTGCATAAACATATATAGGATGGTATTTTTTTATTAATATAATCTGGGTTAAAGAATAAAAGATTATGATGACAAAAATTGATTGCCGGATATGTCATGTAATAAATAAGTTATACATCATTAAATGACTCATAAAATCAGAAAAAATATAGCATGTCAAACGACATGTCTTTTTAGCTAAAAAATATTAAACGTTAATTTTTTCTGTCGGATTCTCTGTATCGGTTCGAAGTAATGGTGCCAGCTAGAATAAATTTATAAAAAGTTTCTTGGAGTTTAATATATAATCGACATAAGATATAGAATATAAAAATACGAAGAGAATATAGAGAAGAAAAAGGTAAAAATAATAAATTACAAAACTAAAAACTACAAAACTAAAAAAACAAAAAAATAAAAAACAAAAAGTTAAAAAAATTAAAGAAATGGAAAGAGCAAAAGATGCAAGATTCAAAAAGAAAGATTAGAAGAGAAAGAAAATGGAAGTTAAGGTTTAAAAAAGAAAAAAAATTAATATTAGAAATGATAAATAGAGTGCATTGCAGTAGTATTATATAAATCTACCTATCTACCTCCATCCTTATCTATTTATTTATCTATACATATTTGCAATTACCAATATCTACATATACCATTTATATTTACCTATATTCACCTATATTTATTGTTATATATGTTATGTTTTTTACAAATATAACCATAGGTAAAAAATATACTACACGGATATAAGTAGAATGCCTATTTTAGATACAGTTACTAATTGTTATAAAATAATTGTTATGGTGTACATATAAATAAAAATATATCTAGTAATTTTGGCATAAATATGATTTACTCAACTACCTTTGTAGCTTCTTCCATTTTAAGTAATAATTCACTGAGAGATACAGGCTTTAACATATAATCAAATGCACCAAGCTCCATTCCTTCTACAGCAACGCCCATGGAAACATGGCCAGTAAGCAAGATGATTGGTAGGTCAGGATATTTATCTTTCATTCTTCGTAAAGTTTCAAGACCGTCCATGCCTGGCATACGAACATCCATAACAACTATTTGAAAGAATTCTTCTTTTGGCGTTGATTCTAAAATATCAAGGGCTTCTTGGCCATTTGTAGCGACGCTTAGAGTTATACCGCGTTTAGTGAGGCGTTTTTGCATTAATTCTAAGAATTCTACTTCATCATCAACAAACAGAGCACGCATGGAGTACCCCCTAAAATAATCTAAATAAAAATTGCACAATCATGATCTTGCCTTGATGGCAAGTCAAATATTATCCTGTAGGTAGTAGATGTTTACCAAAAGTTTAAGAATGCATTCCATACGGACACTATTCTATCTTGGATATTTTAGTTTTATTCTTACATATTTAATAGATGAGTGATGGCAGGTATATTTTTTGGTACAAATGCTACCAATTTTTATAATTATAAGACAAAGATTAAACTGCACAAGAAAATAACTAAATTTTTAGATTAAAGCAAATCGTATCTATAAATCGCTTTAAAAATGTATCGATCTATCCAGATAATTATAAATCATACAATAATATCGGAAATGCCTTGATATACTACTGCTGTTGCATCCAGATACACTTTTATTGTTAGTAATTATTCTTATTGATATTTAAAAATCTATCAAGATAAAGTTAAATATTTTTAAGGTGTAAGGATTAAACTCAATCGTGTCCAACTTCTTTGAGCGCAGGCACTGGTGGTTCAAGAGGTAAATAAATATCAAATACAGTGCCTTTACCTACGACGCTGTTTACATCAAGTTTTCCGCCAAGTTTTTCAATTAAAGAATAACAGATTGCTAGTCCAAGACCTGTACCTTTGCCAACTTTTTTAGTTGTAAAGAAAGGATCGAAAATATGTTCAAGTATATCAGGTGGAATGCCAGGTCCTGTATCGGCAATACTAATTTTAACGCCATTTGGTTGACAGGCAGTTGATATGGTGATTGAGCCACCTTCACCTAAAGCATCAATAGCATTATCAATGATATTGATAAAAGTTTGTTCTATTTGTGCTGGATCGGATAAAATAACAGGAGTATTATTATCGTATTCGCGTAATATTTCAATTTTATGATTCTTAGCCTCATTTTTTGTCATTTCAATGGCTTGATCAGCTAATTTATTAATGAAGATTTCTGTTCTGGTCGGATTCATCCGTCGACCGAAACCTAGCATTCTCTGGGTAATGCCTTTGGCGCGTTGAACGTGCTGTTCAATTTTTTTCGTACTTTCTCTAAGCTCCTCAAAGTTACTAATAAGCTTTGGATCTTCTTCATCAAGCAAATCATTGATCCAGCCGGCATTTTCTTGGATCAAAGTTAAGGGATTATTGATTTCATGGGCTACGCCAACGGCCATTTTACCCATGGCGGCCATTTTGTTTGATTGCAGGATAGCCACATTCATTTGGGCCTGCGCTTGATCTGTGATTTTGAGAGATGTGACAAGCTTAAAAGTTGAGCGGATGGCGCCAATGCAACTTAATATTCCGCCAAGGATCATAAATAGGATGATAAAACCCTTTAATTCTTGTAATCTCTCTAAACCAGCTCTAGCATCATCCATGAGACAGATAATCCAGGGCATGGATTTTAGATGAATCATGGTCACAATGGTTGAGCCAACATTTTCGATATTTCTGGTAAATGTTAGCATAGGCCGGTTAGAGTCTAATTTTTGTTCCGGCAGCGTAAAATGTGCCATAATCTCACCGTTTGAACGGGAGTTGGTTTGTAAAACACCGGCTTCATTAATGATAAAAGTATCACTTAAAGTGCTACTTTGTTCACGATTAATTATGGCACTAATGGCTTCCATATCGATGGTTGCCCGTAAAATAAAGCTGTGATCGCCATCATGTCTGAGTACGGCGATAATAAAGTGTGGGGTATTACGGAAACCAGTGAAAACGTCACTAACATATACCCCCTTACGGACAACTTGTGTAAACCAATCGGCTTCACTGTAATTGGCGCGGCTTAGATCAAAAGGACCTACATAGGCTATGTGCTTGCCCTTCATGTCAATTATACCGAAATCGACAAATGAATGGCTGTTATGGTGCATAACATTGAAGATTTCACTTAAGCGCGTTTTGTCGCTCAATTCAGCGTACGGATGCGTAAAGGCCAAATTTTGCACCTGGGCGATACGTTCTTTGAGAAAAGCATCCAAGGCTAGTTGTTTACTACTGGCCATTGCCTCTAAATTGGAGCTGACTTTTTCATCATAAACAGCTGCAATGCGATCTAGTGAAAACAAGCCAAGGACAATAAGAGGCGTTAAAGACATCAGCAACAAAGTTAGAAATACTTGGCGGTAAAGAGATGAATAATCGCGTGCAGCATTAGATAAAGGGGAGTCAGCCATAATAACTCGCTTTAAAACATCATTGGTAGAAGTTCAGAAATATCAAAATTTTAGCCAGCATCCGACTTAGAATAAATTAATTTTTGGCATATAAGGTACGGCAACGGGCGAGCATTTCTTTGCGTTTGGCTGCTACAAGCGTGCTATCAAGCATGATCATATCTAATTGTCTGGTATGAATGGTCATGTAACCAGCCACAGCCAAAAGGCGTTCACCTTCTTTGGGTGGTAGACCTTTGAGATTAGCTGAAACGGCGTCATTGTGAATATGTGGCTCAAAGCCAAATTCCCACAGAATATCGGCTACAAAATGCACACGTTGAATGCGACGTTCCATGTCGGCTGCCCCACCTCGGAGTTGAAATGTGAGGTAGTTGCGTGAAACGTGATCTGAGAGCATAGCCTCAGTGGAAACAAAGTGAAAACCAAAGCGAGAATGGAGACTACAGTAGTAGCGCGAAATGAGGAAATAGTTTTTTTCTGTGAAGTGGCCTGTTTGGGCTGTGGGGTCCAGATTGGGGTTGGCTGTGGCCTCAAATAAAACTGAGAGAAAGCCCTTGCTGTTCACAGCTGGTCCTTCCCAATTGTAACTAGTCATGCCTTCCCAGAGGGCTTGCATGGGGCGTGAAGTGATATCTTTAATGTCAATGACCGGTTCTTTGGGTTGATGGGCAAATCCATCGCCTAAATTTATAACCCAGAACTGCTTTGGGACGTCATCACGGAGTTGTTTGACATTGCGACTGGCATTTTGTTTGTTACTGCCCAAATTGAACATTGAATTTACAGCACGTTCGTGGCAGTAACTTACAATATCATGATAAGTTACACAGTTGTCGGCCCTAAAATCAACACTATCAACATTAAGATTTAAAGGTAATATATGGGCTGAAACTTTTTCTAATAGTTTAAAGACAGGACTGCCAGGCATCCAATCACGATATTGTAATTTCTTGGGCAAAATACTTTGCTGACGACCTTGATAAACAGTTTTTAGATCAGCCCCAAGAGTAACGATCATGCCTGTTTTTAGTGCGTCCATGGCCCCAGTTAGTCCAAAAAGGGCTGGCTTACCAAATTCTCTGGCCAGAGAGGCTAATCTTGAGCCTTGAAAGCCTTTTTCAACAATGAAGCCGCCACAGCGGTCAATCAAACCTCCCCAAATGTAGGCATCATCAGGCAGAACCAGGATAGCGCCTGTGGGAAAATCATAAACATCTTCCCATTTTTGCGCCTGGACTATGGCACCGGAAACTCGGCCTGGGCAGACAGTGAAGCCACCTTGGAGCAAAATTTTGCTGGCAAGGTCTTCTTCAGGGGTGGAAAATTCTGCGTTGGGCAAGGGCGCAGCCATGGGACGTGACAGTAGGATATAAATGTTCTTGTTGGCGTCAGCGACCCAGGTCACAGTTTGGGGTTTGCCGCAGGCTGCTTCAATTTCATAGGTTAATGTGGCTACTTTACAGGCAGTTTCATCGTCAATAGCCGGGTTATCTGGTAGATGGGGGTGACGTTTAGATACTTTATGGGGTTTGGCATGGGAAACACTTAGCCGGTCAACAGGCAATCTGGAATATTCCAGTTCTTGGGGTAGCCCGGTAGAGGCATAGATATGGATATTTTGGCTTTTAAGACTGAGCACCGAACACGACTGGGCAAGGCCACCTAGGCAATTTTGGGGTACTGCTAAACAGGTTAGACACATACCAGTGCCTATGTCGGTCAAACCTCTAGCCCGGCGATAGACCAAAGATTGGATGCCTTGCTTGTGGGCAAGGGTTGCGAGAATTGCATCTTCAATTTGGCTCTCGGTCGAGTCTAAGGGTAAAGGGGGACCCCAAACAACTATGCCGCAATCTTCATGGACACCTGAAGGCCAGACGCGTCCCAAAAAGAGCAGCTGCATGGGACAATCAAATTGGCATTGGCGCAACCGGGCCACTTGCTCCATGACTGCGGTGCGTAAACTATCTGTCAGGGGAGTTTTCTGAATAAGCTCTTTTAGTTGCTTAGCCAATTGCTGTACATATTTGGGTTCAAGACCTCCAACGACTTGAATTAGGCGGTTGATTTCACTTTGGAGGCCATTGGCATGAAAATACCTTTGGCAGCCAGCAGCGGTAATAACAAAACCTTGGGGTACAGGAATTTGTAATTTTGCGCGTAGGGCTTCAAGGTTTAAAGTTAAGGGATCAATAAGACTGCTGTTTTGCGCGGCATTTGTTTCATTTACTAGGTCTTCGGTTCCAAGGGGGAAGACTTCTTGACCTAGGAGACATGATTCCGGTTCTTCGAATTCTTTGAGGACAATACTTTGTAAGGCATTGAAGCGCTCAAAAAGCACATTGCATTGTGCAGAATCTAATTCACCTAGTCTGCGGATGCATTGAAAAACTTGGATCGAAATGCCAGTGCATAGAGCACGCACACGATGTAAGCCAAAAGGATGGTCACAGCACAGAGTGTACCGTATATCTGACATGATTTCCTGAAAAGAATTCCAGGCAGAGAGGAAAAGCTTAAAAGATTGATGGCTGCGCAGGTAGTGATTACTGATTTGCGCTTCATTTTCCGAAGATTTATGCCGAGATAGATTATTAAAAAAGCGGCGTAAGCGATCGAAAGCCATAAGAACCCCGAAACAAGCAATATGTGCGTGCGATGTGGCCCAAAAATAAAATAAATATTATTAAAATTTGTACTAAAATTGATTGAGAAGGTTATTAGCTAATAGCTAACAAAAATAATTATGAGAATAAAAAATAAACAAAAAAGATTGTATATTATATATATTTTTTCCTGCTATGCTTCCGGCAATAAAAACAAAGTATGTGTACAGCAGAAAAAATAATTATTTTCAAATTTTAGATTATAAAATTTACATATATATTATATTATAAAAACTGTTTATGTATACATTAACGTTATAGCAAATATGTATTAATATTATAGTAATAAGACAAGAAGTTAAATAAATGTAATATATAAGATTATTTTTATGTTAAAGAATAAGCTATAGATTAATTGCGTGTTTTTGTCTTAAGTATCCTGATGATACTAAAAGTAAAGGGTGGTTAATAAAAGAATTAAACCACCCTTTATATTTTTTTAGTGTTTTTTACCTTTGGTCATAGCAAGGCCAACGCCTTCAAACAATTCGAAAATTGAAAAACCATACCACAAGGTATAAATTAAATAAAAGGCTAATAAGCTAAATAATAAGAGAATATTATCGGATACTTTAATTGGCTTTATACTGTAAAAATTGTTACCAGGTTCAACAGCGCGTCTGATAACTTGGTCAACAATTTCTGCTTCACGAATCAAATGCTGCTTTTGCAATTCTTTTAAGGTGGGCGAGAGGGTGTACCACCAAGCGGTGGCTACTTTTAGCGGTTCTTGACCATCATATTTATCAGATACTGCTTTGCCATTATTATGGTAGAGGGCATCGCCATCTTGAGCAGCCGAGAGTAAAATTGTCTTTAAATTGCCGCTAAAACGCACTTGGGCATTTTCAGAAGAAGCCTCAGTTGCCCCTGATTTGCGTAAAATCTCTGCAGCCAACTGGGCAAATTCAGCTTTTTTTAGGGTGACGGTAACGGAAACATTTGATTTGTCAACTTCATCAAGGCGTTTTATGACAGCTGGGATGAAGTAACTAGAACCTTTTGAAAGCTGATTGAAGACATTGTCAGAATATTGCAACCCAGTTAAGCCCTTACCATTTTCATCAGGGAATATGGGCATGAAAATGATAAAAAGCAGCACGAAAAACGATATAAGCATGAGCGAGCCCCGGAAAAAGGGGCGTTTTTCACGAATGATCATCTATTCTTCTCCTCTGAGTTTGCGAATATTTACAACGAATTTACTGCAGACCCAGAAACCAAAGAAGGCAACGACGACCCAAAAGACGACATTACCAACCTGCTCAATGCCATTCACAAGCCACATGGGTAGGCTAATCATATCCATTTCAACAAGCTTTTTGGGCAACGTGGTTACGCGGTTGATAAAACCAGCAATGATCGACATGGCGTAAAAACCACGAATATGTATACCGCTGACGGCCTTGGTTGTTAAGGCACCCACTTGAATGCCTAACAATGAGCCCAAAAGCATACCAATGGCTAAGGTATAAAAGACATAACCGTAAATGGCGTATTGACCGATGGCTGCAAATCCGGCTGTGAAGATGATCTGTAAGATATCTGTGCCGACTGTGGTCATGGAGGAAACGCCAAAAATGTAAACGAACATGGGGAAGGTGACGAATCCACCGCCAACACCCATGATAGCAGCAAGCAAACCAACGACCACGCCACCTAAAGCCACAATCCAGCTCGAAATGCGGCGACCACCAGGAATTAAGTCTTCATCAAAGGTAATCATCGGTGGAACTGACAAGCCTTGCAATTTGCTGGCAAGATTTGTCATATCGCCACCTGAAGTTTGTTGTTTGGCTTGTGTTGAAGCGCCACGTGTTGTTTTTAGAAAATCAAACAGGGCGTAAAATCCAAGGAAGCCAAGCAAGACGGCATAGATTGTACTGATGAAGAGTTCGGAGAGGAGTGGATCGGCATTATATAAGCTTTTATTGATGGCTCCACCGATAAAAGTGCCGCCGATTGAGCCAATCAAAAAGGCTATTGCTAGTTTAACGGAAACGTTGCCAAGCTTTTTATGCATGGTTGTGCCCATGATAGCTTTGGCAAAAATGTGGAAAAGGTCCGTACCAACAGCGAGAATACCTTTAACACCAACGGCCATGAGAGCTGGGGTGATAATAAAACCGCCGCCTGCACCGATGCAGCCTGTAATCAGACCTGCAGCAAGACCTACTGCAATTGAGGCAAGAAAAATAGTTGTTGTATAGAATGCTGGGGCATATGCTGCTTTACCACCAAGCATTTCATGATATTCGTATGCCTCAGCAAAAACACCAGCGAGAATCGGAAGCAAAAGAGCCAAAAGTATAAGTAATTTTTTTCTGTTTTTGAGAATTGAAGTTGAAACTTCCAAATCCCATTTGGCATATGCTTGCGAGCTCGCAAGTAAAAAGTTATACAACTGCCGACCAACGCCCATTGAATTCCTCCGCAAAAAATCATTCATGCATCTTTAGTACTAATATTTTTTAATCTACCTGAGATGTTATTTCTCTTTGTAAGATTTATTATTCGCTTAAGCAATTGTAGTGCTAGCGATATCGGTGGTAGTATTTAACGTGTTATCATGCATGGATAATTTTTCAACATGAATTAGATTTTAAACCAAAAAATAAAAAATGAAGACGTAAATGGTAGAAGGTATTTTTTATTTTATTCCGGAAAACTAATATTTAACAGTAGGAAGATTTAATAGGAAAGAGTCAAGTATTATATTTACTTCAGTTTTTTGGAACGCTGTTGTATGCGTATATTGCCTATTATAACACGCGACTAGTCGATTAGTCTTAATATTACGTGTGAAACATAATGTTAAATATAACTTAAATATATTATAGTGGTAAATTATCAAGGATAGTATAAAAACGAACAGTAAAATTATACAAATGATAGGACTAAACAAAAATAAATATCAGTTAGTATTGGCAGTATAAAAAGATAGTACGAAAAGCTGCGATTAAAATTAATATTATATCTTTGATCATATATCTATTCTAAATAAGACCATATAATACAGTAAAATCTGTGTATAAATTAAACTGGAGTATTTTTTAGATCAATAAGATAAAAATGTAGTGTTAGTACAATTGTATCTTTTGAATATTGCAGAATTTGTTTTAGAGGTTTTCGTGTTTAGTCATAAGATTCTCGGCGGGGAAACCCACGGGCTTGCCCGTGGGTATTAGTGAGCTTGTGGGTTATGTTAAATTTTTTGCGGAAATTTGGACAATTCTGCTATTCTTAAATGTACAGGAGGACACGTTTTGTCTAAAGTCAGGCTGCTTATTTTAGACTATTTTTGAAGTTATTTTTGGCTTAAGACGCAGATGATTGCGAAGTCTTGGATAATTGCGGGCTAGTCTTGGATAATTGGCAGATCGCTAGCCATAAACGTCAAGAATATAAGATTATGTGGGGGCCGTGTTTTAGAGCATCTGCCAGAGGCAAAAGTGTAAGCCTTAGATATGATTGCGGCCATAAATCTTGGCTCAAAAAGCGTAACAGAATTTTAGCAAATTTCAAGATGGGGCATTGGCCGTCAAAGCGCAAAATGCCAGAAAGCTCCCGTCAATAGAGGATTTTTTAGTCTTGGACGCGGACTTATAAATTCTTAAAACACATATTTTAAGACATCAGATCCCATCTGCCTTTGGTTTATGTAACGTTAAGTATCCATCAGTTAGGGCTGCAATGATCAGCTATTTAGCGCAAACATTTTTTTGAGGGTTGATGGCATTAACTCTTAGGAAGAGTGGATTGTAGGTGTTTATTATTTTTAGGTTGTTGTAATTAATAAGAGAGGCCAAATTATAAGCCAAAGGATGCTGCTTGCGTGTTATAAATTAGCGGCGAAACAAACACACTTGCGGACGAGATGGACGCAACATAAGGGGGTTGGCTTTTTATTTTAGGTTAAACCTAGAAACTAAGGCTATTTCCAGACAGGGCGCGGAAATTTTGGCTGCCAGGCAGTTAGATTGCTTGCAGGAACCATTGCCTTTTAAAGTCCTAAAATAGCCTAGTTTCTCGACCAATTTTGCAGTACTTTTTCTAAATTTAGGTAGCAATAAATAGTCTTTTCAATTAATATTTATAGACTTAAATCAGATATGTATGAATATGTGATGGTACATTCAGATTTCAAGAATCGATTTATAGATTATTTGAAATCATTATTTGGAATCATTGTCTGGAATTATATAATTGCTAATATTGATAGAGAAAAGCTTGATTATGATTATTCTGTTTTAATAGATCAATAGTATTAGTTAAACTTGTAAAATCAAAATCGCATAGAGATTTTATGAGTTCGTGATACCATTTGTCATTTTTGGGTTTTGTGACTAATTTTTTCTTAATTGGAATATTAGTAGCTTTAGCTAACCAGATATGTGCATCCTCTTGGCCACCAATTTCATCAATAAGTCCTAATTTGATAGCTTCACGGCCTGTAAAGATACGACCAGTAGCAATTTTTTGCACATCTTCAACTGACATTTTGCGTCCATCAGCTATAATTTCAACAAACTGTGTGTGCATATCGCGTAAAATGCCTTGGAAGTATTCTTTTTCTTCCGAGGATAGAGGACGCATATAAGAACCAGCGTCTTTATAAGGGCCTGTGACCAAGGTTTCTTGGTTTAGGCCAATTTTGTTCATAAGCTCTTTCACCTGGGGAATGTCCATGCGAACGCCAATGGACCCTGTAATGGTGGAGGAGTTGGCAAAAATGTGTTTTCCGGCCATGCTGATCATTAAACCACCAGAGGCCGCTACTTGCCCCATACTTACAACTATGGGTTTCTTTTGGGCCAAGCGTTTTAGATCCGCGTAAAGTTCTTGCGAGGCTGCAGCTCCACCACCAGGTGAATCAACGCGCAGCAAGACGCCTTTGATCTTGTCGCAGTGTTCTATTTTTCTAATCCATTCTCGAGTTTCGGTGGTGTCAATAATGGGACCACGTACCTTGATTAGGGCTAAACTATCGTCATCCACATTGAGTCCAGTATCTTTGGAAGAGGAAGAGGAAAATAAAGCGGCACAGATGCCAATAATGATGATTATGACAATGGGCCAAAAAATAAATGGATGGCGTTTTCTAAAAGGCTTTGGGAAGGCATTTTTCATAAATTCTGCCCAAGCCGATGCTGGTATCATCTGCAAAGGGCATCTAGTTTGGTCTGAGCCATTTTTTGATTCGGATGTATTTGATTCATTTAGCTCTGTCATAAACTGGATTCCTAATAGTAATGGCTTAAGAAATTTTATATTTTGATAAAATAAACGCATTATGTTTTTTTTCAAATATTACATTTCTGCCAGATTTTTAGAACAATGTTCTATATGCATATCAGACTTTTCTATCCATAGTTGGATTATTTGTTGCAATACTGGGAGTAAAACGTAATAGCGCCAAACTTGTTTAAATATTACGAGTGAAATATAATAATGCTTATCACATAAAGAGTAGCCGATACAAACAGAAATTTGTTCTTGGCTACTCTTTGAATCTTTATTTACACAAAATATTTTTTAGAAAATAAAATATTCTGCTTAAATAATAACCATAAAATAAACTCTATTATCATTTTTTGATCTATAATTTAAGCTATAGAATTAGTTAAATTATAGATCGTTAGTATATAGCCTCTATTTATAAATGCTAAACTAGCTATGGTTGCTAGAAGGATAGACAATATTTACACTTGGGAAAATAAAGAATAAAAATAGACTTTAGTATTAAGGCAATATATCTTTAAAAATAGGCTGAACAGCATATATTTCTACAGTTATGCCATAGATTATTATTAAATATACAAACTGTCTTTAAATCTATAAATCTTTGTATAGCGAGTTAGGCAGATCTAATTTTTATGTATGCAATTACTTCAATTCACGATCCAAACCCATATACATGATGGCCTGCATACCACCGACCGAATTGACAACATCCTTTATGCCGTGCTTGGCCATGATTAAGAGACTATCATAGGAACGCAAGCCTGTATTGCAGATGATGGCGATTTTACGATCAGAGGGGATTTCATCCAAGCGATCTTGGAGTTCCTCCAATGGGATGGCATGCCAACCTGGGAGCTTACTAGCCATTTCACGCCCTGCCTTGGCAGGTCTGGCATCAATAAAGAAGACATTATTTTGATCGCGCTCTTGCCAGAGCTTGACAAATTCAGTGGGCGTTACAGCTTGGAATCTGCCGGCGAGCACGTTGTCAGCCACATTGGCGGCCACATTGACCACATCCATGGCTGAGGCAAATGGCGGTGCATAGGAAACTTCAAGATTGGAAATTTCAAGGACGGTGGGCTTGGAATATTGCAGAACACCAGCTACAGCATCGATTCTGGCTTTTAGACCGTGAGCATTCATGCTTGCGCCCTGCATACCCAAGACACGTTTGGTACCTTTCTCAACCACAATTTCCAAGGCCATCATGTCTTTTTCTGGATAGAAATGGGCTCGATCCAATTGTTCCACAAGTACACTTATGGCATCATAACCTTCGCGTCTAGCTTGATCGATGGTTAGACCGGTAGCAGCAATGGAGAGATCAAATAATTTTACGCACCAAGAGCCCACAAAGCCTGGGAAGGTGTCATCTCCTCCTGCCAAATTGGTGCCAATAACTCTTCCTTGGCGGTTGCTAAGGCTACCTAGAGGCAAATAGCCATACTTGCCGGTGATGATATTTTTGATGGAGACGCAGTCGCCACCAGCGTAAATATCAGGATCGGTTGTGCGCATATGCTCATCAACGATTATGGCACCCCTAGGCCCAAGTTCAAGGCCAGCGTCTTTGGCTAATTGTGAATTGGGAATGAAGCCAGCAGCGACTATGACTAATTGCGCTTTGATGGTCCTTTTGTCTGTGACAACGGCTTTGACAGCACCGTTTTCACCTTCAATTTTGACCGTTTTTTCGTTAGTACAAATATTTACATTGTGTTTGATAAGATCATGCTCAGCCATACGGCCAAGACTTTCGGGCAAAACGGCACTCATTAAGTAGGGTGTCATTTCCACAACAGTAGTGTTGATGCCCCACATATCAGCCAAAGCTACAGCTGTTTCTAGCCCGATAAAGCCACCACCGATAACCACAGCCTCGGTTACCTGGCCACTTTCGCATTTTTTGCGGATGGCGGCGGCATCTTCTAGATGGGTTAGGTTAAAGACATTTTTTAGGTCGCGACCCTCAATGGGGGGCATACTTGGTCTAGCACCTGTGGCTAAAACCAGTTTATCGTAGGGTAAATCCTCTTCTTGACCAGTAACGACGTCTTTAATATGGACAGTTTTCGCTTGTCGATCAATGGACAGCGCTCTGGTTTGGTTGCGCACGGTGAAACCTTTCATGCGCTTGAAAAAATCAGGATCGCGAACGACCTGGTAATTGGTGGAGCGCAGGGCATCTATGGCTTGAATTTCGCCGGATACATAATAGGGTAGTCCACATCCGCCATAGGAGATGAAAACATTTTCATCGATTAGGGTCAGCTCCGTGTCTGGGGCAAGCCGCAAGCAGCGGCAGGCAGCTTTGGGTCCTAGCGCTACGCCGCCAATTACAACAATTTTTTGGGCCATGAATTCCTCCAGTAAAATTTTCGAGCAATGTTAGCACAGCAGCCGGTTTTTTTCAAAGACTTATCTGACCGGAAAATCTGGCTTTTAGCTATGCGTCACCATAGATTATTATGTGGCTTGGCCATCTGGTCATGAGCAGACTTCTCCTTGATTATCAAAGCTATATGCCTTGTTTAAGCTAGTTTAGAACTTTTTTGGCTAGCAGCTGGCCTAATTTTGCTTTTTAAGCCTCTATAGCGTATAAATGTCGCTGTGTTTACTGTAGGTTTTGTTTTACGGCTGCTAAGAACGCCTTCGGCTTATTTTTTCTCAGCTGTCTGAGTTTTTCACAGCAATTTCACCCTCTATTTCTTTAGATATTTAATAGACTATAGCTTACAAATCCCAAGTCTACAGAAATAAAACAACAATTTAAATATATGTAAAATTTTTGAGACAAGAAAAATATATTAAATTTTTAGTATTATACGATCTTACCTTTGTTTGCTACAAAATATGTCCAAATTTAATTTTAACTTTATCCAATCACATCGAGATTTATCCATTTGACTTTATTGTTACAAAAAAATTTACCTCTATCTTGTTAGATAGATAAGCTTATAGCAGTGTAATTTACTATAGTAAAATCTACTACAAATTAATCCATACAAAAATTTTTCTGCTGCATTGTTTTATATTTTTCGTATAGTATAAAATAGTTAACTTTCGCACTAAACAGGAATATTTATCTGTCTGTTTAGGCGATATGTATGTGTTAAGTCTAGAAAAATTTTTTAGCTCTAATTAACCAATTAAGGAGGTCCATAAAAAAATAATTCTAATTAGTGATTTTTTACTTCTGGCAGGTATTCTAAGTATTAATCTTCCTAGGAGGCTCTTTACTTTTACAAAAAATGATCTCTCCTATATTTATTAATCAGAATCGTATGTTATCCTAAAATGATTTGATTCGAAGAAACAGTTTTAAGTATTTTATTAGTTTTTACTCTTTGTATTTACTAGCTGTTATTTTTGTTTACATTACATAATATATACTAACATACCATATATCACTTATTAACATTATATTCTTTTTCTTAAAAATAAATTAGCTACTAATTAACGCCCTTTAATTTTATGCTCTATGTTTGATTATGGAATTGCTAATATCTACTATTTTAACTTGAGTTCAGTTATATAAACTGTTTGCTACATTAAATATTTTGACATATTTATCTAAAATCTATTTTTTTTATGTCTCTAGTCTACCGTCTTGAACATGGGCTTAATATACAATTAGTAGCATAAGTATTTGGAGGTGTTGGTATCTATTTTAATACCCTTTATGATGCAATAAATATTTGTTTTTGCTAAAGGCGTTAATCCCGCAAAAGATAAGAGCTATTGTCCATCTATCATAGTCGATTTTTCTTATTCGATTTATTTTAGTTTAGTCAAAGCAAATATATGGTTTAGAAAAATATTGTTTGATTAAGTGATTATATCTGTACCATCAACAGATGTTTATCCTGTTAAATTTTTTTATCTCCAAGACTTCTCTATCTCTACATTTCTGCTACGTATAAAATTTTTTATCTCTAAAGCTCTTTTATTTTCTATCTTTCGTCTAATTCTTCGATTCTTCTAATTTTCCTTTTCCCTTTTATTTTTTTTGCTCTAATTCTACAACTACTGTTTAATTGGATATATCAATGCGTTATTTATTTTATGTGATAATGCTTTTACTCTGCACAACGGCTTGTAGCACAGCCCATAAGAAGCCTAATTTACCAACTTCCAACCAAGAAGTGGCCCGCGTTCTTTCCCCTGACGATCAAATGGCCGAATTCATTGGCAATGCGCGTGAAGGTGCTTCAAGAACATTTATGGATACAAGTTACGGCACAGCCACAGTCACTGCAGGTCGTGCTTATCAATCAGCTTTAAATATTCCCTGCCGTGAGGCTTATGTTCAGGGGAGTCTGCGTACAGGAATTGCAGCCTGCAAAGATGAAGAGCGGGGTTGGATTTTGGCTCCGGAAATTTTTGGGGATGGTGCGTATAGATGAGTGAAAACGAGCAGAGCAGTTTTGGCGGCCCACCAAACCCAGAGCTTAATAAGCTAGGAGCTGATAGGAGCTCTGCCATAAAAAGTCGGGGCGCCACACTTTTAAGTGATTTGGCTGCACCTGAGACGCCCGAAGATTTTTATTTGGCCTCTCAGAGCAAAAAGCCTAAGCAAGCCGTAAGTTTGGAAGAGGAGCTAATTTTAGATGCCAATAATTTGGGCCAGCCATATTTTGCCCCTAATAATTTGGCTGAGCCTGAAACTATTGATGTCACAGATCAATCAGGCGCAAAATTAGCCCAAGGGGCAGTCAATTTAGAAGATTTAAAGGCAAGCGACCAAGTCGCCACCAATGAATCTGAAGCTAAGCCTCTTTCGCCAATTTTAGACAATTCTCAAAATTCTTCCAAAACTTTAAAGTCTGCAGAGCCTACAGATACCGAAACTTTAACCAAGGAAGACACAAAGCCTCGAGCTAATAATGCTACAGGTGAAAAAGTAGCTAGCGAAGCAAGTACCAAGACTGCCGCTGCTTCTAATGCTGCTGCCAATGCTAGCCAAACTTCAGATCAAGGGAAAGATTCTAAGCCTATTTCGCCACAGTCGCCAGAATCTAGTCCCAAAAAAGATGCTCCGGCTGCCCCAAAGAAAGATGCCGAGCCAGCCAAAAATACGGGCCAAGCGCAAGCTGCTGATACAGCCACTGATTCCGGCAAAGAAAAAGCGCTCGATAAGGCCAAAGAAGAGCCAAAAGATGCGGCCAAGGCTGCGGCTAAACCTGCTGCCAAACCTAAAGTGCCAGCTGACAAAGCGGCTAAAAAAACGCCTGCCAAAAAAGCCACCGGCAAAGCTCAGCCTCCGGCCAAAGCTGGCAATTTGGTTGAGCAGGATCGCTTGTATCTGCCTGAACCACGTGGCAAACGGACTCCGGCTACAAGATCTAAGGATCAAAAACAATTGGTCCTTTTACAGTACATCTCCATAGTTTTCAGGCAAGATGGCTGGCAAGCGGTCTATTCAGGGTTGCGTAAAGAGCTTTGGAGCAAGAGTTTCGCCAGACGTTTAATTATGGCGACAGTAATCATTCCAGGCATTTTTATCTTTTTTTATCTGCTCCTCTGGGCCTCGCCAGCCTACATATCCGAGGCCAAATTTGCAGTGCGGGGGCAATCATCAGCCCAGACTTTGGAAGGTTTAAGTTCTCTCTTTAGCTTTCCATCATCCACGCAAAACGATTCCTATATAGTTTTGAACTACATTATGTCTCTAGATTTGTTCAATAAGCTTGACCAGGAATTGAAGTTACGTGAGCATTACTCGGACAAAAAATACGATCTCTGGTATCGGCTTTGGCAAAATGCCACCCAGGATGACATTATTCGTTTTTGGAAATGGGCCTGTGAGACCAAATATGATCCAGATACGAGCATCTTGGAGGTGCAAGTCAAAGCCTTTACTCCGGAAAAAGCCTTGGAAGTTTGTCAGGGCATCCTCAAAGCAAGCGAAGAGCTTGTGAACAGCATGAACACCCGTTCCAGACAGGATGCCATCAGTAAAGCCCAGGTTGAGGTTGATCGGGCCGAAGAGCGGATCCGGAAAGCTAGGGTCGCTTTGCAAGCTTACCGCGAGAAAACCGTTATTTTGGATCCAGAAGCTGTGGCCTCGGGACTGTACGGAGTTGTCAACAAACTTGAAGGTGATGTTACAAGAACTGCTGCTGAGCTCTCGGAAGCCATGACCTTTATGAATAAGGATAGCCCCAGGGTTAAGCAGCTAGAAAATAGGCTCTTGGTCTTGCAGAAACAGTTGGCTCAAGAGAAAAAACGCTTGGCCGGCAAGGTTAAAGGCAATGAATCTTTAAGTTCTCTTTTGAGTGAATTTCAAAATTTAGCTCTAGAAGAAGAATTTGCTCAAAAGCAGCTGACCAGTGCCATGACTTCCCTTGAGGCCGCCAGGATTCAGGCCGATTCTCAGACTCACTATGTCGAAGCTTTCGAGCGTCCGGTTTTAGCCGATCAATCGCTCTATCCAAGGCCTGCCCTCTTTACCATTCTTTATATGTTGACCACTTTATTGCTATTGGGATTAGTTTCTTTGATTGTCGCGGCTGTGCGCGAACATGCGGGGTTTTAGCATGAGGAGTATCGTTTCTTTGTTGGTGGGCCTAGGGCTTTTTTTTGCCTTGGGTATCTCGCAAGCTTTGGCCGTAAGTACAGCCACAAGACAAGCCATGCTTGCGGGCATGGGCCAGGGGATTACAGCTGCTCAGCAGGAAAGTGCCAAAGCGGCTGAAGATAAGCCTGGCATTCGGGTGCGGCAAGGGGTGGAACCAGCTGAGGTTTATCCCCAAAAAGATTTGCCCAGACCCATGACCCGCCAAGACATCATGATGCAGAGTGATCGCCGCGAGGCACCTAGCACCATGAAAAGAAAGCAGCCTGCGGCCATTGCTGCGCCACCAGCCTATGCCCAAATGCCCTATGAGCATGATTTAATCAGTACTTTAAAGCCCTATGGCGCAGATCTTTTTTTGGGCAACTTTGCTGGTACCTGGCAGAGTGGCATTCAGCCCAAATACGCAGTCCAGCCAGGTGATCGGATCATGGTCAGACTGTGGGGTGCGGTTACCTTTGATGGCGTAGTTGTTGTTGATCAGCAGGGCAATATTTTTATCCCGGAGGTTGGTCCCATCAATGTGGAAGGTGTATCCAACGCTGCCCTGCAAAGTACTGTCCGCAACCAGATCAATGAGGTTTTCACCCAAAACGTGGAAGCTTATGTGGATCTGCTCTCAACTCAACCTGTAGCTGTCTTTGTTACCGGCAATGTTATTCGTCCGGGGCACTATGCCGGTGGACCAGATGATTCTGTACTCTACTTTTTGGATCGTGCCGGTGGCATTGCCGCTGATTCTGGCAGTTATCGCAATATTGTCATTAAGCGCGGTCGCCGTCAGATCGCCACAGTGGACCTCTATGATTTTTTGGTGAACGGCAATTTGCCGAGCATTGCCCTGCAAAACGGCGATGTGATTTTGGTGGGCAAGCGTGGGGCAGGCGTGGCCGCTTTGGGCTTGATTCGCCAGCAGGCCCGTTTTGAATTTGGTAAAAGCAAAGGCAATACCGGCAAATCGTTAATTGCCATGGCTCAGCCTCAGCCAGGGGCAACACATGTCAGCATTACCGGTACGCGCAATGGCCAAAACTTCAATACCTATATGTCGATTGAGCAGTTCGCCAGTTTCGCCTTGCGTGATGAAGATGTGGTTGAATTCCATGCCGATCGGCCTGGATCAACGATTATGGTCGGGGCGGAAGGTGCCATTGCCGGTTCAAGCCGCTTTGCCGTGCGAAAAGGCTGTTCATTAAAGCAGCTGCTTTATTATGTGGGCGTTGAGTCTAAAACAGCTTCCTGTGAGGCCATTTATTTAAAGCGGCGTAGCGTAGCTGAGCAGCAGAAAAAGGCCATCATGGATGCTCTGGCCAATTTAGAGAAGAGCGTTTTAACGGCTAGATCTCAATCGGTTGATGAAGCTAAGATTAGGGTTGAAGAAGCTGCCCTGGTCCAGGATTTTGTGAAACGGGCCTCGGCCATTGAACCTGACGGAGTGGTTGTTGTTTCCCATAAAGGTGAACTTAAAGATCCCATCTTAGAAGATGGCGATATTATCTTTATTCCGCATAAGTCTGACGTTGTGCAGGTGATGGGTGAAGTGGCCATACCCAAGGCTGTGGTCTTTGATTCCAAGATGAAGCTAGTTGATTATGTGCAAAGCGCTGGTGGCTTTACCGATCGCGCCAATAAGCGCACAGTGCTTGTGATGAAGCCCAATGGCGAAATTGGCAAAGTGGATCAGCTTGGCATAAATCCTGGCGACCAGCTTATGGTTATGCCCATGTATGACTCCAAAGCTGTCCAGGCTATTAAAGATATTGTCCAGATCATTTATCAATTGGCTGTCTCAGCAGGTGTTGTCTTAATTCCGCTTTGGACCTAAGCCTATGAGTAGACTTTGGCGTTATTATTGGCGGCATGCCCAAAATTATCTGCAGAAAACCTTGACGTTTAATCTGCCCAAGTTTGTGCGTACCTGGCGTGAAGGTCGTTTAGATGCGACCTATATTACATTTTCGCCAGGTATCGCCAAAATCGCTGGTCTGAAAGCTTTTCTTGGTTATGATATCCTCTACTTGCCAGCATCGGCCAAATTAGCAGATCTCTTCTTTGAGCGCTTTAAAGATAAATTTACTGCTGTCTTAATTTGGGGAGCCAAAGAACACCTTGCCTGTCCAAAGTTAGCCGACATCTTTGGCTCAAGCTTAAATTTCCCCCAAGCTTTAAGGCTTTATCTAACACGTCTTTTGGCCTATAAGGCTAGTTTTTTGGCCAAAAAGTTTGCCAAAAAGCATAACCTTAAGCTTATCCGCCTTGAGGATGGTTTTCTAAGGTCATTAAATTTAGGTGTGCTTGGAGCTTCCCCCCTCTCACTTGTGGTTGATAGCTGTGGCATCTATTATGATTCAACGCACGCATCGGATTTGGAAAATCTGCTAAATAGTCAGGAAGATTTTAGCCCAAATTATCCTATGGTCAGTAGTGCCATAGCCGAGATTATCTCAGCCAATTTGAGCAAGTATAATCATGCCCCTTCCTTTGATGCGAGCCTCTTAGAGCCATTGTTAGATCCACAGGAAGGATCAAAACGTATTTTAGTTTTAGATCAAACAAAAGGTGACTTAAGTATTGAGTTAGGTTCTGCCGAGCCCAAGACTTTTACAACAATGCTTGCGGCAGCTATTTCTGAAAATCCTAACGCCCAGATTTATTTGAAAATTCATCCAGATGTTTTGGCAGGTCGGCGCGAAGGGCACTTTGATCTTAAAAATTTACCTGATAAAGTGAGAGTTATTGCCCAAGATTGTGCGCCGATTTCCCTCTTACAACATATGGATGAGGTTTATACTGTCTCAAGTCAGATGGGCTTTGAAGCCTTACTGCTTGGTAAAAAAGTCCATTGTTTTGGCCTTCCTTTTTATGCTGGCTGGGGAGTAACTTGTGATCGCCAAAAATGTCCCAGACGTTTAGTTAAACGCAATGTTAAAGATATTTTTTACGCAGCTTATATGCGTTATGCTAAATATATTCAGCCAGCTATTACTAGTCCCTGTACTATTTTTGAGACCATCGAGTTATTGAAAGCTTCCCGGCTTGCCAATGAACAAAATCGTGGCTACCACGCCTGTCTTGGTTTTAGACATTGGAAACACTCTCATGCTAGGGCCTTTTTGTCTTCAACGGCAGGGGAAGTCCAATTTTTTGAAGATACAGAGCAAGCCCTGGAACAGGCAGCCAAAAATCATGGATCCATAGTTGTCTGGGCCTCCAAGATGCCAGATGGTTTGCCAGAAAAAGCGCATGCTTTAGGCATTAAGATTGTGCGCATGGAAGATGGTTTTTTGCGCTCAGTTGGCCTTGGCTCCAATTTTTATCGGCCAGGCTCCTTGGTTTTGGATGATCTAGGCATCTACTATGATCCCAATCATCCAAGCCGCTTAGAGGCCATTTTAAATAGTGAACGCACTTTGACTGAGCTTGAGCAGGCCAGAAAACTTAAAGATCTTTTGGTTAGCCAAGGTATCAGTAAATATAATATTCAAGGGGGCACCGATTTACCCGATCTTCCCAAAGATCAACGCTTGATTTTGGTGCCAGGCCAGGTTGAAGACGATGCCTCGGTTAGATTGGGGGGCTTAGGGATTCACAGCAATTTGCAGCTTTTAGAAGCTGTTCGGGCCAAGGCCAAAGATGCCTATATCATCTACAAAGAGCATCCCGATGTGGTCAGTGGCAATAGATGCGGCCAAGTGCCTCGCAAAGATTTGGCTAGACTAGCCAACTGTGTTGTGCGCACAACCCCAATTGAATATGTTTTGTCCAAAGTTCAAGAGGTCCATACCTTAACCTCCTTGACCGGTTTTGAAGCCCTTTTGCGGGGTCTTAAAGTCTATACCTATGGAGGCCCCTTTTATGCAGGCTTTGGTTTAACTGTTGACTTACAGACTTTTCCCCGCAGACGTCCCTTGCCGTCTTTAGAGCATCTCATTGCTGGAGCTCTTTTGGTTTATCCCCGTTATTATGATTGGCAAAATGGGATGCTGATTGATTGTTTTTCATTTTTGGCTTGGCTTGCCAAAGCACGGGCCAATGCTTATAAGAATCCGGCTATTTTGTGATTTTTAAAGTTTATCTTTAATATTTTTCTTTCTTCATTTTTGTTAACGGATTGTGTTTAGCATTCCTAAAGAATAGGATTTTTTGGATAGATAATGAATGCCTGCATCACGCTGCCTATAGCCATCATTGGAGTTGGTTTGCGCCTGCCTGGCGGAGTCACAAGTTTGGACTCCCTGTGGTCAGTTTTGAAGGAAGGACGCGATTGTATCACGCCCATTCCTGATTGGCGTTTCAATTGCCAGCGCTTTTACCACCCCAACCGTACCCATCCCGGCACATCAGTTACCATGCAGGCTGGGTTGATCGAGAATATCTACGACTTTGATGCGGATTTTTTTGGTATCTCCCCCAAAGAAGCTGAGGCCATGGATCCCCAGCAGCGTCTACTTTTGGAGTTGACGTGGGAAGCTTTGGAGGATGCTGCCATCAAACCCTCGTCTCTTTCCGGTTCCGATACTGCTGTTTATGTTGGTGCTGCTAGTCCTGATGGGGGTACATCCCATGCGGATGATATTTGGGCCACATCGCCCTACAGCATGACCGGCACCAACCTAAGTATCATTGCTAATCGCATATCCTATATTTTTAACTTTCACGGACCAAGCTTTACCCTAGATACTGCTTGTTCATCGTCTATCTATGCCTTACACGCCGCGTGTCAGACTTTAGCTTCAGGAGGAGCCTCCCTAGCTATTGCTGCTGGGGCTAACGTGCTTTTGGCACCTTATCCTTTGGTTGGTTTCTCCCAAGCCTATATGCTCTCACCCGATGGCCGCTGCAAGGTCTTTGATGCTCATGGTAATGGTTACGTTCGAGCTGAAGGGGCTGGGGTGCTTATTTTAGAGCCCTTGGATTTGGCTCTAGCTAATCATCATCCCATTCGGGCGGTTATTCGTGGTATTGGCTGCAATAGTGATGGCCGCACCCAAGGCATTGCCTTGCCCTCAGGTTTGGCCCAAGAAGAGCTTTTGAAAAACGTCTATGCAGCGGCTAATTGTGACCCCAAGCGTTTAACCTATCTTGAAGCCCATGGCACAGGCACTCTTGTGGGCGATCCCATTGAAGCTACAGCCATTGGTCATGCCCTTGGAGTTCATCGAGATAACCCTTTAACGATCGGGTCCATTAAAGCCAATATTGGCCATCTGGAAACAGCTTCAGGCATGGCTGGAATCATGAAAGCCTTGGTTATCATGCGCGAGCGGATGATTCCCAAGCAAATCCAGTTAACTGAACTCAATCCTGATATTGATTTTGAAAAGTTAAATATCCATGTTCCGCAAGCATTAGAGCCAATTGAGACAACGTCCCCCATTACCATTGGTGTAAACTCTTTTGGTTTTGGTGGTGCCAATGGCCATGTGATCTTGGAAGAGTTTGTTCCTGCATCTGATCCTAAATCTTTCTCTAAATCAGATTCTAAAGCAGTAAAAGCCTCTAATATTACATCTGATTTGGATTTTAAGTCTGATTTGGACGCCAAAGATTTACATAGCCCTAAGGCTTTGCCGCCCCTTTGTCTGCAAGCTAAAAGCGAGGCTAGCTTACAAGAGCTAGCTCGAATTTCTGCAGATTTTATTGCTAAAAATGCTCATGATTATCCAAATATTGCGGCCAATTTTGCCCACAGATCTGAAGATATGCCCTATAGGCTTGTGGCAGAAGCTGAAAGTTTGGATGAGCTAGGCACTACTTTGCGCTCTGAGCTTAGCAATAACCAGAATTTGGTTTTGGGTCAGACCAATTTAACTTCCACTCCTAAGACTGCTTTTGTCTTTGCTGGTAATGGCTGTCACTGGCAAGGCATGGGCCAGGATCTTTTGGCTCATCCCACCTTTAGGAAACGTGCCCGTGAGGTAGCCGATCTTTTTCTAGCCTATACCGATGTGGATTTCTTTGACCTTTTGAGCACAGCTACGGCTAGTGATTTGGAGAAGACCGAATTAACACAGCCTTTGATCTTTTTGATTCAGGTAGCCATTTGTGCCCTCTTGGAAGAGGAGGGTTTAAAGCCTGACGTTGTTTTGGGCCATAGTGTGGGCGAAGTGGCTGCTGTCTGGGCGGCAGGTCTTTTGTCGTTGGCTGATGCGGTCAAGGTCGTCTATTTTAGAAGCCTCTACCAGGGTAAAACTAGTGGTTTAGGCCAGATGGCTGCGGCCAAATTGACTATCGCTGATGCGCTTACTTTGGCCAAAACAGTTGGGTTAGGAGAGGTTGAGATTGCAGGCATCAATGCTCCGGCATCGTTAACTTTAAGTGGTTCAGCCCGTGGTCTTGAGGCTATGGCGGTTGCTTTAGCCCAAAAGAGGACGTTTTTTAAGCTTTTGCCCTTAGATTATGCCTTCCATAGTCGGATGATGGAAACAATCAAGGATGATTTGGCCAAATCTTTACAGGGTTTAACAACTCTGACTCCTCGTTGCACCTTTATTTCCACAGTCTCAGAATGTGCTTCAGATGATTTGGCTAGTTGCGGTTTAGAGCCGCTAGTTTTTGATAGCTATGATGCCGATTATTGGTGGAGGAATATCCGCAGGCCTGTCAATTTTGCCAGGGCTTGTCAAAAGGCCATTAGCCTTGGGGTGCGTTGCTTTTTAGAGATCAGCCCCCATGCCATTTTACAGCAGTATCTGCGCTCCATTGCCAAAAGCCAGGGTGTCTCGGTCTATGTGGGTTCGACCATGCAACGCAAGGCCGACAATGTCAGACTTTTGGAGCGGGCCTGGAAGCAGGCTTGGGTCCATGGCTGGCCTATAGATTTAGCGACGCATGTGGGTCTTGCTTCTAGCTATTCTCCTTTGCCGCATTACCCTTGGCACAGACAGTATTTGCGCTTGGCCGAGACTCCGGAATCTTTGCATTTTCTTTTGCAGCGCAAAGTTCATCCACTTTTAGGCTATCGCACAACACAAGATGTTTTTGAAAATGAGTTGGATCTAGCCACCATGCCCTGGTTAGGGGATCATCGGGTGGGGAGTGCCTGCTTTTATCCGGCAGCCTGCTATCTTGAGATGACCATGGCAGCAGGCCTTGCCAAATATGGCTCTGATGGCGCAATTGAACTTTTAAATACGGCCATCTTGCGGCCCATAATTTTTGATACTGAGCGCTCCATCAAGGTTAAAACATCAGTTGAGAGTTTAGATGGTGAAGTGCGTATTTTTAGCCGTCCCTTGATGCAAGAAACAGACTGGGTTTTGCAGGCCAGAGGTCGGGTCATTAAAAGTGGCGCCATTAGGCCCCCTAAAAATCTCATTGTTTTGAATCCTGAGGGATTTGGTGAAAAAATTCCTGTAACCACTTTTTATGCACTTACCCAAACGGCCAATATGAATTATGGGCCTGTCTTTCGGCCCATTGAGGCTATTTGGCAAAATGGCGATCAGGTTTTAGCTAAGCTTTTGCCCCAAGACCAATGCTGCCAAGCTGCTGAAGAGGGCATGAATATTGCGCCCAATCTTTTGGACGCAGGCTTGCAGCTAATCTTTCAGGCTATAGCTGAGTATGTCTTTAAGATTAAGGCCCCAAGGCTTCCTTATTGGTTTGATCGCTGCGTGCTCTATAAGGCAGGTCGTGTGGCCTATGCCCTTTTGAGCAAAGATTATGTTAGCGTGCGCAATGTGGTTTGCACCTTAACTCTTTTGGATGATGCCGGAGAGACTCTTTTAACCCTTTATCGGGGCCGTGCTAGAACGGTTGAGCGTCTAGGCCAGGCTGATCTTTTAAAATTCTATACCACAAGCTTTCTCCCAGCTTCTTTGGAAGCAGATGAACCAAATATATCTGCTGATCTATTTAATGGTGTTTTAACCAAACTCTCGTTGGCTAAAAATGAAGCTCAATTTAGCCAAAAAATGCAGGCACGTCTTGAAGAGAATTTGCTTCTGGATGCTTGTGCCCTAGCTATTTTGCGTGATTTTGCTGCATCTGAAACTCAAGTTGAGCAAATTGCTTTTCAAAAGTATCTGCACAAAGCGATCATCAATTCCAGTGACCTCTTTGCTGACCTGCCGCCTTTTGAAGTTATTTGGCAAACCTTATTTTCTGACTACCCCAAGGGGAGTTGTGAAAATACCCTGCTTTTGGCCACAAGCTTAAGCTTAAAAAATCCCCAAAGTTTGGCCATAACCAGTGATCTGCTTCATGCTTATTTGGCCGATCTTGCTGCAACTTATGAACCCTTGTTTGCCGCTATCTTTAAGCCTCTCTTAGCGGCCAAAGCAGCTGATACAACCATCAAAGTTCTCTTTTGGGGCGCTTCGGCCTTAAATCTTGGCTTTTGGCAGGAGCTTTTGGGCCAGGAAGAAGTAACTATTGCTGATTGCGACCAAAATCTTCTTGATCGCATTAAAAATGCCCTTCAAGGCCAAAAAGAATTTTCTAAGCCCAATGTAGAGCTTTTGGATTTAGAAAAAGAGCCTGCCAGGACTAAGTTTAAAGTTATTGTCTTATGCCAAAGTTTGCATTTGGCCACTGATATTAAAACAGCACTTAAAAATGCCAATGCCAGTTTAACCGATGATGGTCTCTTAATTTTGGTTGAACCTGTCCCAAGTCTCTTTTTGGATTTGGCCCATGGCTTTGATCAAAACTGGTTTGCTGCATCCCAAAATACCGAAGAGCCTGTGGGCCGCTTACTTTCAGCTGATACCTGGGCCTCTTTACTTCAAGAGGCTGGTTTTAGCCTTGGCAGTAATGTAGCTAATGCTTCTGGCAAACAGGCAGCGCAGGATAATAATGCTAATTTGACCCTTTGGGTGGCGCAAAAATCGCTATCACCCTCTCAAAAATCAATTGATGCCCCTCACCGCCAAAGAACTTCTGACGATAGCGTTAGCGCTGTGCAGATAACCCAAGCTGAAGCTGAAAATACCGGGGAGTCTAAGAATATCGAGATTTCCAAGAAAGATTCTAATGTTTCTTGTGAAACAATTGATAATGTTGCTCAAAGCCAGAAAGAGTCACAAAAGCTGATTCTTTGGGATGCTGAAGCTACTCCAGATGAGATTCGTTTGGCGTTAGCTGACAAGTTTGATTTGGTTAATTTTAGTCTGCCAGAAGATCTGCGTCTTTTAAAAAATGCCACGTGTCAAGCTTGTTCGTGCCAGGATCTAGGTAGCCAAACTGCGGCTAATCAAGATCTAGGAGCCCAAGCTTGTCAAAGTCAAACTACGGCTAGTCAAGCGAAATGCTTTGATTTTGCAAATCTTAGTTCAAAACTTCTTAATTTGGGCTTAGATCTAAAGGCAACGCCCATTATTGCTAGTTTCGCAGGTGAAAATACCTTAGAAGATGCCATTACCCTTACAGCTAGATTTACTCATCTAGCCAAAACTCTCCCCAAAGATCGCGAGGTTAAAATTATCCTTTTGACCTTTGGCGGTCAGGTTTTAGAAGCTGAGCAAACTGCTAGTTTAAGCTCGGCAGCCGTCATTGGTGCTGCCAGAGTTTTGATGAACGAGCAGCCCAATTGTAAGCTTAAGATCATTGATCTGCCTAAAAATCTTGATTTAGCTTCTGTTTTGGCCTGTGTGAGGGAGATTTGCGCCAATAATAAAGAATCCGAAGTCATTTTACGTGGCGCCAAACGCTATATTTTGCGCACGCATAAAGTAATCGATGACTTTAGGTTGGCGTCCAATTTACGCTTAGAGGCTCTAGATCCAGGCCACTTAGAGAGTTTGACCTGGGTTGAAGATGAGAAAAAGAAGCCATCTTGCGGCCAAGTGCTTGTGCAAATGGCCGCCACAGGCTTAAATTTCCGCGATGTGATGTGGGCCATGAATCTTTTGCCTGAAGAAGCGCTTGAGCAAGGCTTCTCTGGGCCTGGCCTTGGCATTGAAGGGGCTGGCACAATTTGTGGGATTGGGGACGGTGTCTCTGATTTAAAAGTTGGTGATAGGGTTGTTTGCTTTGGCTCCAACTGTTTCCAAAACTATGTTTTAACCAATGCTCAGGCTTGTGCCAAAATCCCGGCCCATTGGGATTTTGCAGAAGCTGCCACCATTCCTGTAACCTTTTTTACAGCCTACTATGCCCTAAAACACTTGGGTCGCTTGCAAAAAGGTGAAAGCATCTTGATCCATGGGGCAGCAGGAGGTGTGGGCCTTGCAGCCATTCAGATTGCCCAAACTTTGGGTCTTGAAATTTATGCCACAGCGGGCTCGCCATTAAAACGCGAGCTTTTAGCCACTCTTGGCATCAAACACATCTATGATTCCAGATCATTGGCCTTTAAAGATGAGATTTTGGCCCAAAGAAATGGTCTTGGTCTTGATGCTGTTTTAAATTCTTTGGCTGGTGAGGCTCTTAGAGCAAGTCTTGATCTATTGGCCCCCTTTGGCCGTTTCTTAGAGCTTGGCAAGAGTGATTTCTATGCTGATGCTGCCTTGCGTATGCGCCCCTTTAGGAACAACATCACCTATTTTGGCATAGATGTTGATCAATTGATGCGTGAAAAGCCGCTCATTGCCCAACAGTTGTTCTTAGAGATGATGGCTGATTTTGAAGATAATTCTTGGCACGCCTTACCCTGCACATTTTTTGCCAGCAATGATGTGGAGCAGGCATTTAGGCTTATGCAAAAGTCAAAGCATTTGGGTAAAATTGTAGTGGCGCCGCCAACCCTTAAGTCTAAGGGCCATTTAAAACAAGAGAGCGTAGGCCCAAAAGATTTAGATCACGCCCTAAAAACAGCAGCCATTCAAGTTACCCCCAATGCTTCATATCTTATTTCAGGTGGTTTGGCTGGCTTTGGTTTGGCCACAGCCAAGCATTTAGTTGATCTTGGGGCTAAGCATCTTATCCTTGTTAGCCGCTCAGGTGAGACAGATGCCAATCATGCTGATTTAGAGGCTTTGCGCAGTCAAAATGTCTCTGTTTTGGCCTTGGCCTGTGATGTAAGCAATGAAGCTAGATTAAGAGACCTTTTGGATCAAAAAGCTAAGGATATGCCAGCCATTCGTGGCATCATCCATGCTGCTGCCAATTTAAAAGATGCTTTGATTGACAATCTCTCCCTTGATTATATTGAAAAGTCTTTAACGCCTAAAATCGGTGGTGCCTTAGCTTTAGATGCTATCTCCCGTGATCTGACCCTTGATTTCTTTATTGTTTATTCATCGGTGACAACGCTTTTGGGTAATCCCGGCCAAGCCAATTATGTGGCAGCCAATTTAGCCATGGAAAATTTGATGGCTAGGCGCAGAAACCAAGGCTTGCCAGGGCTTGCCATAGGGTGGGGCGCCATTGCTGACTATGGTATGCTGACCCGCGATGCCAAAACCCGTGCTTCCATCCAGGATTTAACTGGTATGCAGCCCATCGAAGCCAAGATAGGCTTGGAGCTTTTAACCAATGCCAAGCCTAATTACCCCATGCTCTCACTTTTTGCGGCTGATTTTCAGAAATTGGCTAGGCTCGCCATTGCCAAACAGATGCGTTTTAGCCCGCTTATTTTGGAAGAGTATTTTACCCATGCCAATCAGAGCGAAAGTTTGGCTAAGCGGGTGGCCGGTTTAAGCGCAGAAGAAGCTCATGATCTGGTTTTGGATGAAGTTTTGTTAGTTTTGGCCAGAATTTTGCGGACCAACCCCAAAACCCTAAGAGCATCGCAGCCTTTACAAGAGATGGGTTTGGATTCTTTGATGGGGGTTGAGTTAACCTTAGGTCTGGAAGATCTTTTGGGAGGCAAGAGTCTTGGGACAAGTTTAAATAGCAAGATTACGGCTGAAGAGTTGACTTTAAAAATTTTGCAAACTCTGGCCAGTGATGATGCTAAAAACGATCCCCTCCTTGATGATCTAGCAGCAAGCCATGGGATTAAGTTGACCGGACAAGTTGCTGCAGCAGCCGATGCGGCCAAGAAAATTGTTCTCTAATACCCGCGACCAAGCCTCTGGGTTTTCCCAGCCGAGAATTTTTATGACTGAGCGTAAATCTTTCGGGCTCACAGCTGAGCTTAAAGCTAGCCTTTTAGCCAAAATGCAGGGCCAGGCTAAAGATAATAAGGCCCAAAATGCCCAGCCCGAACGGGCTTTGGAACGGGTCATTGATCCTTCTTTGGTTAGCTTTAGTTCTCTGCCAGCCTACACCCAGCTTGAAGTGCAAAAGGCAGTAGCCAAAAAGCTGAACCTAACTGATCCCTACTATCAGTGTCATGAGGGACTCTCGCAGAATTTGGCCGTCATCAATGGTCAAACCTATCTTAATTTTTCCTGCTATGACTATTTAGGCTTAAATGGGGATCAACGGATTGCTGCGGCCATTAATTTGGCTGTGCAAAAATATGGTTCTTCAGCTTCGGCCAGTCGCTTAACAGCTGGCGAGCGCCCTCCGCACCGCGCCTTGGAAGAGGGGTTGGCCCATTTGTACGGAGTAGAAGATTGTTTATGCTTTGTCAGCGGTCATGCCACCAATGTTTCAACCATTGAATGTCTTTTTGGACCGCAGGATGCCATTTTCTATGATGTGCGCAGCCACAATTCTTTGGTTTTAGGGGCCAAAGCCTCTGGCGCTGCCCGTTTTGCCTATCCCAATAATGATATGGTGGCTTTGCGCAGGCTATTGCTTGAGCATAGAGACTCTTTTAAGCGCATTTTGCTTGTGACCGAGGGCCTCTTTGGCATGGATGGCTGTATCTGCGATTTGCCAGGCTTGATTGCCTTAAAAAAAGAATTTGGTTGCTTTTTGATGGTTGATGAGGCCCACTCCATAGGTACACTTGGGGCCCGTGGAGCTGGAGTTGCTGATTATTTCGGGCTTTCAACCAAAGAGGTTGATATTTGGATGGGCACCCTTTCCAAAACCTTCTGTGGTTGCGGAGGCTATATTGCGGGCACATCCGTTTTGATCGAACTTTTGAAATATGAAGCCCCTGGTTTTGTCTATAGTGTGGGTATGGCGCCCATGCTAGCTTCTGCCTCCAAAACAGCCCTTGATATTATGTGCTCGGAGCCCTGGCGCGTGCAAAAGCTGCAGGAAAATAGTCAGACTGCTTTAAAACTTGCCCAAAGCTTGGGCTTAGATACAGGGCAAGCCCAAGGTTATGCGGTCATTCCCATTATGCTAGGCGATTCGTTAACTTGTGTTTTGGCGGCTAAACTTTTGCGTGAAGCTGGCATTTTGGTTTTGCCCATTATCTACCCGGGAGTTGAAGAGGGTAAGGCCAGATTGCGCTTTTTTATCTCAGCCCTTCATACTAAAGAACAGTTGACTCACGCCTTTGAAACTACAGCCCAAATTGTTCCCAAAGCTCGCCAGTTAGCGGCCCAGTTTGCTTAAGAAGGGTTGCTGTGCGTAATTTTCTTTTTTTGCAGGGCCCGCTTAGTTTTTTCTTCTATCGTTTGGGCGAGGCTTTAGAAAATTTGGGCCAAGGGGTTTATCGCATCCAGTTTTGTGGCGGGGATTGTGTCTTTTGGCCAAGCTTAAAAGCTACGACTTGGCTTGGTAAAGCCTGGCGGTGGCCCAAGTTTATTGGCCAGTTTATGGATGAGAAGGAAATTACCGATCTTGTTTTGATTGGCGATTGGCGTCCTTTGCACCACGAGGCTGTCCTTTTGGCCAAATCCCGTGGCCGCAAGGTTTGGGTTTATGAGGAAGGCTATTTGCGACCTGGTTTTGTGACCTTAGAAGAAGGTGGCGTTAATGCCACCTCAAGCCTGCCTAAAACCGCAGCGCAAGTGCGGCTGCGAGCCCTCCAACTGCAAGATACGCCCCCCATTTTGCCCTCCAAAGCCACGAATCCCATGATCGGACGCGTTTTATCCACCGCCTGGCATCATGTGGGCAATTTCTTTCTCTGGCCCTATTTTCATAATTACCGGACCCATAGGCCCTATTGCATAGGCCATGAGCTTTTAGGCTTAATTCCGCGCTATTTTGGCCGGGTAATCAGGCGAAAAAATTCCATCAATGTGCTTCGGGAAGTTTTAAGACGCAAAGTGCCTTTTTACTTTATGCCCTTGCAGCTTGATTCTGACTCCCAAATTAGACGCTATTCACCGTTTACGGGTGTTTTGGATTCCTTGGCTCTTGTGATCATCAATTTTGCAGCCCATGCGCCCAAAGATAGTGTGCTTTTAATTAAAAACCATCCCCTAGATAATGGTCTAATCAACTATCGCCGCTATATTCGCTCCCTAGGTCAGGCCACAGGCTGCGGATCGAGACTGCGTTTTGTGGAGGGGGTGAACAACTCAACCATCATTGATTTTTGTCAGGCGGTTGTGTTGTGCAACAGCACCTTGGGCTTAACGGCCTTACAGCACGGTCGGGCTGTCTTTTGCCTTGGGGAGAGCATCTATGCCATGCCGGGTTTGGCTGTAAATAGCTTGGAGATGCCCTTAGATAAATTTTGGACCAACCCAAGACCACCTGATGCCAATTTGGTTCAGGATTTTGTCCAGGTTTTAACCCATGATGCTTTGGTGCCAGGCAACTTTTATTCTGAGACTGGTATTGAGGATGCTGTGGCTGCTTCTTTAACCAGAATGGGAATTTAGCAGGCTGGTTTTTTCATCTGATAGGCTAATTACATGGCTTTATTTTAGATCTGCTTTAGTTAGGTGGGCATTTAGATGGATTTAACCTTTAGGCTTGGCGAAGCAGCCGATGCTCCTTTTTTGGCTAACTGCGTGACCGAGGTCTCCCAAGGTGTGGTTGAGGCTTTGCTGGATAATTTGCTCCCCCTAGTTTCAGCCACCAAGATCTTAACCATGGTTTTGCAGGATGATTCGCAGGCCTTTAGCTATAAAAATTGTCTTTTGGCTCATATGGGGCAAGATCCCAAGGGACTGCTCTTTGCCTATGATGCCTGTGAGCAAAAAATACCCAAGATTTTGACTACCATTGCCTCAAAAACGCGCTTAAAGCCATTGGAAGATCTTTTAACTTGCCAGATTCCCAAGACCCTCTATATCAATACCCTTTGGGTCTCCGATGATTTTCGAGGTGAAGGTCTAGCTGATGCCTTGATCGATTATGCCAAAGATTGGGCCAAAAGCTTGCAGCTTACAGGTCTAAGTCTCTTTGCGGCCAGAAATAATACCCGCGCAGTTAAGTTTTATCAGCGCATGGGCTTTGTGGCTAGGCGCGAGGTTTTTATTCCCGAAACTTTGCAGAGCAAAATTTCTGCTGGTGACCTCTACTTTTGCGAGCTTTGAGATGGAGCTCTTTGTCTGTTACCTTTTGGCTATGCTGACAGCAGCTTTTTTGCAGCGCCTAACTACACAAAAGCATGCCAAGGATTTCTTGGCAGCCGATCTTTTTGCCCTCTACGTGGGGGCTTTTTTGCAAAGTCTTTTTTTGGTTTTAACCATTAGACCTTTGATTGCGCTGCTCTTATCTACTCTTGTGCTCTTTGTTTTGGCCGTAACCAATTGGGCCAAACAGAAAGCCTTGCGCGATGAGCCGCTCTTTTTTCTTGATATTACATTGGCCAAACAGGTTTTTCTTTTTCCCTGGCTTTATCTGCCATACTTGCCGTACAAAACTATTCTAGCCTGCTTAGGCTTTCTTTGTTTGACCATCTTTTTTATTTGGGATTTGGCTAAAGTTCAGGTTTGCATCTTAAGCTATATTCTCCTTTTGCCAGTTTTATTTATCTTTTTGGCCACTAGATTTTCTTCTTGGCAAAATTGTGTCCGCCGCATTTTGGATTTATTTCCCCTAAAATTTAGCCGCGATGATGTAGCTTCTTACGGCCCCTTGGGCGCGGCCATTTTGCATACGCTCTGGCATATTTTTAAGCGCGGCCAAAAAAATCCCGATCAGGTCACAGGCATTTTAGAATCGTCCCATGAGCCTTATGCAAAGCTTGCCTGGGATGCCAATCTCTTGGCTGATTTTAGGCTTTGGGTTAGCCAAAGACCAAAACTTCCCAATTTGCTTTTGATTCAAGAAGAGTCTTTTGCCGATCCTAGACTCTTTAATTTGGCTATCCCTAAAGAGGTCTTAGCAAATTTTGATAGGTTAAGTTTAAATGGCTATAGAGCCGAGCTAGCTGTGCGGGCCTATGGTGCCTACACCATGCGCACGGAATATGAGGTTTTGACAGGAATTTCTGCCCAATATTTGGGTACAGATGCTTTTCACCCCTATTTTAGTGCGGCTAAAATTCCCTCTTGGTCCATAGCCAATTTTTTACGCTCCCAAGGCTATTATACTGTTTGCGTCCACCCCTTTGCCCGCAGCTTTTTCTACCGCGATTTGGCCCTACCCAAGATGGGCTTCGATCTTTTTCTGTCCCAAGAGAATTTTCCCATTCAAGAGAAATTTGGTCCATATATTAGTGATTTAAGCGTGGCCAAAGTTATTTTAAATCTCTTGCAAGATCAAAAGCGTCCGGTATTTTGTTTTGTTATTACCATGGAAAATCATGGGCCCTGGCTTGAAGATCGGCTTGTGCATTGTCCCAAAGAGGATGTTTTGCATCTTCCAGATCTTGAGCCAAGAATTAGCCGTTATCTGACCCACATCAAAAATGCTGATAATATGCTAGCTTTATTGGCTTGTGGCCTAAAACGTCTGCCAGTTAAAAGTTTTTTGGCTATCTATGGCGATCATTTGCCTGGCATATCAACTCTTATTCCAAGTGATGTGCGTGATACGCCCTGTCTTTTATGGGGCACAGAGACAACCTATGAGCAATTGGCTAAGCTCTATGAGGGGCAAAAGATCATTGCCCCAGCAGAGCTCGGCGGTTTTTTGCTTAAAGGCGCTCTTAGCCAAGGTTAGTTTTTTTAGGTTGGATGAATTAACATATTTGTTAGTAGAGCTAATTTAGGTTTAAAATTTGGTTGAGTTGAGAGTTTGGTATAATAGATTAGCCTAGGTTTAAAGTTTGAGTGATTTAAGAGTTTGATCCAATGGCTAGTTGAGGTTTTAGAGAAGCTTATTAGACTCTATTTCAGATTAAGATTGGTTAAAAATTGTTGACCTTGCAGATCTTCGAAATCAAATAAGAGGGAGCTTACCGTGATGTAACCTGCCTCCAAAAGGGCATAGTCAGAATTTTTGTCAATTTGCGATGTATCAATTTCTCCATCTAGCCACCAATAATTATTGCCTCTTGGGTCTTGACGCTCATGGTAGGTGTTTTTCCATAAAGCTTTGGCTGGAGGACAAACTTTAAGTCCTAGGCATTTGGTCATATCTTTGGGATAGTTTACGTTGATTACCCTTGGGCCCGAGAGTTTTTGCCAGTCGATTTGGTCGATAAAATTGGCCGCATGTTCAGCTTGAATGTCTAAATTTTGGGCCCCATGATCGTTGGCAGAAAAGGCAATGGCTGGCAAACCATTGATGGCTCCTTCTGTAGCCCCGGCCACAGTGCCTGAGTAGAGCACATCAGGCCCTACATTGGAGCCTAGATTTATCCCACTAACCACAAGGTCAGGCTTTTGGGTTAAGAGTTTGCCTAAGGCTAATTTGACACAATCGGTGGGTGTGCCATAGAGGGCTAGGGCGCATCCATGATCAAAAGTATATTTTTGCGATCTGATTGGTTCAAAGACAGTCAAGGCTTGCCCCACAGCCGATTGCTGGCGCATGGGGGCGATCATATGGACGGTGTGTTTTCGGCTTAAGGTCCGATAAAGAGCCTGGATACCTACGGCTCTGACACCGTCGTCATTGGTTAAGAGAATATTCATGAAATGATCCGTTCTTTATTTGGGGTTAGAAGTTTTTTTTGTTTTAAAACGTGATCTTGCAGGCATTATTATGGAGAAAGGGCTCTACGTCAAAGATATCAAACCAGATCGTCCTGTACAGGGCTTCTTTTTGGTACACAATTGCGCTGCCAAAAAGACCAAGCGTGGTCAGACCTTTTGGGCTTTGCAGTTGGCCGATGCCACAGGGCTAGTTGATGCTAAAGTTTGGAACAGTGACAAATTTGCCTTGGAGCTGCTTAAAAGTGGACAGATCATCGAAATCTTGCAGGGGCATAGCGACACCTATCAGGAAAATCTGCAAATAATCATCGAAAATTTTCGCCTCTTAGATCAAGCGCAGACTGCAGCCATTGAGAAAAGTTATTTTCAAGCAGAAAGCAAAGAGGATGCTTTAGCTCTTTGGCAAGAGTTGACAGACCTTTTGGATGGTGAATTTCAAGCTAGTATTTGGGCTCAATTTACCAAGGATGTCTTTGCCGATCCTGAAATCAAAGATGCCTTTTGCGCTTGTCCTGGTGCTGTGCGCATCCATCATGCCTATAAGGGGGGCTTGCTTACCCATACTTTGGCTGTCTGTAAACTTTGCCAAAGTTTTGCCCAAATCTATCCTAGTCTCGATCGAAAAACATTGATTGCCGGAGCTCTTTTTCATGATATAGGCAAGATTCAAGAATATAGCTATGCGCTAGATTTTAAGCGCACGACCCAAGGTCAACTTTTGGGACATATGGTTTTAGGGGTCATTTTGCTTGAACCTTTCTTGCAAAGGTCCAATCTTCCAGAAGATGCTATTCTCCATTTGCGGCATTTGATTTTGAGCCATCATGGGCGGCTTGAGTATGGAGCTTGTGAGGTGCCTAAGACTCGCGAAGCCTTGGCACTACATTTTGCAGACAATCTTGATTCCAAGATGGAGATAGCCAGAGCAGCTTTGTCTAAAGTTGCTGAAAACTCTTGGACAGAATCAATTTATGCCCTAGATCAAACCAAACTCTATGCTTTTAACCCCAATTTAAGTCTTCTACCTAATCAAAAATTAGATCAAACTTTAAATACCAATGTAGCTTACGATTTAAATAACCAGGATATAATAGTAGAAACTAGTCAGAAAAGATCTCAAGATTATAAAAATAGCCAAGAATCTGTAAAAGAAAAGGCTAGTTGTGCCCAAGATCTTGATTCTAAGAAATCAATTGATTCTAAGAAATTTATGGATCCTCAAAGTTTAGCAGCAGATCTTGGCCATGAATCTTCTGAGCCTCCTTGGGGCGATGAAGTTGATTCTGATGCTAATTTTTCTGAATATATCCGCGAGAATTCCGCTAGCTGTGATGGATTTGATCTTGATCCACCCATTGATAATTATGAAAATATGGCCCAAACGACTTATTTGCCAGAAGGTATAGATTTATCCAATGAAAACTTAGAGGCTTTTTTGGCCGATCAAGGCATTGATCTTGAAACTATAGATGCTGAAAATCCCATTGATTTGCCCAAATTACCCAAAGACCAAGGCAGAGTTACTAATCATAATGATCCAAATAACGATACTGATAAACGCAAAAATCAAACATCGCGCAAACAAATTCAGGAGGATTTGTTTTGATTTGGTCCATTTTTGATTAGTTTTGATTGATATTGTTTTTGGCTTTGTTTCGATTCATTTTATCTTTAATTAGTTTTATCCTTAAATAGTTTTATATTTGACCTGTTTTGATTTGCTTTATCTTTGATTTGTTTTGTATTTGACCTGTTTTGATTTAATTTGTTTTATCCTGAATTCATCTTATCTTTGTTTTTTTGTATTGACGGATGTTTAGGTTTAGTTTCAATCTTAATTGAATGAACTAAGTATATTCTTTAACTGGTTATTAATTAGACTAAATGTTTAATTTGTGCATACTAATTAATCACTCATTAACTAGGTTCTACATGGTCTTTGACTGATCAGTGACTGATCTTTGGCTTGATTTTTTGTGCTGGCCATAATTTTAAACTCTATTTATACTTTTTAAACCGTGTATATAATGTCAAATATTATTCATAAACTTTGCTTGTAGACTGCACATAGCTTATTTATGACCTGTCTCTAGATTGTCTACAACCTGTTTTTATAGCTAAAAATTAAAGCTTAACTGCTCTTCATAAATCCTGTTTATGACTATGAAATTAAATTTAAAATTTTATTCATAAATACTGTTTACATCTGAGGTATAGATAGATACTATGATGCATTTAAAATATCCTGTTGGCATATATGATTTTAAAATATTGAGAGAACGAGCGTATTTTGTTGGCAAAAGCTATTTCATTAAAGATATTTTAGATCATCAAGCAACTCAAGTTTCGTTAATCACACGCCCCAGACGTTTTGGCAAAACGCTTATGCTTTCTATGTTAAAATATTATTTTGACATATAAAAACGCGATCAAAATAGATGTTTATTCTCAGATCTTGCCATTGAAAAATTAGGATCACAATATACGGACCGTTTTGGATCATCCCCTGTAATCTTTCTTACTTTGGATGGTTTGGAACAGGATAGCTTTCCTAAAATGATGCGCAAGTTATCCAATTTAATGTCGATTGTTTATAATGATTTTAGGTACATTTTACAGAATTCTAATCTGTCAGAATTAGATGAAATCAATTTTAAAAAGATTTATTTAAACAATGGAGACGAAATAGGTCTCCAGGATTCTCTAAGAAACCTTTCATATTTTTTGCATCGATATTATGATAAAAACGTAATTATCTTGATCGATGAATATGATGCACCGGTCATTGCTGCATTGAAAAACGGATATTATGATCAGTGTATTAATTTTATGCACCAATTTTTAGGTTGTGCATTAAAAACCAACCCTTATCTTGATTTTGCTATATTGACAGGAATAACACGCATACAGCATCAGAGTATTTTTAGGGGGCTTAATAATTTTAAAACATTTTCTGTATTCTCTGATACTTACAGTGATGTTTTTGGATTCACGGAAAAAGAAGTTATTCAAATCATGAATGATTTTAATATTTCAGATAAATTAGATGAAATAAGCGATCTGTATAATGGATATATGTTTGGAAATTCTGAAATATATAATCCTTGGACGGTTTTAAATTATTTTTTTGCAGGATGTCTGCCTAAATCATATTGGATAAGCACATCTGAAAATATAATCATAAAGGACCTATTAGAAAAAAATGATCCTGAAATTATCGATGATCTTAAGGTTTTAATGAGATGTGATTGTATTGCACGGAATATCGATGATGATTTAGTTTATGCTGGTATAGATAATAATATACATTTTATGCCATATTAGTTGCTTCTGGGTATTTGACAGTAGCTTCAAAAGAATATATCGACAATTATTGGATATCATCATTGAAGATACCTAATAAAGAGATTTCTTAGTGTTACAAACGCTATATCTGGTTCAATTTGTCAAAAAAGAGACGATTTTATGATGACTAAGTTTTTATCAGCAATGTATATTGATCAATCTGACTTGTTTTATAGCTCTCTTCAAGAATTATTGGTTGAGATTATAAGTTATTTTGATGCTAATAAAAGGACTCAAGAACAATTTTATAATGGCTTTGTTTTAGGTTTAATTGCTTATCTACAAAGTTCTTATACTATAAAGGCTGATAGTGAAATTGACTATGACAGATTTGATATAGTATGTATTCCAAATCACGACAAGAATCCGGGTGTTATCCTTGAATTTAAAGTATCAAAAGCTAAAAATAGGCTTCAATGCGATGCAGATTCTACTTTAGAACAGATAGAGACTAAAAGTATCCAGCTATCTCACATAAATATAATTTGCAACATATCTGGATGTGTGGCATAGCCTTGTATAAGCGAGATGTGATTTTAAAAATTTCGGAAAAATAAATTCGGATTTTTGTAAATAATATTCTGGAGGGATGGGTGTTTATCACTTTTGAAGGTATAGACGGGGCTGGCAAAACAACTATTTTGGATGGGTTGTGTCAGCAATTGACTGACAAGAATGTACCTTTTTGTCGTACCCGCGAACCTGGTGGCTCTTCCCTTGGTTTGGCCTTGCGTGAGAAAATTTTGTATGCTGCTGAAAAACTTGATTCGCGCTCTGAGCTTTTTTTGTTTTTAGCTGATCGTGCTCAGCATGTGGCTGAAGTTATTCTTCCAGCCTTAAAGTCCAAAATGCTTGTTTTATGCGATCGCTATTTTGATTCAACCTTAGCCTACCAGGGCTATGCTCAAGGTTTGGATTTAGAGGAACTTAGATTTTTAAATGCCATAGCGACACAGAACCTTCTGCCGGATTTAACTTTTCTTTTTGATCTTGATGTGAAGATAAGCTTAAAGCGTGTGCATGGACGTCAAAGTAATACTGGTGAGATAGCCTATGATCGTTTCGATCATGAGACCATGCTTTTTCATGAGCGGGTTAGGGCAGGCTATTTGGAGGAAGCTAAGCTAAATCAAAATCGCTATGTCAAAATTGATGCCAGTCAGCCATTGGAAGATGTTTTGGCTAATTGTAGCCAGATCCTTTGGGAGCGCTTGGCGCAGTAGAGGCTAGAAATGTTAGAAAATTTAGAGCAAGCAGGGCAGAGTCGTAAGCGGCTTGGCGTTATTTTTTTCCCGGCCTTTGACTGGGCCATATCCCCCACCCATCCGGAACGTGAAGAGCGGCTTCTCTATACACGGGATCAATTAAAAGAAGAAGGTCTGTTTGATTTTCCCAACATAACCGAGTACCGCTTGGATTTTGCCGAGCCCGAGGACATCGCGCGGGTGCATTTTTGCCTGCCAGATGTGTTGGCTGTGACCACAGAATCCCATCTCGCTTCAGCCGGTGGGGCCATTACGGCAGCTAAGCTTGTGTTGGATAAAAAAGAGGATACTGCCTTTGCCTTGGTTAGACCTCCAGGACACCATGCCATGCGGGTAGTTCACGGCAATCGGGGTTTTTGCAATATCAATAATGAAGCTGTGATGATCGAGTATATTCGCGATAATTATCCGCATAAAGATGGACGCCCCTTACGCATTGCCATTGTGGATACCGATGTCCATCATGGTGATGGCAGCCAGGATATTTTCTGGAATGATCCCAATACCCTCTTTATTTCCCTCCACCAAGATGGCCGAACCTTGTATCCGGGATCTGGCTTTTTGGATGAGTCTGGAGGACCTGGGGCTAGAGGGCGGACAATCAATATACCTTTGCCTCCAGAAACATCCGATCAGGGCTATCTCTATGCTGTTGAGCATGCTGTTTTGCCGCTTTTGCAAGATTTTAAGCCAGATCTAGTGATCAATTCTGCCGGTCAAGACAATCACTTTACCGATCCCTTGGCCAATATGCGACTAAGTGCTCAGGGTTACGCTGCACTTAATCGGGCCATCGCTCCAGACATTGCTGTTTTAGAAGGTGGTTATTCCATTCGTGGGGCCTTGCCCTATGTTAATCTGGCCATCTGCATGGCTTTAGCTGGTCTTTCATCCGATGATATCCGCGAACCCAATTGGACTGAGCGGATGACCTACCAATCACCTAAGGTGCAAAGTTATATTGAACGTTTGTGTGATCAAGTCTTAAAGGTCTATCATTTCCCGGCGGAATTTCCCAGCGACGGTCAGGCCAAGAACGGTTTCTGGGTAAGATCACGTTATATTTTCTACGACACCGATATGCTGCGCGAGTCGCAGTTGGAATCAACCAAGCTTTGTTCGGATTGTCCAGGTTTTATGAAGATCGAAACAGAATCAGAGCGTGTTGGGCGCAGCTTATGTATCTTTATCCCAAGATATGCCTGCCAAAAGTGCCAAGAAGAAGCAGTGCAAGCTTTTTTGCAGGCCAAAAGGTTACGTAAATATATGTATGTTAAGTTGCTTGATCAAACTGAACTTGGAATGCAAGAGTTATTTTAGTTGTTTTTGGCTTTACAGTAAACGACATAGTCTTTTTATCTAGAAAAAATCTAAAATATCGATTTTTAGCCTTAATTCTCTATTGCGGTTCGAAGCGATGTGGCTCTTTAGAAAAAAATTAGAAAAAGGCTTTTGTCGTTTACTATAGGATTTCAACTCACACCCTGCATTTATCTCAAATTCCCGTGGTTTTCTACAAACCCTCAAAAACTCTAGCTTTTCATTATAGAAAAAAATAACTGCTTTCACCAATGTCCCCTAGGGAATAGGGGCTTTCCGGGCCATCCGAGATTTCTATAAATGCGGATTAGCAAGTTTTTGGGGAAAAAATGGGTAAATTTCTCTTCTTTTTTTTCCTGTCTTGTGGTATAAACCTT
>JAFSZE010000105.1 GCA_017455745.1 Desulfovibrionaceae bacterium | reverse complement strand
GACTTTTGCAGCAATGGCAGCCCATCCCTTTTAGTGGTAAGCCGCGAACAGGCGAAACCGCAAAAAAATATTCGGATTTAGTGATATAATATGTAGACTTCGTTTTGCGGTGAGCTGTGAAGCGACTTAAACCGTAAAAGGAATGGCTGCTATGAACATACGGATATGCTTGCGAGAATTTTTGCGTCAAAGATTAATATAAGTATATCTGATAGAGACTAATCGTTGATTCGTGAATATAGGCAATAGTTGGCTCGGAGATATGTTATAATAGACAATGATTAGTTTTATTTTTCTTTGGTATAACATATGTAAGGGATGGATCAAGATCAATCAATTAGTCAAAAATAATGGTGCCTAAGTGTTCGAAGATCCACACCTTGATTAAAATGGTTTAATCTAGTTTATTGTGCCGCCTTTAGGCGGCTAAAGCGAAGCGTCAACCCCAGCTTTGAGCGGTTCCATGTCTTTCAAGCCCCCGGCTTTGCCGGGGGTACCTGACTTAGTAGTATTGTATTTCGTCAGGAGGAGCTTGATTTATAATGCATATAAATAAAAAATAACAAGTATAGGTATTTGTAATATCCTTAGATTTTTTAGCAATATTTATTTGTTCATATAAAACTTGAAATAAAAAATATTTTTCTATATAAATTTTTTCTAAAAAATCGTTTTCTATAAATTAGTCAGTATCAAAATGTTTTAACATCTAAACAGTATCAAGTTTATATAATCCTAGATGATAGGCTTAAGATAATATTTTCTTTTTGGACCATCAATTCTATGTATATTAGATTGAAATATATGGGGCATAAGATTATACACGATCTTGGCTATTCAAGTCGGCATCCAAGTTTAGTCTAGGGATCTGTCTATAAATAAGCTGTCGTTTTCTAGAGGAAAAAAAGGGGCGCACAGAACGTCACGTCTGCATTTAATTTGCTATAGTTTTGCGGATTATTTCCAGACAGCTCCTAGCTTAACACGTCTTCTGTCTTTGACTCTAGAGTCTTTTTGTAAACTATCAAAAATTGTCTGATAATCTATATAAGAACTGGGTCAAGGCGAAACCTAAGGATCTTTTGGATATCTTCTTTGGATGTCTTTTTTGGTTTTGGCAGTTAGCGTGGTGTCTTGACAATAAGGATTTAGCGTCAAAATAGTTCATTGACTAAACTCAAGTCTATGGTAGTTTCTGCAAAATGCAAAGAGCTTTTTCCCTATCGTCAAAAAAGATGAAAATTATTGGCAGGTTGCGCTAGCAAGTTAGCTATGTAAAGGCTTAAGATTAACTATTTTACACTTATGGCCAAAGTCCTAAGTGCCGCATAATTGCTAGCCAAGCAGTAGGAACTTAAAACTCGGCAAATCTTTGGCTAGTTAGAAATCTAGCCTAGATTGGCGTCTTTTTAGCGTAAGGTTTTGAGTAGAGGTTCACAGAGCCTTAGACGTATAGGCAAGGCTTTTTTTAAGCGTATTTTTGCGTGTGATCTTTTTTGAGCCTAGAGCGTCACGACTAATACCTGCGTAAGATCGTGTGCTTTCGTCAGGAATTTTATTAATTTCGACATTTTTGTCATCGACAAATCTGTGCTTTTTGACCGAAAATTTTTCTAACCCATTAAATTTGTTAGCAAAATTGGGGGGCATATTTTTTGCTAGGGGCCTAGCCGATGTGGCTAGAAAATAATCTTTGCCCAGAGCTTATGAATTGGTAAAATCAAAACCAACATTCAAATAAAAAAAGAAGGTGTTGTTATGTTTACAGAAGAAGCAAGCAAGAAGCAGGATGAAACTTTCCAAGCTTTGAAAGATGAATTTGCACGCTTAGATCAACTGGAAAAGGATATGCGCAAATCGTTAAATTTGCCCCCTGAAGGCGATGTTGATCTTGATATGAATGACTTACCGGCTGAGGTTAAAAGTCTTGGTGAGGAGGCCAAAGCCAAGGCTAAACGTGAAGGAGCTGCCCGTGCGGCTCAATTTAGTGCCGAGAGCAATCAGCCAACTTCTACAGGTGGTGTACCTGGCGGCAGACGTAAAGGTGTTTTGCGCATTTAAGGAGAGTTTTATGGCTGATACTCAGACGAAAAGTGCTGAAATCCCAGAGGAGATGAAGGATTTTTTACAACGCCTTGCATCTTTATCTGGCCTGACCATTGAAGAAGTATCTTCTCTCTATGAGCAGGCTAAAAAAGGGGCTACTTTGGCGGAAATGTTTAATATTCCGCCAGAATCCTTAGCTGCCGGTTACACTTTGGCCTATAATTTGTTTAACGCTGGCCAATACAATGATGCCGAAACCATGTTTCGTGCGTTGTGCCAGTATGACAACACCAATCCCAAACACTGGTTGGGGCTTGGCTGCACCTTGCAAAAGCTAGGTTTGTTTCGCGAGGCGTCCTTTTGTTTTGCCCATGCCGCAGATCTAGGCCATCCGCCGAAAATTAAGGCTCTCTTTTTACTAGCACAGTGCTGCGCCACAATTGAAGATTATCCAACAGCTCGTCAGGTTTTAGAATTGGCTTTTGCGGCTGATCCAGGTTCAGATAGCGTTGAATTGGAATATCTGAATTTTGCCAAGGATCTTATGGCAAAATTGCCCAAGGACTAGGTGTTAAAGACTAGGTGTTATAGTAAACGACAAAACTCTTTTTCCAAAGACAGAAGCATTAACTGCTACAGAGAATTAAGCTTAGAAAATCGATATTACAGTTCTGTTAGATTTTTGGAACACGGCTATATGTGTATGTTCGTCTATCTGATGTCTAGTGGATGATTTGTTCCAAAATTACGATGGAAGCGTAATACTTTAGATTTTTTTCTAGATAAAAGAGCTATGTCGTTTACTACATAAAGGAGTGGGTATTAGATGTCGCAAGTCAATAATAACTACAAGTCCTCATTTGAAAATCAGCTAGCTAACATTGATCAAACCACTTTAATCGAATTAACTGCTAAACTTAAGCAGGCAGGGCTTCTGCCAGAAGGTCTGCAGGTTCCCCCATCGTCAAATAAAACTCCCAATGAGACTGGAGTTGATTTACCTATTTTGACTAAACCAGCTCTAGCTGCTGGTGGATCACTTTCGCTGGAAGTATTGATGCAAGCCTTAGGCGACGAAGTGCGCCAGTCAGAAACTAAGGCCGGTATGGCCACTGTTAAAGCCAATGCTGAGCAGCGCGAGTCTGTTAACAAAGAAAAACTGGCCAAAATTGATGAGCAGATTGAGAAGCTAGAGAATGCTGGCATTTGGGGGAAGATTGCCAAAGCCTTTAGTTGGATCGGAGCCATTGCCGCTGTGGTTGTTTCTGCAGCTTTAGTTGCTACCGGCGTTGGTGGCCCCTTAGGAGTTGCGGGATTAGTTCTTGCTTCTACGGCTCTAGCCAACCAGGTTCTTGATACTGTGGGCGAATCTGTCAGTGGTGAAGGCTGGGGGCTAACAAGCCTAGCTGGTAAATTGTCTGATAAGATTTTTGGTGAAGGTGTCGGACAGTGGGTTAAGTTTGGTTTAGATATTGCTTTTACAGTTGCAACAATTGCCTGCTCATGCGGGGCTGGAAGCGGTGCAGCGGCAGCCAAAGCCGCATCTTCATCTGGCAAAGTTTTGAATATGGTCTCCAAATGCGGTTCTGCGGCTCAAGGTGTGGCAGGGGTGGCTCAAGGTGGCGCTCAAATTGCCTCTGCGGTCTATACTAAGGATGCCAGCGATGCTACCGCTGCGCAAAAGCGTTTTGAGGCCATATTAGAACAGATCAAAATGATTAATGATCTAACATTAACGCATATGAAGCAGGTCATTGAAGACAATCAGAAAACTACCGAGACAGTGAGTGAGATTGTCAAGGAGCATGCTGAAACCCAAACTTCAATTTTGACAGGTGGCGCCTGCGCTATGGCTTAATTTTTGTGAGGTGAAATTATGAGTAATTTAACTATAAATCCGGGTACATCTAGATCAGTAGAGGATCTGTCAGATCTAACCTTCCAACAGATTAAGCAGACAGCGGCCAACAGAAGTGCCAATGACGTTCAACTGCCGGACGAAAAAATTTCTTTTTATCAAAAGAATCCTGCCCGACCAGACGTGCCACCCAGTGAAAATGTCGATTTCTCATCTTTACCAAAGATGGTTGGAACCCTATCTCCAGGAGCCGCCTTTGCAGCGTTGTGCATCAAAGAAGCTTTGGCCCAAAATGAGCAGAACCAAAAACAGCTTCTAGCGCAGGGTGAAGCTGTGGCCAAAGAGATGAACGATCAAGCTGACAATATTTCAAGAGGTGCTTTGAAACAGATGCTTGCATCCATCGCAGCTGGTGTTTTTACTGCTGTAGGTAGTGCTGTGGCCAGCGTGAAAACATTAAAACTCGATGCCAATGTTTCAACAAATGAGTTTACGCAGCTAATGGTTCCTGCGAACAATTGGCAAACCGCTGGTAAGAGCTTGGCTGAAGGATCCAACAGTATTGGCGCTTACCTGAATGCCAGAGAACAAGCCGATAATAAGAGATTGGATGCTCAGATTGAATGGCAAAGAACGGCGATGGAAAATCTTAAGACAAGTATGCAGGCCCAGCGTGATTTGGTGAATAAAGCAATCGATTTTATGAATTCGATGCAGGCCAATATGAATCAAACTAGGACGAAGATTTTAGCTTAAAGTCAGAAGATCCTGTAAAAGTTTTATTGTATCAAAGGAGCAGATTCTGTGTCTGATATGACTATTAATCAAACTTCGGTTACGACATTTTCTGGGTTGAATAATGTCAATCGGAGTCCGCAGATCGCCTTTGCTCTGTTGCAGATGATGTTGGCCAAAACCAATAAAGACTCTGCCATGCAAGGAATCCAAGAAATTGAAGCTCAGCAGGCTGAAAAGCGCCTTTTTGCCGACAATATAAATGCAGCACGCGATTTGCAAAGCTTAGGTGCAAAAGGTTCTGCCACTCAAGAGGAATATAATATAGTCAACGTGGCCAAGGATTATCGCGATCGTGGCTGGGCATCAGTACCTGATATTGATAGAGATTTAAGTAAATTTGGTTTGCAAGGCCCACCACGCGGAAGTGTCTCAGAAGCTGTTAAGAAATGGGATGACATCATCACAAGACTTGAGAAGCAAAAGGACTTTAATGGCTTTTGTGATAAGTATGGTTTTAAGATGCCCTCCGATGGTAAGAAAGAATCGTGGGATACTCTGATTACTCAAATCCAGACGAAGATGGATACTCTTGGTGCTGACATCCAAACCAAAATGGTCCAACTACAAGATATGATGGGCCAATACAATAGTTATATGCAGGGGGCTAATTCAGCCGTCGCTACATCTAATCAGACTTTATCGAATTTGGCTAAAGGTATGTAAGGGCTAAAATTGTCTATTTAGCATAAAATTTTAGCAAAAAAACTTAGAAGATAATTTTTTATTAACATTGTTGGTATCTGTACAAATTTTTTTTGATATTTGCGATGTTTGATACAGGATGTTTGATACATATTGATATAGATTGAGATATATTGATATAAAAGAAGATTCTTTTTAAATTTTGTTTTTGGCATTAACAAATTAGGCTATAAATCAGTTTAAAAAGACATATATGATATATAGGGCGGATCATTTGATCCGCCCTATATATTCAAAAATGCTTACAAAAATCTCCATCAAGAATAATTACAATCTAGATATTTATTTGGCTCAAGATATATTACACTTCCATCGTAATTTTGGAACAAATCAGCCAGCTAGACATCAGGTAGACTTACATAGATATATATCAGTGTTCCAAAAATCTAGTGAAATTGTAATGTATACTGGTATAAATGTATAACTCTTTAAAATAATTTTATTGATATAGAAAATTTTTTAGAAATTGTGTAATAAGATTTTTTTTTGTCAAAATTAATAATAATGATCAAGATTGGTGTTATTAGCTAAAAATAACGCAAATTTTATTTTATTACGTTTGTTTTTTTCTCCGAACATTTTCTTTTAGTTATATTTGCTTCTATCATCTTTATTTCTGTAAACATAAAGATATATTTAAAATATTTTCTAAAGTTGTTATAGAACTATTCTAAACTGGCTATTTTTAAAGCTGACCATACGTCTTTCAGTTGGTGAAATCGAATCTTTAGTTTTTTTTATGATTTTTAGTTTTTTTAAAAAGATATATATGTCTAGCACTTGTATTTTCTTTGGATATTTTTTCGTAAAGAAATACCTTTCTTGAGCAAAGTATTTGTCTAGCAAAAAAATCAATTTAACTTTAGATTTGCAATGCTTTCCAATTTTATTTTAATATCTGAAATACTATCTAGTTTAGCTGTTGACAATACCTGAAAAATTTAGTTGACTAGGTTTGATAAAAAAACTTTTAATGAAGCATTCTTTCTTTTCTAGCGTCTTGCGGGTAGTTTGCCAAGATGCGTTTAGCCTAAAAGCTCCTTGGAGCATTAGGCTTTGTACTAGCGTAAGTCAACTACCCCGCTTAATGCTTCGCATTTGAAGCTTGACTTGGCAACAAGTTCTCTTATCGTTCATAGTTGAGCCAAGACACATATGCCAGTCAATGGCATTGCCCAAACAACACTGCAGGATTTTTGTTTTGAAAAACCTGGGGGGACGCCAAGCTTCTAGCTTTATGTGTAGCTTAAGCCTTGGCTTTGGCAACCAAGCATTGCTTTTTTCAACTATGAAGGCTTATCATCTTCCGCCTACACTAAGCTCTAGAGCCGGGAGTATTTTCGCCAACGATAAAATTAAATGCCCTTGAGGTTAGAGGGGATCGACCTTTTGGGGCCAAAATATTTTGATACCCATGTGCTAGGTAAAAGGAGCAGATTATGCCAGGGCCAGATTTTGAGTCTATCAAGTTGCAGACGGAAAATGTGTACAAGACATTGGTCGAATTGGCTAACCAGCTAGGTTTTTCCGAAGATCAAATTGATGATGTGCGCACGGCCCTATTAGGTGACGAACCTCTCTATCGCATCAGAGGACTTAAGGAAAGTTTGATTGAGGGGCGTTACGCTTTGGCGTATCAGTTATATAGTATGCACAAATATGCTGAAGCCGAAGAGCTTTTTCGCTGGCTATGTATCTACAATGCTCCCTATCCGCCCAACTGGATGGCTTTAGGTGCCTGCCGTCAGGCTAGGGGAAAGTTCCAAGAGGCCATGGATGCTTATCAACTAGCAGCCATTTATGGTACTCTCCAGGATCCGGCACCATTTTATTACTGCGGTGTGTGCTCAATTAAGCTTGGTCAGCATGACGCGGCTATTGCTGCTTTGGAAGCAGCCATTTGTATTGCAGATCCTGAAAATTTAGAGCATAAGACCATAGCTGATCGCGCCAAGGTCTTGTTAGCTGCGCATACAGATGGCGAAGAAAAAGACTAAGATCCTTAAGCCTTAAAATTTTTTATGTTTTTGCTGGCGTTAAAAAATTTTAAGCTCTTGGCCTTAGGCTAAAAGTTAAGACTTTGATCAAATTTGGGCCTAGGCAAGTCAAATCTTGCAAGACAAATGGACTTGCCTAAAGATTGGGAGACAAAGTCAGAAGCTTTTTGTAACGGCTCCCTAAATTTCCAATTATCCTTGAATGTGGCGCATTTAAGATGATTTGCCATCTTTTTTAAGCTTGCGGGCAGCGCATAGTTTTGATGTTTGATCTTTTTTTTGGGAAGCAGACATGCAAAGTATCGATAAGTACATATCCGCTCTTTATCAGGCAACCGGTTGGTTAGGCTTGCAAAAAAGTGTGGCCCCTAAAGTTTGGTCTATAGATTTAGAAGATGGCCTTAAGCCGACATTTTTTACATTGGGTGACGCATATATTATTATGCGGGGAGTAGTTTTGACACTCCCTAGTGCTTTACCCGAGCGCGAGGCCGTAATTGGGCGTGCGGCTAAGATGCAAGTTGCCATTAGACGTGAGCGGCCATCAATTTTGGCTTTGGAAAATGCCGGTGAGAGCATGGCTCAAGGCCTGAACTTAGATCAAGATGTGTTGATCTGTTTTAGGCGCGTTAGCAGCAACATAGAAACGGCTGCATTTGTTAATGAGGTTCAAGATTGGCTTAATGATTATGGCTGGTGGATGCAGACTTTGAACCAAGAAGAGGGCCAGAGTGATGTTAGTAATCTTTTTCACACAGCCATGATTGCGGGTCTGAAGATATAATGCCACGCATTGTCCTGATTTGCCTTTTTAGCATCGCTTTGTTTTTGCTTTCTTCCATAAATAATGTGGATGCTAAAAGCAGACGCTCATCGACTCCAAGTCCTGTTTTTACTGTGCCCTTTACCCACGTGGCTCAGCAAGAAAGCTTACCTGCGATCTTAGCTGAATTTGCGCGGATCGAGGGCTATAATGCTTTGGTTAGCCCTAGCCTAAAAGGTGAGGTCACGGGCAATTTTGAGCAGACCAATCCCTATGAATTTTTGGCTTCCATGCGGGCTGCCTATCAGGTCAATTGGTTTCAACAAGGTCGAACCATCAATTTTTATGCCCAACAGGAAACACAGCAAGCCTTTTTGACCCCATCAATTGTCAAAGCCAAAACCTTATTATCTTTATTTCGGGAAGCTGGAATTTTATCACCACAGCTTTCCATAAAGCTTCTTAATAATCGCAATGTTTTGTTTGTGCGGGCACCAGGTTTTTACATTGATCAGTTGCGTCAGGCCATGACTTCCATGGAACAGTCGCAGGTCAATCGTATAACCATGCGCGTTTTCCCCTTAAAGCATGCTTGGGCTGAAGATAAAGAGGTTTCTAGCAGCAATGATTCCAGAATCGTTGTGCCAGGTGTAGCGTCCATTTTAAATACAATGGTCAATGGTGGACCGAAAGGTGAAACAACCATTTCCAGCACATCTCCTGTGCAGACGGGCCTTTTAGGACAAGGCTTGGCCGCCACAGCCAAATCCAACAACACTCCAGAAAAAACAACCCCATCGGAATCGTCCAAGGGGCAAAATACAACTCCCGTTAGCATCATTGCTGACCCAAGAGTCAATGCTGTGGTTATCACCGATGCCGAATACAGGATGGAATATTATGCCAGAGTCATTGCTGATCTTGATCGACCGGTGCGTTTGGTTGAGATTCATGCAGCCATTGTTGATATTGATAGCAATTATCAAAAGGAACTGGGCATAAACTACCAGGGAGTAGCAAATTTGGGCAATGGCTGGCGAATAGGTGGATCTGCCGGTACTTCAGCTTCCGCCGGTACTTTGCCGGAAGCTGGATCTGCGTCTTCATCGGGACTTTCTTTTTCCACCCTCTATACCCGAGGCACGAATTACTTTTTAACGCGTGTAAGCGCCCTTGAAAAAGACGGGGTGGCCAGAATGCTTGGCAAGCCATCGGTTTTAACCACCGATAATGTCCAGGCCACTCTTGAAAATACCAATACTTATTATATTCCAGTCTCGGGCTATCAGGCGACTGATCTTTTTAAGGTTGAAACCGGGACTATACTTAATGTTACACCGCACATTATCCCTGGTCGGGTCTTAAAAGATGGCACTGTTTTGCCTAATGCCATCAAACTGATTGTTTCTGTGCAGGATAACCGCAATGATAGCTCATCAACTTTTGTGGTGAGCGAGACAAACCCCCAGCCTTTAAAGCAGACCAAGATCAATACCCAAGCCATAGTCAGTGAAGGCCAGAGTTTGCTTATTGCTGGCTACTATCAGGAAAAGCAATCTGATGGCGAAGATGGTGTGCCTGGTTTAAAAAATATTCCTATTTTAGGCCGTCTTTTTGGCAAAAAAGCCCTTGAGCATTCGCGCATGGAGCGTTTGGTGTTGATTACACCACGCATTATGAATTTGGATGAGAAGCCTGTCATTCCGTTAAGAGTGGATGATCCGCGCTTTAGCCGCTCGCCTACCGGAGCCAACTATGAAGAGCGTGTGCCCACCAAACCTGTGGTTGGTGGGTGTACGAGACGCAGGCTTGATTATGCTTCAACCCCTGATGTGCCACCTAAGCCTTTGCAAGAGGCGCACCCAAGACCCATGGGTGAACCGGCTAATCCTATTCCTAAGCCTGTACAAGATGAGCAGAAAAGCCCCAATGTTGAACCGGCTAAACCTGTTGCCACGTCTGTGCAAGGTGAGCAGAAAAGCCCCACGAGCAAAACAGCTAAGCCTGTGCCTGGTAAGCAGAGAAGCCGCAGGGGCAAATCGGCTAACCCTATTGCTAAAAAAACGGTCAAACCGTAATGGCTGCTGAAACTTTGGCCATGAGACGAGTGCTGCTCTATGTGTTTTCTGGTGTTCATCAAGGCGCTAGGATTGAGCTACCCGTTGGCCTCTTTTTACTCGGTTCAAGCGATGAATGCGATCTTATTCTCACAGGCTTGGCCCCAAAGCATGCAAAACTTTCCATTGAGGTGGATGGAAATGATCAGCCCAAGGTTTCTCTTGAACCTGTGGAGGGCCAGGTTACCTATGAAAAGGAAACTTTAGCCGCTAATACTGATATTTTGAGCGGTGTTGCCTTTTTTTTAGATCGAGTTTGTTTTGCTTGGAATTTGCCAGGTGTTGAACAGGCTGAACCTGTTTTTGAAGACGAATATACGTCTAGAGCCAATCCTGAAACCAACCAAAAAGCAGCTAGCGACACAGTTGAAACCAATCAAAAAGCACCTAGCGGCAATGCTGCAAGCGAAGCTAATGCCAATCTTAATGCGGCCCAAGGTGCGTCAAATGAACCGAGCCAACCTGATCCCAATCTATCCACAGATAGCGATTCTGCGCCATTAAGCCTAGATGCACCAGCAAAACCCAAGCCTTTTTTTAAGCGCATTTCCAAGTTCTGGTCTTTGATCATTTTAGCGTTACTTTTGGGCGGCCTATCGTTTTCCCTTGCTCCCAACGAACCCAAAGAGGCAGAGTATCCTGCAATTGTCGAGAATTTGCTCAAAGAGCAAGGTTTACGTGGTCTTTTGGTTTCAAACAGGGCTAATGGAGTTGAAGTTCGCGGTGCCTTGGCCACAAGTACTGAGCTTGCCAAGCTTAAAGACACTGTGCAGGACCTATTCTTTCCGGTTTATCTAGAAGTGGCTGTGGATCAAGATTTAGAAAATGCTGTGCGCAATTCTTTAGGTGTGCGTGGTTTTTATCCTCTGGTCAGTATTAAGCGTAATAGCGGTGTACCTAAACTTTTGATTTCAGCTTTTATGCGGGATACCTTGGTTGAGACCGATGCCTTTGCTTATTTGGAGCGCGATGTACCATCGCCTCCCATCAAAGAGCGCCGGATTGTTTATGAACAGGATGTGGCTGCATATGTGTTATCGGCCTTAAGTATGGCTGGATTTTCTGGTGTACAACCAGTTTACTTGCCAGGTCGGATAAGTTTACAGGGCAGTATAGGTTCGAGAATAGCCGAATTGGCCAGGCTTAAAGCTAAGCTAAGCGCCCACTTTGGTGTGCCACTTTTTGGTGAGGGCACCATTGATAAACGGATCACTTCGCCACAAACCTCCCAACGTCTAGCCGTGACTCCAGATGTACCAGCGGCTGAGCCCAACAGTACTGCGCAGAATCTGGGGGATGTTTTGGGTGGACTAAAGATTACGGGTGTTTTTGTGGCCCCGCTTAAGTTTATTACAACCGATAATGGCGGGCGTTTTTTTCCAGGGTCAGTTTTACCCAATGGCGCTGTGCTTGAGGATATTGGCACAGCAAAACTTACCCTTAGGATTGGTTCCGAGGTTAAGACATATACATTTAGAGGTGTAAATGACTAACAAGCTTTCGGTTTTTGATCTTTTGGATGGCGATGGATCTGGCTTGCATACCCTTAAAGATTATTTGTTTGGGATTAAGGATCGCGTCAAAACGGCCATGGATGCTGGGCTAAACTCAGAACAGTTTGCCTCTGCTGAAAAGGTGCGTTTGGCTATCGAGAGTGCCATTGAAGCCTCATCAAGCCTTTACGATAAGCTTAGAGGGTAGTTAGATGAGTGAAGACAGAACAGCCATTTTGACATTTCAAGATGTCAGTGTTTTGCTTGAGATCGCCAATCTCGCTTGCCAGAAGGGCTTGCCAAGCGCGGCCAGAACTATTGTCGATGGGGTTTTAGCTGAGAAGCCTGGTTTTGTGCCAGCCTTGATTACCTTGGCTTATTCCCATGTGGTTGTGGATGAGTTTGACGTGGCTTTAGAGATGTTAGAAGGCATTTTGACTGAGCATCCAGATGATGATGACGCCAGATGTATGGAAATTTTGGCCCTCATGCTTGCTGGACGTAATGATGATGCCAAGAAATCCATGGAAGGATTCAGTCAGGATTGCCCCCAAAAACAACTGGCGTGGGCTTTAATCGAAAATATCTAAGAGCAATTTTTTGCTATGTATGCGCGTCTCTTGCTCTTACTACTTCTGCCCATCTTGATGTTAATCTCGGCCTGTCGCCTTGATATCTATACAGGTTTAGAGGAAGAACAGGCCAATGCCATGCTTAGCGTGCTTTTAAAGCGCGGCATTCAAGCTGAGAAAGCACCGGCTGGTAAAAATGGCTACACCATATCGGTAGATGAGACAGAGCTTATTGAAGCCTTGCAGATTTTGCGCGAAAACAGTCTACCTAAAGATTCTTTTGCTTCTTTAGGTACTGTTTTTGCTGGTTCGGGCATGATTAGCTCGGCATTAGAAGAGAATGCCAGATTAACTTGGGCCATATCGCAAGAGCTATCCAATACCTTTTCGAGGATTGATGGTGTCTTAACTGCCAGAGTGCATGTGGTTTTAGGTGTCAATGACCCCTTAAACAATATTAAACTGCCACCCTCGGCCACAGTTTTTTTGCGGCATAACCCAGAGTCCATTGTCGTCAATATGGTTGCGGACATTCGCAAAGGCACAGCTTCGGCTGTTCCAGGGCTTAACTACGACAATGTAACTGTTATGCTTGTGCCAGTACGTGAAACTGTCACGATTCCCAAAGTTACCCGCAAATCGGCCTTACTCTTTGATGAATACTTTTCCTTGCCAATCTTTTTACAGACTTTGGCTATAACGTTAAGTATTGTTGCTTTATGCGTTGGTTTAGTTCTTCTTTGGCAACGCAGGAAGAAAAAAAGCCAAGAAAATGTTGAAAACGCCGATGCCAAAGCCTAATTTCTGGCGGCAAGAAAATTTTTGCGAAAGGAGCGTTAGTTTTATTTTAATTTATTTATAAATTGATTCTATCGACTCCTTCTCTAGCGATCATTTTTATGCCGCCTTTTTTTGTGAATGATATTCTTTTGCTAAACGATAAAAGAGAAAGTAATAATGGAACATGAAGTAATAATTGGATAGGAAATAATAATGGGATATTAAACAAGGTGTAAAATAATATGAAATTGTATGAAATGATATGAAATGAAGTGTAAGAGATAGTGTAAGGATAGTTTAAGAGAGAAAAACTAGAATAAAGATAAACACAAAAGCTAAGAATGAGGTATAAAATAGATTTAGTTTTAATGTATAGAGCTTAATACTTAATATTTGTGTTTGATGTTATTTTTTATGTTCAATGTTTCAGTTTAAATATTTTATTTTTTAGGCTTAATGCTCAATGCTCAATGTTTAATGTTCTATTAGTATCCATTCAGCATTCTTTTTATAGTTTGTATTTTTTTAACTAGATAGCTATTTTTTATTTGTATATAACTAAACTAAAATAAGATAAACTAAATTTTCTTTTGTACAAGATTTAGGCCAATAAAAATTATCCTGGCCATTAAAATATAAGACACGCTACTTGCCTTTTCTTGAGGCACAATGAAAATTTTTTTTGAAGAATTAATCGAGACTTCGCCTTTTTGGCCCAGAATCTTACAATATAATGCCAAAGTGTGTGGGAGTCTTTCATATTTCGATGCTCTTCCAGGCGATCTTACGGTACAGCTTAAGTCTTGGTTAGCTACCTCTAAAGATAGTCTGCGAGATTTTCGCACAGATGTTCAGCCAACTTTTTTTTGGGATTTTCAGGAAGATTGCCGAAAATTAGCCTTACTCTCAGATCAAGAACTGGTTAAGCTTGTTCTTTTGACTGGCACAGGCTTGCATTCCAAGGAATTGGCTAAGATCATTACTAACATGGAGCTTAAGGCTTTAAGAGAAGATTTGGGCAGTGATCTTTTGGCTTATGCGCAGTTTCTAGGTCAATATCAGGTGGGCCAGGCTTATCTTCTTTTTAATGATTTGAACCGCGATTTGCCCTTGGCTCAAAGGTGCCATCTGCATGGTTTTGAGGCCATAAGACTTTGTTCTTTGGAGTGGCCAGAGGAGCTTGCAGGAAAGTTTCGTTGGCGTTTGGCCAAGCTTTTTGATGAGCTTTTTAAAGATAAATTCCCAACCAATCCCAGTCTTGGGCTTGCAAAAAAATTGCCTAAACCGGCTTTTGAAACGCTCTGGCGTTTTGTACAGCGCTGTTTATTGAGTGAGGTTTTGCCACAATGGGCGCCGTATTTCAAAAAATAGGTTCCGAGATTAAGGTTAGCCCTGCGACGCACATTTTAAAGCAGGAAGAATACTCCCAGTTTATCCAAGCCAAAGACCTAATTGCCCAAGCAAATGTTTTGGCGCAAGAGATTAAACAAAAAGCTGAAGAAGCCTATAATGAGCGCAAGGAAGAAGGTTATGCTGATGGTGTAGCTGAAGGTCAGATGCAGCAGGCCGAGAAAATGCTTGAAACTGGTATGCAGGCTGTGGAGTACATTGAGGGACTGGAGCGGCAGATTGTTGATGTGGTCATAACAGCTGTACGGAAGATCATTGGTGATTTGGATGATAAAGAGCGCATTGTTAGGATTGTGCGTACAGCCTTAGAGCAAGTGCGAGGGCGGCAAAGCGTTACTGTGCGGATTTCGCCCGAAGAAGAAGCCTATGTGCATGAAGCCTTTGCGGCCATGGTCGGCAAGGGCCAGGGTGCTTTAGAAATTGTGCCTGACGTGCGCATGAAGCGTGGAGACTGCGTTTTAGAGAGTCAAATGGGTGTGCTTGAGGCAAGTCTAGATATTCAGCTTAAAGCCATTGAAAATGCTCTTAAGGCCAAGATTGGTGGGGATGCGGAAAGGTAGAGGCTGTTTAAGATTTTTACGTCCAAAAATTCGAACTTTTTCCAAACGTTTATTTAGGTGAGTAAGAGTGGCGTTTGAATATATTGGTAATCTCTTAGACGAAACCATCCGCAATGTAACACCCATTGAGATGAGGGGCCGGGTCGAGCAGGTGATCGGCACCATCATTAGGGCTGTGGTTCCTGGGGTTAGGATAGGTGAGATCTGTATCTTGCGAAATCCTTGGGAGACTTGGCATATCAAGGCTGAGGTGGTCGGCTTTGTGAAAAATATCGCCTTGCTTTCGCCATTGGGCAATATGCAGGGTATATCGCCTGCCACCGAAGTTATTCCAACCGGTGAAATTCTTTCCATCCCCGTGGGCAATGAGCTTTTGGGACGCGTAGTTGACGGTCTAGGTCAACCCATGGACGGTGGGCCGGAACTGCACACAAGAGTCCATTATCCTCTCTTTGCGGAAGCACCAAATCCCATGACCCGCAAGATCATTGATCATCCCATAAGCTTAGGTCTTAGGGCCATTGATGGGATTTTGACCTGTGGCGAAGGCCAGCGGTTGGGTGTTTTTGCTGCTGCCGGTGGTGGCAAAAGTACATTGCTCTCCAGCATTTTGAAAGGTTCAACAGCTGAGGTCTGTGTTTTGGCCTTGATTGGAGAACGTGGTCGTGAAGTTCGCGAATTTATCGAGCACGATATTGGTCCTTCAGGCTTATCGAAGGCTGTGCTTGTGGTTTCAACTTCGGACAGATCATCCATGGAACGTTTAAAGGCAGCCTATACAGCCACAGCCATTGCCGAATATTTTCGCGATCAAGGTAAACGTGTGCTTTTAATGATGGATTCGGTGACCCGTTTTGCCAGAGCGCAGCGTGAAATAGGTTTAGCTGCTGGCGAGCCACCTACAAGAAGAGGTTTTCCACCTTCAGTTTTTTCGGAATTGCCCAAGCTTCTTGAGCGGGCTGGCAATTCTAGTACAGGTTCCATCACAGCTCTCTATACGGTTTTGGTCGAAGGTGATGACATGACCGAACCTGTGGCTGACGAAACACGTTCCATTTTGGATGGCCACATTGTGCTTTCAAGAAAATTGGCTGCAGCTAACCATTATCCGGCCATTGATATTCAAGCTAGTGTCAGCCGCGTTATGAATGCCATTGTGACGCCTGAACATCGAGCTGCTGCCGAAAAGTTGCGCACTATTCTGGCTAAATATGCGGAAATCGAGCTTTTGGTGCAGATCGGTGAGTATAAAAAAGGTGCTGATCCGGTGGCTGATTCTGCTATTGCACATATTCCGGCAGTTAACGGCTTTTTACGCCAAAAGCAGAATGAAAAAAGTAGTTTTACGGAGACTGTTGAGGCTTTGATTAAGGTTGTGGCCTAATAATTGTTTTTTTAGAAAAAAAATTTCTTTTTTGCCGTTCAAAAATTAAAAAACAACTAGTATTTGCATTTTTTGTCTTTGAAATAAAACTTCTATGCCTAAATATCCTCTTGAGGCAATGCTTAAAGTGCGTTTGCGCCATGAAGATAATGCCAAACGGGCTTTAGGTCAGGCTGAAGCAGATCTTAATCAAGCCAAAGAAAAACATGAAGCAGCCATTGCTGCCAAAAAGCGCTATGAAGAATGGATAGTGGAAGAAGAAGATCGACGCTATGCTGCTATTTTTAACACCAAAGTTTCTGTGCAAGGCTTGGCTGATTTTCGCGAGGGGTTAGCCAATTTGGCTCATGGGCTTGTGGATTTGGAGGATAAGGTGCTGCAAGCTGCCCAAGTTGTTAATCAGTGCCAAGAAAAACTTAATCAGTGTCGAGCTGATTATTTTGCTGCTAGACGAGAGACCATGAAAATTGAGGAACATCGAAAGATTTGGCTGTCTCTTGCCCGCAAAGAAGAAGAACGGGTTAGTGAGCTTGAGATGGAGGAATGTGTCCGTTTGGCTCTTGCTAGTGATGATGTCTAATTTTTAGCTGGTTGATAATTGGGCTTGAGGAGGTTGTATGAGTTTAGAAAATAAAGTTTCGCAAGAGATTCAACAGAATGTATATAATAATGTATATAATATTGAGAATTTTGATATTGCAGAAATGAAAAATGCTTCACACGCTGATGTTGAACTTTTTAATCGCAATTTTTTTAGAAAAGATGAAGGTGAAACTGCTGCTAAGGACTTTTTCAATAAGTCAGATGAGTCACTTACAGATTCAAAAGTTATAGATCCAAAAGTTGCTGATCCGAAAAATGTTGAGGCAAAAAATGTTGAGACAAAACTTGCTGCGCAACAAAATATGGATCAAAAACTTACTGATGCCAAAGATCTTGATCCGAAAACTTTTGAGGCAAAACTTACAGATTCAAAAGTTAATGATCCAAAACTTGCAGATCCGAAAACGTTTGAGGCAAAACTTGCTGCGCAACAAAATAATGATAAAAAAAATGTTTTGCCTTCACCAGAGACTCTGCTTCAGAGTCTTTTTCCGACCAGTGTAAATGCACCTCAAGAAATTGTAAATAATGTTGAAGCAAATCCTTTAACTAAAACCGATATAATCGACTTGGTTGATCGCATTTTGGTCAGTGAATCTTCGGCCAAAGAATCTGCTGTCAAACTAAGCATTAGTTCAGGCGCATTGAAAGGATCTGAAATTACAATTAGCCGTCTCGCCACGGGTTCTTTGCAGGTCGATATCAGCTGTTCTAATTATGCAGCTTTCCAGACAGCTGTCGCAGGCCAGCAAGATTTAAAGGATGCTTTAAATAAGTTTGGTGATGTGGAAGTCAAAGTGGGCAATTCGGCTGATGCTGAAACTAGCAATCATGGTGATAGCCAGAAAAGATCTCGCGGCTACGAGAATCTTGCCTATAGTGATCAATAATGAGGATCAATGATGGACCAAGGTTTTTTGGGGGAGAGTTTAGACAAAGAGAGCGTGCGTCTAGCCAATGTCATTTTAACCCGCCTAGGAGACCTTGAGATAAGCTTGGATGTTGGAGCTGAGCAGTTGGTCAGGGCTAAGCTTAATCTCTTGACAGCTAGGAGTAGTTGGCCTGACGAAGAATCTTTCACGCTTCATGTGAACATGAATGGCATTTGGCAGGTTAGTTTTTCTAACTTGGATCTGCTTAGTTTGCGGCCTGAATTTTCGGCCTGGATTGAAGCTGATGCGGCCAATAAGTTTAGCTATCTGCCTAAACCGCTTATCCGAGTAGTCCTTGAGCGTATCTGTCAGCCCATAATTGATCGTTTGGCTGAGAAAACCAGATTTCCCATTCTTTTTGTGGGTGAGCCAAGAAATATTGACCGCCTTAGTTTCAAAAAAAATATCCAATTCTCCTTGGAAGTTTTAGGGGAAAAGCCTGTCAAAACGATTGTGCGTATCTCTTGGCAAGATTCGCCAACCCTTGTGCCGATTCTTGAGTTGATCGAGATGCTGCCCATGTTACCTGTGGAAAAATTTTTTCCATATAAAGCTTGCATTTTCGGCCATCTTGAGTTGGGGCGTATGCGGCTAAAAATTGCGGATGTACAAAAATTAGCCCCTGGTGATGTGCTTTTGGCTAGGCTTCCAAAGGATGCTCTGAACATAATTTTAGGCCCAAATATAGCCTTGGCTGCTAGTATTGAGGGTAGAGTCGTAACCCTTTTAGGGCGTGTCGTTAAAAATATGGCCGGTGAGACAACTATGAGCCAATCAGCGGGAAATGTAGATCAAACTCAAGGCGCAAGCCTTGATCTAGATGATGTTAAATCAATTGAGCTGGAAATAAGTTTCCAATTGCCAAGCATCAAGTTGCCTGTGGCTGACTGCGCTAAGTTGACCAATGGCTACACCTTTACCCTTGACGCTGACCCAGCTAATTTACCCATCGCGGTTTTGGCTGGCGGACGTAAGGTTGCCATCGGTCGTTTGGTTGATGTGGGCGGAGAAGTTGGCGTGCAACTTGTACAAGTGGCTTTGGCCGAAAATATGGATGGCGCATAATGGGGTTTGGCTCCACCAATCCAATCTATTTGGTTGTAGGGTTAGCTCTTTTAGGTCTAGCACCATTTCTGCTCATGCTTGTTACTTCCTATGTTAAAATTGTGGTTGTAACTAGTTTGGTGAGAAACGCTTTAGGTGTGCAGCAAATACCCCCAACCATGGTTATGAATGGCTTAGCCATAATCCTGTCTCTTTTTATTATGGCTCCAGCCTCAATAGATACCTTGGATCTTTTAAAAAAGCAAAATGTATCTGGGCAGTCACAACCTGAGGAAATCGTCCAGGCTATAAACAATTGTTCGCCACCAATTAGGAAATTTTTAGCTGACAATACATCCACAGTTATTATTACAGCCTTTATGGGCACTGCCAAGCGTATGTGGCCTGACCGCATGAACAAAGAGATTACCAAAGACAATCTCCTTATTCTTGTGCCAGCTTTTACCATAACAGAACTTACCCATGCCTTTCAGATGGGTTTTTTGCTTTACCTGCCATTTGTGGCCATAGATTTGATCATATCTAATATATTATTAGCCATGGGTATGATGATGGTTTCACCTATGACCATATCATTGCCATTTAAGTTATTGTTATTTGTGACTTTGGATGGCTGGCTAAAAATAAGTCAGGGCCTGCTTTTAAGTTATCATTAGCTATTTTACCAAAAATTTGCCATATTATCTTCTGCTGTTTTGAAATTAAATAGATGTGCAAATTGTATAGACACTATGTGCAGGATAATTATTTTTTAGACAAATGAATCTTAAAAATAATTATTAATTTAAAAAATTTTTCAATCTAAACAATAACTAGCTTTAAGCTATTTCGCTATTGACTTAAGTTGTTTTTTTTTTATTCAATATAGGCTAATCGAAATTTCGTGAGCTATTCTTTTCTGCTTTTTATTGGGATTTAAGAGAGGAGTGTATGGATATTGCAACAATACAGGCTGATCAAGTCTGTATTTTGGAGCTTACAGGTCGCATGGATGCGACCGCTATCGATGATTTTGATCATGTGGTTGAAAAAATAAAAAATGAAGGTCAGAACAAGATCCTGCTTGATATGGAAAAATTGATTTATATCAGTTCAGCAGGTCTGCGTAGTCTTTTGGGCTTAGCCAAATCGCTAAAATCAGTCCAAGGCAAATTGGCCTTCTGTGCTCTTCAGCCAATGGTGGCGGAAGTTTTTAGGATCTCGGGTTTTGACCGCATTTTGCAAGTTTATAATGATAAGACTGCCGGGCTTTCTGCTCTTAGTGCGTGAAGATCGCTATGCCTGAAATCAACTTGCCTATTTCTTTAGATTGTATTCAACCTGCCATAGATTTTCTTAATAAGCACCTTGGTGAAAACCATGAAGATCTCGGCATGTATGTCGGATTGGCGGTTGAGGAATTGTTGGTCAATGTGGTTAAACATGGCCAAAAGAAAGACTCGCAGCCCCCTTCCGTGGCCAAAATTGTTCTTGGTTGCCGTTGGGTCAATATGGATGATTCTGACCAATTTTCAGTTTGGATTAAAGATTGGGGCAAACCATTCAACCCTTTTGCTAACGTCAAAACACCTGACATAACTTTGGGGATTGAAGAGCGTGAAGTTGGTGGGCTTGGTGTGCATTTAGTTAAGAATGTCTCAACTCACTATCTCTATAGCATCTCGGATGGTAGCAATCTTATCGAACTTTATTTCCAAATTTAGCTTGGCTTTGCGGTGAAAATATTTTCAAACTAGCTTTATTTTCATTTTTATTTAACTAAAACTCTTGGAACGGCGCACTTTTTCCCCAAAAATTCGCCCCCAAATAGGACACATTGTGTCCTATTTTTCTTCTAAAAATAAGTTGTCATTTGAAAAATACGATAATCTAAAAAATCCATTTTTTAGCCTTTGGATCTTTTGTTGCTCAAGTTGCAAGACCCCGAAATTTTGGAACAGGCTAGCTGTCAGCCCTCGCATCCACGCCCTTTTTCGCCCATATTTTCGTCTTGCACATCGGTGTTTGGTCTAGGCTTTTTGGGGACGGAAGGATATTTTTTTAAGATGTGCCTAAAATGATAAAACTCTTTCTGTTCCAAAATTACGGTGGAAGCGTAATATGCTATGAAAAGAATCGCTTTTATTTTTATTTTATTTCTTTTAATCTCTGAATATGCATTGGCCAATGAGTATTCAGTTAGAGTAAGAAGAATAGATCAAAATCTTTATGAAGATACACGACAAAATATTGTAATAAAAACAAAAAGATGTTTTGAGTTGGGATTTGCTGAAAACGCTATTTTAAGTGTTGATCGAAATAATAGAGGTGAATTGCTTTTTTTAAACTTAAGTGGCGATGTTAAAGCTACTTGTCCCGTAGATGATGTATATGAAAAAACTAGTTTTTGATCTTTAAAATATAGACGATCGCCATTTTATCTTAATTACTATCTAAATAATTCTTTATTCTTTTATCCAACCAACATTTAGCACGCAATGAGTCTGCTTTTTTTGAGTCATTTACTAGGATCTAGAACTTGGAAAATTTTTCTGATTCCTTTTCTTTTTCTAAGTCTACTTTTAGGTTGTGCTGAGAAAACATTAGCCCCAACGGAAGTAGATCCTAACAAGAGCATTGCGGTTATAGCCAAGGCTATTTCTGATCTGCCGAAAATTTTGGCCAAAGATCCCAATGAAGATGAGTTAGATGATCCACCTGTCTTTGCCGATTCGCTCTATGGGCCTTCTGAACTTGGCGCTCGCATACTCTTCCATGATACTCAAGTTGCCTATATCAAGCCTAAAAAATTGCAGTCAACCTTTAGGATCGAAAAAAATCTTCTTGACGAAAATAAGTTAGGGCTTTTGACCAACGAGCAATTGGCTGAGCTTGTGGCGCAAAAAAAACTTTTGGCGCCTAAAAATTTAGCATCTAAAGAAAAGCTTAAGAAAAATGACGATGGGTTAGGTTTGGCCAATGAGGTTGGAAAAGAGCATATGGAAAAAAAAGACGCACCAAATATTGATGCGTCTTCAAACAAGTTGATCCATACGGCTAAGGAAGGGGTCCTAATCGCTGTTAGCAAGATACGCAGGCCTAGACCTGTCAAAGCTCCTCTAACCAAAGCTAAAATAGATTCCAAGGGGTATCTAGCTGCCCTAGGCATAACTAGTGTCTATGATCTGTCGGCCTATGCTTCCGAATTAGCTAGGCCAACTTTTCTTTTTTGGCGTCCGCAAGATAGAAATTTAAGCAAGGTTTGGGTTGGCAAGAAAAGTTTAAGCTATGAACAGTGGAATGAAATGATCCAAACAGCTTGTCAGATGTTTGGTCTTGATCCTAAGTTTATAGCGGCCATCATCAAGGTCGAGTCAGATTTTGATCCCTTTGTTGTCTCAAGCGCTGGTGCGCAAGGTGCCATGCAGATTATGCCCGCAACACAGAAAGATTTGGGCTTAATTGATCCTTTTGATCCTCGATCCAATATTCAAGCAGGCTGTGCCTATATTCATCAACTGTTGCTCAAATATGGTTCAACGGAGCTTGCTTTGGCTGCCTATAATGCTGGACCTGGAGCTGTGGATAAAGCGCAGGGCATTCCACCTTTTGCCGAAACGAAAAATTATGTGCGTCGGGTGATGCAGTATTGGTTAGGGGATGATCAAGCTTTAAAGTATGAAAATGATGCGGATATTAAATTAAAAGATCGGCAAAACAGTTCACAAATAAAGTCAAAATCAGAAAAACATAAAGCTAAAATCGCATCTTGATATACACCCTTTTCCGTCGAGGGATTCTTAAGTTGGCATTTTTTAGTCTCACCTAGCCAACTGCAAGCAGACGCTTAGGATCTATCCTAAGACCAACTATTTCTCGCTATTAGTTTCAAGATTAGGTTCTGACAACAAGACGTACATATGTGTCGTGAGTGTTTATATTTTTAATTTAAAAGCCCAAACATTCCTTTTTGCTCTTGCCACCAGATGCAAAGTTTGGGACTTACACCCTATGGTCAGTATTCATGCCTGGCACACATATAGCTACACTTTTATAGGAGACATTCATTTTACGATTTAAGAAGCAAATCTTTCACTGCAAATTGAACTCTGTATATTATATCTCTAAATCAAAATGTTGCTGTTTAATTAGCTCGTGGCTCATAAGTAAAATGGATTGTCTGCCGATTGCTGCAAAAGTCAAGCTTTGAGAGTATTACGATAAAGCCAGTGATTTACATGATTAATTAATAAAAACGCTAATTGTTCATCGCCAATGCGATAGCAATCCTACCAATCCTTGACAGCTTCAGCTTGTGCTGAAAGTCCACAATCATTTAGGAGTTATTCTTTTAATATCTCTTAGCTACGACAGCCAAAATATTTTTTCGATTTCTACAAAAATATTTGGTAAGAAATAGTGCCAAAATCTGGAAAGCCAGAGTTTATCGGCGTTATAGAAGATCACGGGAATTTGAACTCTAGTTATTCTTTTTATAAAATGCGCCGTAAAACCCCATCCCTTTATGGGGTGGGGATATAAGGCGTAATTAATTTATCAGTATAATTGATAAACAGCGACAATATAATCTATAATTATCCATAAATTACATCATATCCAGGAGACTTAACTGTTGATGCTCTATCTTCTGTAAATGTTTTTTGTGAATAATTTTAACATGTTGAACAAATTGATTCTTTTCTAAATTGACAGTCATAATTAAAGTTTCAGACCTTGCCGTCAAACGTTTCATTAATGCAAATTTTGGTGTTTTGCTACCTTTAGGCATAAAAGAAAAGTCAATTTTTTTACCTTCAATATCACATAAT
>JAFSZE010000104.1 GCA_017455745.1 Desulfovibrionaceae bacterium | reverse complement strand
TGAGGAATACCAAGATGAGGAGTCGATGGCTCCTCATTTTTTTGGGGATCTATGCCCTCCAAATGGCCATCACGCCCCCAGAAAATCAGCGAAATTTGGTGGGGGATTTGGCACCCTTTTTTAGGGGGTGTGAGCGGTTACCTTTAGAAATAAAGACTTTGTTGCTTACTATAATATCGACTGTTATATTAATTTTGAAAACAGCAAAGTATTTGAACGATTAGAGAAGCATCGTTTATCGCTGCTTAGCTTATCTGGAGCAGGGAAAAGTTTTTTGTCGTTTGCTTCAACAAGCTGATTTTGAACATTAAAAAAAGAGACTTATAACGTTAGTCATAAGTCTCTTTTAAAAGGTGGAGCGGGGAGTGGGATTTGAACCCACGGCTTTCAGCTTGGGAAGCTAACACTCTACCCCTGAGTTATGCCCGCATATATTTTTGGAGCGGGAGACGGGATTTGAACCCGCGACTTCAACCTTGGCAAGGTTGCACTCTACCACTGAGTTACTCCCGCGTATATTACAAAACAAAAAAATATGGAGGCGACATCCAGATTTGAACTGGAGATCGAGATTTTGCAGACCTCTGCCTTACCACTTGGCTATGTCGCCCTTGGAGCGGGAGACGGGATTTGAACCCGCGACTTCAACCTTGGCAAGGTTGCACTCTACCACTGAGTTACTCCCGCTTGGAGTAAAGATCTTCTACAGGCAAAAGCTGCTTATGTCAAGCAAAAATTGACTATCTGACCGGAAAACATGATTAAGTGAGCGGAATAAGCATATTTTCCGGAAAGATCATAGGATAATTTCGCGTAAAAATTAGAAGGTATAAGCAAATGTGAGTTGAGCTTTCCAGGCATCATGTTTGCTCAATCCCGGACCATCCGCGTTGCCTTTGGTCCAACGACGAGCCCATGTACCACGATCCATGCAGTTAATGATATAACCTAGGTCTAAATTTACAGCCAAGTTTTCATAGATTTGATAGGAGTTGTCGAGGTTAAACTCAACAAGGCCGTCGTTAGTAGTCAAATATGGGCCATCAAAGGAATTATTGTCTGATGAGAGCCCTGCGCTGCTGTAGCTGACATACTTGACCATATCGGGACTATTTGTTCCACCCCAATAGGCAACTCTAAAGGTGTGAGACAAATCTTCGAGGAAGGTCATGTCACGAACTTGTAAGCCTACACCCCAGGTACCAGCATAGCTCATGCATTTTTCATAGAACCAACCTTTGGAATAATCGGCCCACCAGTCAGCACCAGCTGCACCCATAAAGGATGTAAAGTTGCCAGAACCAGAGATTGATGGCATACGTTCGGAACCATTTTTCACATTGCCATCGTCACCTGAGGAGTACCAACCAAAAATACCAGGAACACCCCAATCCATTTTGTACTCAACTAAGGCCTTGACTAACCAACCTTCTCTTCTTGTATCGGCTCGCTTGTCAAGTCTATTTTTGTAGTCTCTGACATCATAGCGACCAACACCAGACACATAGCCGTAGTTGAAATCAAATTCAATGTTCACAGGATCAAGAGCTGTGACATTGATGGGCAAACCAAAGAAGAAAGCATCGGAATAGGCCCGACCGCCGTGGCCAAAGCCACGTGTCGGGGATTCTTGGCCTGGGACGGCTGAGAATAACGTGTATTGCAGGGTACCGTCGGAGGTATCGTTTTCCCAGGAAAGAGAGTTACGACCGATCATGCCGTACATGGCCCAGGGGGTTAACTCGACACCCTCAAAAGTTAAGGGCACAGAGATACCAAAGAAATCAATATTATCTAGATAATGTCTGTCAGTCATGTTTTTTCTGGGATTATTGCTACCTGCAAAGTTATCGTTTACAGGGCGCATCCAGAAGGCAGTTAAGCCAACATTATCATTAAACTTATAGCTACCAGTGACAGCAGCTACATCACCATCCATGATGGCAGAACCACCGGCAAAATTGGGCAGGGCAAATGCCTGGAGGCCCATGCGAATCTTTAGATCTGTTTCTGGCACAACCCAATCAAGGTAAGCGTTTTTAACCTTAACAATTGTGCCGTCAGCGCCTAAAGCACCGCCTTCTTCGGCATTACCCCAATCTGATGTGCCAATTTCAAAAAACACAGTTCCGGATAAGTTCTCAGATGCAACAGCGTCTAATTGCAGACGGATACGTTGAGAGGCAGAAAAAATATCGTCTTTGGGCGTGCCTTTGCCGCCCTGTAAATTTGCATTGCCGAGACCAAAGCCAACTAACCATTCGCCTTGGGCCTTGAAATCAACAGCGTGCGATGTGGTAGTAGCACCAAACATTAGCCCTGCAGCTAAGAAAGCAACCAGAAAGTGTTTCTTAAATCTATTAAAAGCAGACATTAAAGTTTCCTCCTAAAAGTTTCTCCAATCTGCAGCGACCGCTTTTCTCAACGTGTTCCTTCAGCCGTGTCAAAAAAAATGGCGGTGCAAATTTTTGTACCGCCCAAAATACGCCAAAAAAGAAATATGTCAAGCTCCTTGAAAATGAAACTTAAATTCAAGTCTGTTAACTAGAAAAAGTTAAAGAAACTGGGTGGTTACGCAGCGGTCTAATTCTAAGATTTTACTTTAACTTTTTATGAATTTTATAAACTATATCCTCCTATCTTTAAATATAAAATATCAAAACTAAAGCAAGATCTATGTCAAATGGGGTTAAGGACTAATTTTTGGCCTTAGCAAAGGCTAGGATTTTGGGGAAAAGCTAAGCATAGAGGGTGTGGCAGGTTTGTCATAAGGAAAGCAGAAGGAATAGCTTGGAAATAGGTTCAAATATTTGAACTAGTTGACCCAAAAGACCCTAAATCCGTTCAACCGCCAACCTTAAAAAACTCTCTAAAATACTCTAGTTTAGCCATGAAAACGTCTATTTTAATGCCTGCTTTAGTCTACCTTAGCCTACCAAGCGCTGCATCCGTGTGTCATAAGATTCTCGGCGGGGAAACCCACGGGCTTGCCCGTGGGAGGAACCGCCTTTAATCTACCTTTCTTTGTTCTATAAGATAGTTTTTACGCATTTCTAACAATTTAAGGTTTTTATATCCTACGGATGCGTTGACTTTAGTGCCGTCCAAAAGTCGTATATCCATTCTAGCCTTTTGAACGTCTACCAAATATAAAACATATTTGACCTTTCCACCTAACTTTATCAAAGAGTCTGAATCCCATT
>JAFSZE010000103.1 GCA_017455745.1 Desulfovibrionaceae bacterium | reverse complement strand
TCATCACCCCACTGGGCACCTATAACGACTGTATTTGGCATCGTATTAATCCTGACTTACGAGATTGTACTCTTTGACTGACCAAGACCGGCCAATATATTTGCTGGCTAGCTGCCTAAACTGCCTTAATATTAAAAGCATTTGGCATTAAAAAAATTTTTTACTCTTCAGAGTCCTCTGAGGGGGATTTTTTAACTTTTGGGGCATGGAAGGAAAGAATGCGGCATTGAGTTTCTTTCGGCTCGCTTGCTGCCTTCTTTTTTTCACTCTCCAAGGCAAAGCCTAAGTTTGGGGCTCCATCACCCGGTGTGGGTTGTGGCTTGCTCGTTTTGGCCAACATATAGTTGAATAATTGGTTTTTCCAATGTTTGGCCTGAATCAAGGATAAAATTAACGCACTTTCTTCCCAGCGTCTGGTTGGTTCGAAGCGTTCGGTGATGAGAGCATATTTGCTCCAAAGATCCATCAGGGATGCCTCATCAAGAGCATCGAGCTGTTGGGCAAGCTTTAACAGCAATTTTTCCATGGCAGCACCACAAAGTTAGACAGCTTGTGAGTCAAGCTATGCAAAAATAGTCAAGGCTAATTATCATCAACACCCATAAATTGTTTGATCTTTTTCTGGGCCTTTTCCAAAAAGGATTCTTCGCTTAATTTTTCAAATTCGCGCAAAAGTTCTTCTTGCTTGGCCGATAGATGGGTTGGCGTTTTGACGTGAATGGCAATCAACAGATCGCCTCTGGTTTCCCTATTTAACTGGGGCATACCTTGTTCTTTGATCTGCAAGATCTCGCCATTTTGGACGCCTTTGGGAATTTCTAGAGGTAGATCTCCGTCAATACCTGGTACTGTTGTGCGGAAGCCTAGGGCTGCCTGGACAAAAGTAATCTCTAAATGATGGAGCAGGTCACGACCGTGGCGTTCAAAGCGGGGATCTTCTTCCACATTGATCACCACATAGAGGTCTCCTGGCATACCACCGCGAGTGCCAGCTTCCCCTTCGCCGCGAACTCTAAGTCTTGTTCCGTTATCAACGCCTGGAGGAATATGCACATCAAGCTTATGTGTATCAACAACCAAGCCCTCGCCTTTGCAGCAGGGACAGGGTTTGACGATTACTTTGCCTTCACCGTGACAGATGGGGCAGGGCATGGCGATCTGGAAAAAGCCTTGTGAGCGGCGCACCTGACCTGTGCCATTACAGTGGCGACAGCGTTCTGGTTTAGTGCCTTTGGCTGCGCCTGAACCATTACAGTCAGGGCAGGTGGCATGTCTTGGGATAGATAAGGTAACCTTGTCGCCCTTAGCCGCCTGGAGAAATGTAACGGTTAGATTGTAGCGCAGATCGGCCCCACGCGTGGCCCTAGGTCCTGATTGCTGGGAAAAACCAAACAGGTCGCCAAAAATATCGCCAAAATGGGAAAAGATATCATCGGCATTGCTAAAGCCACCGCCACCGCCTTGGACACCGGCAAAACCGAAGCGGTCATAGCGGGCGCGTTTATTTTCATCGCGCAAAACATCATATGCTTCGGCGGCTTCCTTAAATTTTTGTTCAGCCTCGGCATCGCCCGGATTGTGATCTGGGTGATACTTCATGGCCAGTTTGCGGTAGGCTTTTTTTAATTCATCCTCGCTGGCATTGCGGCTTACACCCAAAACTTCATAGTAATCGCGTTGAGACATGCTAGCTTAATTCTCCAAAAAATTGACCAATTGTCGCGTTTCACTCACATTTTAGATAATTTGGGGCGAGACACGGGGAAATGAAAAATGGATAAAATATTGAAAATAAGTATTTTTTTGAATACGAAATGCATTGTAAAGAGACGCTATGTTTACAATCAAGATAATTTATTTTTTAGCGTTATATTTAGTAATATGTAAACGACTTTTGGTAATTTTTTTATATTGAACGTAAGGCTTTATTTTTTAGTTTATTCCTATCCTATTTTATGTTCTATTTGTATTTTGGAACCAATACAATTTTTACGGCCAAGCAGTTTTTGGAGCCAATACATTCCTTATAGTCAGTGCAGTTTTTATAATTAATGCAGTAAAAGTATTCACATAATCGATCTGATATTTATTTCAATTCTATGTACGGATTGCTATTTATTTAAGGTTCAAAAATTGCCGATCTTTACAAAGCCTAACAAAGCTTTAAAAGTTCTAAGGTAAAACACTTTAGAAAAGTGCTTTAAAATAAAACGCGCTACTATTCATCTTTGAAAGCAGCCGGCACTTCGACGCCTTCAGGTAGGGGGTTATAGAGACGCTCATCGTCTGGTCTAATTTTGCCAGCGGCGATTTCACGTAGCGCCGTGACAGCTTCTTTGTTGCGTGAATCAATGAGAGGCTCATAGCCATCACGGTATTGATGCACACGTTTGATGGCCATTTGCACAAGTAAAAAACGGTTGTTCACTCTTTCTTGGCAATCCTCAACAGTGATTCTGGCCATATAACCTCCAAAAATATAAAAAATAAAAAATGTCGCCCCAAGCCGATTTTTTGGAAGAAGGGCAGGCTAATTTTAAGTTTAGCGCTGCCGCTTGCGCCAGAGAGTTTTGGTCTTTGGCGCAAAGCAGTCTCCCTAATTCTTTGGTGCTCACGATATGGCAAAATTTTATTATAAAACGTCTAGGAATCTTTGTCAAGATTTTCTTTGGCTTTAAGCTAAAATAGAGGGATAATTGATAATATAGAAAAGAAAAATAGTCTAAAATTATTTTATTTCCGGCAAAATTTTTAGAATGAAAGACAAAACATTTAGCTTTATGATCCATACTTGACTTTAGAATAACTTAGGTTAAAAAATTAAAAAGGTGTGTAATATTGCGATGCTGACATGATAAAATAGAATACAGCTTTAATTTTATTTTTAAATAAAAAATATTCGCACTAGATATATTTTCTAAGTCGGTTACGGCATAAAATAAGAGAGAAATTCAATTCAAGAGGAAGATTAATCTTGATATTTGATAGACATACTTTTAGATTTTAAAATTTTATTGGTAAATATAATCTTGTTCTTGGTATTCTTTTGTTTGTAGCATCATCAAAAATTTGCTAGTTGCGGGAGATAATTTGGGGTTCAAATCTGAGTATTGATTTTTAAGCTTTTGAGATGCGTGTAAATTATGGATCAAAAATGCGCTTTTCTTTGACTAGTTTGAATATTTGCCTAAACATCGCGAGCTTTTAATCTTGCCACAAATGTGGCTAGAAGCTACTATAGGCTATGCCTAATTGGGTTAGGTTTTAAATTTGCGCTTTGTTTGATCTTTTATGGACAGAGCTCTTTTTGCATTAGGTTTTTGAAGGAGGCTAGTTGTGGCTGAAAATTTGAAGGCCATGTATTCCACTCTCGTCGGGGATGATTTTCCAGAGAATCTGACAATTCTTTTGGGTGATCAAAAATTGGTCTACGAAAAGCGGGTTTGGCAGATCAATGGTGAGGATAAGGGCTTGCGCTATGGTGAAAATCCAGATCAGCCAGCTGCCCTCTATCAGTTAAAAAGTGGTAGCCTAAAGATCGGTGACTTGACTTTTCGTGATCCCTCAAAGGGCATTGTTTCAGCCATGACTGAGGGGCAGATGATTCAAGCTGGTAAGCATCCTGGCAAAACCAATTTAACCGATGTGGATAATGGTGCCAATATTTTACAATATTTGACCGAACGGCCAGCTGCAATAATTATTAAGCACAATAACCCTTGTGGATGTGCCTGGAGTAAAACTTCAGTCTTTGATGCCTTGGATCGGGCCTTTTGGTGTGACCGGATCGCGGCTTTCGGTGGAGCTGTTGTGGTCAATCGGCCCTTAACACGCGAAGCAGCAGAGCTCATTAGTGGCAATTACTTTGAGGTGGTGGCCGCGCCAGCTTTTGAAGAAGGTACTGTTGAGATCTTAAAAGGCCGAAAAAATTTACGAATCATGGAATTACCGGCCTTAGGATCCTTGGAAAAACTTTTGGGCACAGCCTTTTTGGATGTGAAGAGTTTGGCTGATGGCGGTTTAATCATCCAAAAATCGTTTATGAACCGCATCTTAAGTGACGAGGACTTTTTGTTGGCCAAAGCCCAAACAAAAGATGGTCTTGAGGTCTCAAGCCGCAAGCCAACCAAAGAAGAGTTGGATGATTTGCGTTTTGCCTGGGCTGTGGAGGCAGGCGTTACCTCCAATTCCGTTATATTCGCTAAAGATGGTGCCACCTGCGCCATTGGCACAGGGGAACAGGATAGAGTCGGTTGTGTGGAGCTAGCTTGTCACAAAGCCTATACTAAATACTCCGATGTTTTGGCTTTTAAGCGGTTCAATTTATCACTCTATGAGCTTGAGCAAAAAGCCTTGGCTGATAAAAGTTGGCAGGAAAAATTGACTACCATTTTGGATGAAACCAAAGAAGCCAAAGCAGGTTTAGTGGGATCGCGGTTGGTGTCTGATGGCTTTTTCCCCTTTAGAGATGGCGTTGATGTGGCCATAGCTCAAGGTGTCACCGCCATAGCTGAGCCTGGCGGAGCCATTCGGGATAGTGAAGTGATTATGGCCTGCAATGAAGCAACGCCACAAGTTTGTTTGCTCTTTACGGCTCAACGTTCCTTTAAGCATTAATTTGGCTGGATTGAGGCTGGATAGGCATGGCTTATGCAAGTTCTGCGCTTTTTAGTAGCATCCCAAGGTTAATTGTTTCAGCTGAATCTGGCGGCGGGGGCAAAACCTTAGTTTCTTTGGGGTTAACTCGAGCTTTCACTAAGCTTGGTTTTGCCGTGAAAGCCTTTAAAAAGGGCCCAGACTACATTGATGCGGCTTGGTTAGGCCATGCGGCCAGATTTCCAGCCACCAATTTGGATCTTTTTTTCTTGGATCAAGCTCAGATTCAGAAATTGTTTTTGGAAGCTCTGAGCCTAAGGCTCAATAAAGAGCCTAAAATATTGGCCATAGTTGAAGGAAATCGCGGTCTCTTTGATGGTCTGGATAGAGACGGTTCCTGCTCAACATCTGAACTAGCCAGAGATCTTTGTTTGCCCATCCTCTTAACGTTAGATTGCACCAAAGCTACGCGCACCATGGCGGCCATAGTTGAGGGCATTGTCAACTTTGAGGATGGGCTTGAATTTGCTGGGCTCATCTTGAATCGCGTTGGCACTAAGCGGCAAGAAGAACTTTTGCGCCAAGTGCTTGAGCATTATACTGGTCTGCCGGTTTTAGGAGTTTTGCCACGTCTACACGAAAACCTCCTGCCTGAGCGGCATATGGGACTAGCTAGCTTTGGGCATATGCTAAGCGTAGATCTTGATCTACGCTTAGATAAAATCAGTCAATTTATTGGGCAGAATGTAGATTTAGAGGCCCTTTTGTCGAGGGTGAATAAGCTAAGGCAGCAATTGCCAAAGCATCTTTGGCCAGAGGCTATAGAGATTCCGTCTATTGGCTCTAAATCCTTAGCAACTTTTTTTAGCTTGCATGGCACAGAAGACGAAGATTTTGGGCCTCAAACTAGTAAGATAGGCCAAGGATGCGCAGCAGATTTAGGGCCGAAGCACGCCCCTTTTGAACATAACCTAGGAGATCAAGCTTATTTTACCAACCTTGAGATTAAACCTAAACCTACTCTAGCCGTTGTTTTGGATAAATCGCTCTGGTTTTACTATCCGGAAAACTGGCAAGCTTTGGATAAGGCTGGGGCCAATCTTAGGTTTATTTCACTTTTAGATGATTTTGAGCGTTTTGATGGTCTTTATTTGGGTGGTGGTTTTCCAGAAGATTTTGCCCAAGATCTAAGTCAAAGTGCTAGTCTAGCTAAAATTAAAAAGTTGGCCCTAGATGGCTTGCCTATTTATGCCGAGTGCGGTGGCTTTATGGTTTTGGCCAAAAGCCTAGAAGTGGCAGGCATTAAATATCCCATGGCCAATGTCTTCGATGTGGATGTGCAATTTTGTCCAAAGCCGCAAGGATTGGGCTATATAAGGGGTGAGATTATCACACCAAACCCCTATTTTCCTAAAGGCAGCAAGCTCAAAGGCCATGAATTTCATTATTCCAAATGCCACTGGCAGGGTGAGCCTAAGTTTGCCATTAGGCTCACCCGCGGCCAGGGCATGGGCATAGGGGCTAACCAAAACTATGATGGTTTGGTTTTTCAAAACGTTTGGGCTAGCTACACCCATATTTGGGCTGAAAGCTACCCCAACTGGGCTAAAAATTTTGTAGCCCAAGCTTGCCAATATGCTGTATCTCGCAGGCTAAATTTTTAATCTGTGAAACGTTTAATGATAAGATCAGCCAAGGGTTTTTTGGGTACATAATGTACACCATTGGCATCGCGGAAATAGTTTAGGGAGCCACTTTCAGGAACTTCGGCCACTTTGCGCACCTCAAGCGCTACGCCTAAGCCTAAAAGGAGCTCCAATTTTAATTCTGCGGGAATTTCAAGGGATTTTGAGACATCCGCTAGATCAAATGATTTGATGATACAGCAGCCAAAATCTTTGGAGTGGGCCGCCAATTGGATGGTCTGGGCCACAATACCAACGTCAATTAGGGTTATGGGCTGAGCGTCTTTGGGAATGGCTAAGCCTATGAAAGCTGTGGGCCGTTCCCCTTCCTTGGGGCCACCCCAATCTTTTAAGGCCATGGCCCAGTGGGTCTTAGGAAAAATATCGTAAACCTTTTGACCTACGACTTCGACAAACTTAACATTTTGGCCATTGCGGGCCGAGGGGACCACCCTAGCACAATTGATGAGCCAGTCTAAATCGGCAATGGTTAAGGGTTGGTCTTCTTTAAACCGGCGACAAGTTCTGGCTGCGGTAACAAAGTTTAAAAAATCCATGATGCGCTTCCTAAGATTAAATTGTTAGAAGCAAAAAATTAAGCTGGCTTAACTCAATGGCCGCACCACAAAAGTCACCCGAAAGCCCGCCGTAAGTTAGGGCTATTTTTTTCAGTTTGTTGAGTAGGAGAAATTCGGTGGCCAGCAAAAATAAAATTTGCGGTAGCTCAAATAAGATAGAAAGAAAAAGGGGGGTGAGAATTAAAATTAGAGCCGCAAGCTGATAGAGACGCTTATTTTCGGCTACAGCCTGACAGAAAAAAGCACCTAAGGTTGAATTTGGGGATGCTGGGAGATCTTTAGCTAGCCAAAAAGGCGCCTGCCTGGCAAAGACTGGGGCCAGAATTAGACAGAGATAGTTATCTAGAGTTAGGTGGATAGTCAGAGTTAAAAATTGACCTGCCAAAACTAATATTAAGCCCAAGGCTCCGAAGGTCCCCAAACGACTATCTTTGATGATGGCCCAAAATTTGGGGCCAGTTTTATTTGATCCCAAGGCATCAATTAGATCAGCCAAGCCGTCCCAATGCAGGGCTCTGGTTAAATAGATTTCTAATCCTAGCCAGATCCAGGCAGATAAAGCAGCCATAAGGGGAGCTGGCAAGTTTGGGGCAACTAGCTTGGTTATGATTAAAATTGGCAGAGTTAAAATTAGACCAAGGATTAGCGAGGCTAGGAAAAAATAGCTTAGGGCGTCTTTTAGATCATGTTCTGTGCAAGTATGTGTATGAGGAAATCTTGTGAGAAAAGCTAGGGCCACTCTTAGATTGCCCCAAAATTTAAAAAACATTTTTTTTCCACTGCTGAGTCTGATTGAACGCTAAAGAATACATTTGATTAAAAAAATCCACATATTCTACTTGCACTGTGTCTGGGACCGTAATGCGGGCTGGGGCAAAGTTCAGAATTGATGTTAATCCTGCGTTCACCAAGTGATTTGCGGCTCTTTGGGCTCGTTCAGGAGGAGTTGTTATGATCCCAATCATGATCTGCAGGTTTTGCACGATTTCTTTGATATCGTCTGTGCAACGCACCTCAAGACCATGGACCGTTTCACCAATTTTAAAGGGATCACAGTCAAAGATGGCTTTGATAACAAAACTTTTGCTATGAAAACTTATATGATTGATCATGGCGCGACCCAAATTGCCAACGCCGATTAAAATCATGGGCCACTCATGGTCTACACCCAAGGAGGATGTAATGGCCTGGATTAAATTTTTAACAGGGTACCCTAAGCCCCTGATGCCAAATTCTCCAAAATAGGCCAAATCTTTGCGCAGTTGTGAACCTTGCACACCACAGGCTGCTGCCAAAGGTTCTGAGGAGATTATTTCGACATTTTCGCGGTTTAAGTTTTGTAAAACTTGCACATAGGTAGCTAAGCGTTTGATTGTTGCTTGAGGAATCTGTTTTTTTGAGGAATCGTGCATGGAGTTGTACCACATGTGCCGTAAAACCCCGAGTAAAAATAGCGGGGATATAGGGCGTTGTTATTATATTTCTTGACTAATTAGCGTCGAATTTAATAAAATAGGTTAACAAATCGGATAAATAAAAAATCTATACGGATAAAAAAATGTCGTAGATAGCGATAGTAATAAGAAAACAAATAGCGTATACAGATATTAAAAATTTTAAGATCTAATTATTTGGATGAGAGATAAATTAAGGTATGTATAGCAAAGATACTTGAAATTTTATGAAAAGAAACATATAAATAGGCATATGGAGCATATAAGTATATAAGACATATATTACGCTTCTCTGGTAATTTTGGAACAAATCAGCCAGATAGACATAAGATAGGTTTAGATATATATCTGTATTCGAAAAAATCAGATGGAATTGTAATACATGAAGTATATATTGGTGTAAATATTTTTTATGTGTGAAGTAGTAAGTTGAACAGATTTTTTTTTGATCTCTAATATTGACTAATATTGATTAACATTGTCTATTGTTTTTATCTCAACATATTTACGCTTTTGGCAAATTTTTTAGCTTGAAATCTAGAGGCTCGCAATTAAGATGACTTGGTATATATCTATGATAAAAGACACTGGCTTATTTTAAATAAGCCTTTTTTGAATAAAAAAATCTGCGTATATTTTGGGATTGTAGACATTTTTGTAAGGTGGAAGACGCAAATCCACCACCTCACACAAACACAAAAAAGGAGGCGCAAGCCTCCTTATTATAAAAACTATGTATCAAAATTTTGAGAATTAGGCACCCAGAGGATTGGTGTAGAGCAGAATGAAGCTGATAACCAAAGCGTAAATGGCTAATGATTCGATGAAGGCGAAGGCCAAGATCATGGTACCGGTGATTTTACCGCTGACTTCAGGATTGCGAGCCACACCTTCGCAGGCGCCTTTAAGACCTAAGCCCATGCCGATACCGCAACCAAAAGCGGCAATGCCGATGCCTAAAGCAGCAGCCAAGTTGGTGTAGGACATGGCCATGGGATCAAGACCGGCAGCAAAGGCTAAGCTAGCAATTCCCATCAAGGCAATGGTATTCAGTACAATGAGAAGGGCTTTACGCATATGTTTATCTCCTAATGTATATGATTGGGTCGCAAGCGACCATTCCCTCGAGATAAGTCAATCACCCCGACCAGCAAGGGGTCGGGGCTTGCAGTTCATCCACGAAGTCCTAGCGTCATGTCGTAACATGCTCCTAAGCTTAAGCGTCGTAGAAACGCATACACACGGGTACAGTGTGCCTATGACCGCATCGCCGGGATATTGACGAAGCCCGTTTTTTAATTCCGCAAGGATATACCCGGCAGAAATATGCTATTTATTTTTACCTTTCACAAAATGGGGAT
>JAFSZE010000102.1 GCA_017455745.1 Desulfovibrionaceae bacterium | reverse complement strand
GAAAATTCTACGGTTCTACCAATATCCATGGAATCAGCAGACTTTAAAATCATGGCTTCAAGGGTTTTGCTGTTCCCACCTTGACCAGCAACAATGCAGTTAGTCATAGATTCTTTATAGTCCTGGCCAAGCGAGTCTTGACCATAGTCTTTTTCCATGGCTTCAATGGTCATTTGGGCACTTTTGCCTTCCCAGGCGTCATATCCTCCACCTTCCCGGCCAATATCGTGGCCTGTGATTCCACAAAGTACAGCATTGCGATCAACCGTATGACCTTGTTCTTCTAGAATGCCACACATGGCATTGGCAAAGATAAAAGAGCGGGTGATGTGTCCCATGCCATGAACAAATTCACCTATATTTTTTTCTCTGGCCATATAGGTATCTAAATGTTTGACCAGAAAGTTGCGCCTTTCAGCATGTTTTTTAGGCAAAAGTTCAGGTTTGGCAGGTTTAGGGAAGGGAAGATAGGCTGGATAGAGTTCCTCCAAACGTTCTTTTGTTTTGGGCGCTATAATTTGTACAAGATCTCGAGTTCCTTTGGGTAATAACGAAAGATTGGTAAAAGAGTCTAGGGGAGTTGGAGCTGGCTGGCCTAAATAATCTCCCAGTTGTTGGGTCATGGCCGTAAAGTTTGTAATTACATCGTTCAGATAGACATGATCTTTTTCTTTGGAAAGTTCTGGATTGACTTGAATTTGTTGGAGTTGCCCAAGTAAGTTACGCATTTCAGGTGAATTTAAGCGTAAATAAAGCTCGCTTAGTTCTTGAGGCTTTATGGGAGGAACCATGTTTTCAAGAATTATCCGAGTAGCCAGAGCTGTATGTTGGGCTAAAGCTTGTTCATCTAATTTTCCATAACTATCTGACAAAAATTCATTAAATTGGTCAATGTTTGTGCGGATATCTTTTTGAACCGTACTTAAGCGGGATAAAATTTCTTGGGGTGAGAGGGGTGGATTGGCTGAAAGTACGCTTGCAAAAAGGTTAGTTTGAAATTTGGCGCTAATTAAGGCCAATTCTTGGATTTTGCCACCTTGGGCCGCAGGTATTCCGCTCACCCAATTGATCAGGGCTGTTTTCTGTGATTCTTGAAGGTCATCTGTCTTAAGGATTTCGGTTACAGCTTGAGCTTTTTCTCTGAGGATTGGGGTTACAACATCTCTGAATATAGTGCTAACCAGCTCTTCAGGATTAGCTCGTGTGCGTTCTTGTCTAAACTTTTTGGATAATTTTTCCACAAATAGCTCATAGGCTTTTTGGAGTGCTTCGCCTTCAAGTTTAAGCGTATTCTTGGGAAACTCTCCAAAATCTCCGCTAGCGGCATACTTTTCGATATGTTCATTGAAATTGTTTAAATAATCACGCATGATACTTGAGAGTATGGGCTCATTTACATGCTTGTCATTAAAAGTCTGTTGAAGTTTCTCTGCACTTTTAAGCCGTACATTTTCCGCATAATTATCAAGCATCGTAATTTTAATGTTGTTCTGCCTTCCAAAAGCCAAAAGGTTGCGTCTGGCCTGCTCGCGTTGATCCTGGGGCACAGATTTCATATTGATTCTAATCTCGGCAATATCACGGCTTGGAACCAGAGGTCCTTGGATTTGGGCTTCTATATATTGCGCACCTTTTAAAGAGACACAAGGATTGCCGCCATTTTTTTAGCTTGAGACGCTCGGGCTAAAGCATTGCCGTCTATATCATCCAAATTTACGATTAATGATTCAAGATTATCATAAGAGGATACTATCTTACGAGTGGCTTCCTTATTTACAAAATACTCTGTAAAGATTCCCTTAAAAAAGCCTTCATCCTCAGGAGATTTGAAATACTTGGCAATTGAGCTGGGTACATTTTTAAAATTTGAAATACGGCAATCAGGTCTGGCACCAATGGTTTTTATCCAATGTTTAAAATCTTTGCGTTCTTGAGAATTCTCGGTTAAAAGTGCCGTTCTTAGTTCTTGAGAAATCTGCGAAGAATTGTCAACCGCAAGATAGAACATCTCTAAGCGTTTATCATTAACTTCAACCCTTGGAGAATAGAAGGTATCGTCTGCGATATAGGTAGATCTTTTGGCGACTTCAGGCTTTAACACAATGGATGCGTCGCCATAGGCCAAGGTTGCACCACCAATGGCATCTTGCCCTATATTAAGTGCACCGTAAACAGGCCGTTCATCTGGCCTAACCTCATGTCCTGCAATTTCAGGGAAAAGCGATTTTTCCACAGCATCACGTTCAGCCCGATACCCAGGGCCTTTGCCTGGAATTTCGATATTTTTTTCGGCCAAATGAAAAACATTGCTGATGGGCTCATTGGGATTAGTGATAACATGATTAAGCAAGTTTTCGGGAGACAAAT
>JAFSZE010000101.1 GCA_017455745.1 Desulfovibrionaceae bacterium | reverse complement strand
CCCAGAGTGGACGGCTCTCTTTCATCCGACGCACTGTTTCAAGGTTGGCTTGGTTCACTTCTTCATTTTCTAGGGCGCAGAGAATATTGATGAGCTCTTTGTCACCGCCTGCTGGTGGACGCCAATCGACCTGGGCGCAGGCGACATTTTGGCTTTTTAACTCATTGTAGAATTTTTCTAGGCCCACATTGACAATGGCCATATGTTCACTGATGCCACTCACATTCTGCTCCTTCCATGGGGCTAAAAATGGCCCAAACGGTTAGGTTTGGGCAGCTTTTTAGCCATAACCGCACATTAGCCCCAAGAGAAAACTTGTATTTTGGACTATTTGAGATTGTTTAATTGCTTTTTAAAAAAATGATTGTCTTGGCTGACAATTTTTTTTCTAGAGATTTTTAATGCCAGATATTTAAAGTTAGTCCTGGGCAAATTTTTTATATTTTTTAAAGTGCCTTGTATATATACTTCTATTTCTTTTGTTTTTATCTTTATAGAATTATTTATCTAAACTATTGATGCTTATCTTGATTGGACAGGGACTTGATTCGCTTGGAAACGAATGTTGGACTGCCTTTTGTACAATTTCATCTAAAAGATCTTCTCTTATTTTGGCGCTAACAGTTAGATTAATGCCTTCTGTTCTAATCATATCAAGATCGGTGGCTGCCTCTAAGGTCAAGCTTAGATCGCGTCCCAAAAACAGATTCTTTTTTTGCGCATAGAAGAGTAAGCCTTGGCCAATCCCTTGACCTACTTGCGACAACATGAGCTCAAAGCTTTTGTCATCTGTTGGATCGGCACGTTCAGCAAAGGAACCTTGACCATCATAATTTAGGGCGATTTTCATGGCGCCTACCCTCCCAAAGAAACTGCTTGCTTAAGTCTTTATTTTGTCCGCTTTAAGGGTTTCTCCATCACTTGGTGTGTGCGCGTATTACAGACAAATGTTTGACCGAGACATTGCCAGCCTAAAATTTTGAAAAAGCGCACATTTTGCACTTGCACAATGGCAAAGAATCTAACCACATCCCCTCTTTCTTCCATTACAGCTACGGCTTTGCGGACAAGCTTGGCCCCAAGGCGACCCCGAAATTCTGGTAAGACGGCTAGTCTGCCCCCAACCCAAATGCCTGGACGGCGTTCAAAACAACGTACAGTGCCAGCAGGTTCACCGTTGATGCGGGCTAATATATGGATGGCTTTGCGGTCAAAGTGATCAGCATCATCGCGCTCAAAGATCTTTTGTTCCTCGCAGAAAACCTTCTGCCGAATCATGTGGCAGATTTCGAGCTCTTCCTTACTTGTGACAACGCTGATCTCTTCTTTGTTGGGCAGTGAATTGCCCTCTTTTTTTGCCAAATCTGCCTTTTGTTCTTCTTTATCTAATGGCAGAACCTCTTCTTCCGTGAACTGTAAGAGGGAACAGGCTCCACAGCGACCACAGCCGGCCACATTGCCCAAACGTGTTAAACCCTCTTTTTTTAGTTCACAGCCCACTTCTTCATAGATGTGCAGAAGATCCTCTTCTTTGGGGTTGGGTAGATGGCAGAGTGTGGTGCCTGGGTGGTGGTGCATGGGCACAAGATTGGGATAGACGCCTATTTGCACAAGTTTTTTGGTTAGGCTTAAAGTCTTTTGATAATCTTCACCGAGCCCTAAAATGACATAGGTGCTCACCCTGTTTTTGCCGAAAACACGCACAGCCTCTTCAAAGGCGGCAAAATACCGCTCAAGCGGGATTTCGGCTTTACCGGGGATGACTCTTTTCCGCACCTCTTCATCTAAACTTTCCACATGCATACCAACATTGGCGACACCCATGGAGTGTAATTTTTCAAAAAGGCCAAAATCTTCTGGTGGTTCAAACTGAATTTGTACTGGGAGGTCTGTGGCATCGGTGACAGCTTTGGCACATTCTCCAAGATAGAGGATGCCAGAATCAATGGGTCTAGTTGTGCCACTAGTTAATGTTACATGGGTAACTAGATCGAGTTTTTTGGCTGCCACAGCCACTTCAGCCAATTGGGCAGGAGTTTTTTTGGCGATGGTGGCCTTTTGGTTTAACGTTTCACCTAGTGAGCAGAACTGACAGCGTAGTTTTGGGTTACTGTAGCGTACACAGTGCTGCAAAACTGTTGAAGCCAGGCAGTTTTTCCCGTGGAGTAGAGCAATTTTTCGGTAGGGGATACCGTCATTGGTCTTTAAAGCGTAAAATTTGGCCTGCGGAACGATGCTTGTGGGGAAAGAGCAATCTTTTTTGCTTAACAGATACCCACCATTTAGTTGGATTAGATCCCAAGCATCTTCTTTGGCTACTGGCAGCATTACCGGTCGCCCATTAAGCAGAAAGGCTTTGGAATATGACGGACCTGCTCCACCGGTGCGTGCCGGAGTTAGGTCTGCGGCCACACCATGCAGTTGTAAATCAACTAGAGCTTGCATGTTCATGCTGCACTTTCTCCTCAAATAATGTTCAATGCGGTCTGCTGCAGAGATTTTTAAAAGGGTCGGTTTTAACCGACCCTTATCTTTTTTTGGACACTCGATTTTAAATTGATTTTAGGCACCAAACAGAGCTTCTGCGTTGTCCCAGAAGACCTTTTGTTTCAGATCTTCAGGCAAGCCTAAGCCATCGACTTTGTAATATTCGCTCCAGAAATCGCTCCAGGGTTCATCTGAGCCGAATAACACGCGGTCTTCACCGACGCCTTGTTTGAGCATTTCATCAAAGAGGTAGCGGGGGCCAAAGCCTACGGCCCAAGAAGTATCGGTGTAGACCTTGTAGCCTTCTTTGATCATCTTGAAGAATTCGGGCACGAATTTGATGTGACCGGAAACACCACCACCAGCATGGGCCACATGGACTTTGATGCGTTTGCCATATTTGTAGATGAACTTGATGGCATTGCTAACGTCAGAGCCGCCGCCAGGGCTTGTGTGCAGCATCATCACATAGTCATGTTTCTCAGCCACACTGATGATGTTTTCCCACATGGCTGCGGTTTCTTCATCCCATTCAGCCGGATTCCAGTTGCCACCTAACAGACAGGTAGCTTTTAAGATCTTGATGTTGTCTTCGCCAGCGAGCTTCAAGGCTTTCTCGTTCTCTTCCTTCATCTTAAGCATGGGGGAGAACCAGATACCACCAATCAAACGTTTGTCTTTTTGGCCAACAACAGCATCACAAACAACAGAGTTCAAGGTGAAGGGTTGTGTGGGGATCGGGATGCCGTAGTTGGACAATACAACAGAGCGTTCCACGCCCAAGTTGTCCATGATCTCAATCTTGGCCCGACGATCGTTGTCGGTGTAGATTGTGGGATTGACCGGTTTGGGCAGGCCATAATAGTTGAAACCATCCATCCAGCCGATGTGGGTGTGAATATCAAAAACCTTGCGGGTAACCTTGAGGCCCTTCTTGAAACGCACTAATGACGGTTCAGCCATTGATATTTCTCTCCATGGTTTTTGTGCCGCACTTCTTTTGGTGCGGCACACGATGGTTTAAAAAAAACTATACGGTCCAGGTGGACATGATGAGAGCGTGTTTACGGAAGTACTCGATCTGAATATCAAGCACATCTAATGGATGGATGGCCTGCACGCCTGGAATCAAATCTGATTCACGCATACCATAAAGGGCAGCCATGGCAAAACGGCAGGCATAAATCTTGGCGCCTTCTTTCAACAGAACTTTCAATTGTTTGTTGTACTGCTGATTTCCAGCAAATCCGTCAGCACCGACAGTTGGGAAACCACGTGTGTTTGAGGCCATGAGCACAGCTGGGCCGTAGAGGAGGATGGCAACTTTAAATCCCTTGCGATTGAGGCGAGTAGCAGTAAGTTGGTTGATTAAGCCAACAGAGCCTTCGAAGGGAATGGTGTGCATGGTAATTAATGCCCATTCTTCGCCTTCAGCCTTATAATCCGGCCACATTTTTGTACTAGGATCAATTTGTACAATGCTATCGCCTTCAGCGACTGGGGGAGCTGCTACATAGGCCATGGAATGACTCCTTATTTTGATATTGATACTCCCATAGCAGATGGTTTTGGGAGTAAAGAGAAGTTAGCTTTTTTTAGCCTTCTCCTCTTAGGACTTGCCCAAAGCATGATGCACATAGTTTTTTTGCAAACAACATTCTGTTACACTAGGTCATGCTTCTTGGTAATATATAGTTTTATAATT
>JAFSZE010000100.1 GCA_017455745.1 Desulfovibrionaceae bacterium | reverse complement strand
TATTTTTTTTTCTATTGACCTATGCTATTGGTTTAATTATTAATCTATATTATTGTTTTGGTTGTTGCTCTATGTTATTAATCTATATTATTGCTCTAGCCATTGCGCTATATTATTAATCTATTTTCTTAAGTTATTTCCTTAAGTTATTATTACTTATTGATTATAGTTATCTACATACGATCTAAATTCTTGCAGGTCAGGTTTAGATATATATTTGTCAGGTACTTTAAGCCCACCAACGCCAAAGAAATTTGTGCCAACTGTTTGAGCCGCATCTAGGTCTGTTTTAGCATCACCAACCATCAAAACTTGTGTGGGTGTAAGAGATTCACGTTCAACGATTGTTTTAAGTACAGTGGCTTTATCTGGTGGAGAGCCTAAAATGTCTGTAAAGTAATGAGCTAAATTGTGCGCTTTTAAAATACTTGCTTGTTCTTCAGTAGGTGCGCCAGAGCAGATATAAAGTGGCATTTTGCCATAAAAATATTTTAAAGATTCCTCTGCACCTTTAATGAGCTGGCAGTCTAAAAGCTCTTGGTAGCAGATATAAGCAAAATTTTTGCCCCATTGCTTTGACTCTTCATCGGTTATCGGACGTCCCAGGAAGTTTTCAAAAAACCAAGCAAATTTTTTATAGCGGCTAACGCCGCCATTTTTTAAATGATACTCAACAAAAGCATTCTGTTTCTCTTTGGGATAATCTTTCACGAGGAGAGCAAAGGCTTTGGTTTTGACACCAACACTATCAAGTATGACGCCATCACAATCGAAGGCTATGCATTTTATGGCCATGAAATCTCCTAAAAAAATCGTCTGCTGTTGGGTGAGCCTATTTGCGCTGGCCGATAATTTTAGCCGGAACCCCGCCCACAATTGCATATGGGGGTACATCATTTGTTACAACAGCTCCAGCCCCGACAATGGCGCCTTGGCCGATATTGACATTGGCTGTAATCACAGCATTGGCTCCGATCCAAACATCAGAGCCGATTTTGATCGTGCCAAAGATATGCCCCTGATCCATGATGGGAATATCGGTACGTGCATAGGCGTGGTTGGCAGCGCGAATGATTGCACCAGGGCCAATGGCTGTATGGGCACCAATTTCAATATAGCCCCCATCGGCTCCGATTTGGGCATAAGGCGAGACGGCTACACGTTCCCCTAGATGCATTTCCCCAGTGCGAGCTGCCAGACAAACGCCAGTACCTAGGCGGACATTTTGTGCCAAGTGGATCTGTTTGGCACCAAGTATGGTTAGACGTGTGCCAAAGCGGACCTGTTCGCAGCTAGCAAAAAGATACTTCCAGGCTACCTGGCGCAAAAAAAGCCCTAAGGGAGTGGGAATCCACCCCCAGAGGGCCAACCAAAATTCTTCCCAGGCCCAGAGTAGGCGGGTTTTTAGGGTAAGATTATGGGTGGGCGTTGAACTCATTTTTTGCCGCCATAAGCTTGCATCAAAGTATCATTGGCCATTAAAGTTCGAACGCGTTCCAAATCTTCCGGTGTGTCAACGCTATAGGTGCGAGATGTGACTTCAACCATATGTACTTTGTCGCCGTGCTCAAGAATGCGCAACATATCAACCGACTCATAGATTTCCAGCGGGCTTTCTTCTAGGGCATTGAATTTCAGCAGATAATCGCGTCTAAAGGGAATGATGCAGACCTGTTTGCGCATAGGGACTTTTTGCGCACCTTTTTTGAGCGAGGGGATGGGTTCGCGGGAAAAGTAGAGGGCATCGCTATTGTGATCAACGACCACCTTGACTTCATTGGGATCGTTGAATTCATCTAAGGTATCCATTTGGGCCATGAGGTTGACCACATTGATCTTGGGATCATCTATTAGAGGCTGAACTGCTTTGGAAATCATTTCCGGTAAAAGCATAGGTTCATCCCCTTGCACCATGACCACAATATCAACTTTGGAGCCGGTTTGTTCTTCAATTTTTAAGAGGGCTTCGGCGGTCCTAGTGGAGCATCTGACGTGGGTGTCACTAGTCATGATGCAGGGCAAACCGGCATCTTGACAATATTTTTGAATGACATCATCGCAGGTGGCCACATAGGTTGCGTTAAGAAGCGGGCTCATTTTGGTCCGAAAAGCCACATGGCCAACCATGGGCACACCATGGATATCGGCTAGGGGTTTGCCCGGGAAACGACTTGATCCCATGCGGGCTGGGATGATGGCAATGATATTCATAAAGTCTCCAGTTGTTTAGCGCAGGGTGAACTACCGCACCCCATAAAGGGGTGGCTTCATAAGAAGTGTAATTTATGCAATTTTTATTCTTACAGGCGTATCCACATCGCCTCTATAGTATAGGATCGAAAGATCCACAACTTTACTTTTCCGTAAAATATTTAATGCTCCGTTGACATCAGCATTTAATAATTTACCAGATTTAGTTTTATATAGACCTCTTG
>JAFSZE010000099.1 GCA_017455745.1 Desulfovibrionaceae bacterium | reverse complement strand
GATTTTATTTTGTTCTCTAATATTTGAGAAATCTACATTAGCCAATGGCAGGCGATTTAAGTCGCAAATTTCAGTATCGGGCATAACTTTTTCCATTTCATATAAAAATTTTAAAATAAATTTGTATAAGTAGAATAAGTTTTTAAAATCAAAAATATCTTAAAAAATATGATTATAAACGTATAAAATTACGCTAATCAATATTAGATAAAATATTTTTTTGACTATAAAAAACAAGAATATACTTTATTGGATAATTAACTTATGTTTAACAAGAACATATATTTTGTAACTTATATTATACTTTATAACCCATATTTTACAATATATAGCTTGTTATCTTAGAATATTAAATGTTATAATATTAGAATCTTACAATCTTACACTATCCAATCTTACAATCTTGAAATCTTGCAATCGTATAATCTTTTATTCTCAGTTTATTAGTAAAATGTATACAAATATATACCAATATATAACGATCCATACACATATAAGATATAATATTATCTATATATTGATTGTGGTATCAAATATCTCTAGGTGAATGGTGAAATCCAGATAATATAAATTGTCTACCACCCATAGCATTCCCCGATTCCAATCAGTCCAATCATCTTAATCATTCCAATCATTTCGATCATTTCAATCATTTCAAACCTTCAATCCCCTTTTTTGAGAAATAGAAACTTATAAGCCAGTTTTAAGATCTCGCAAGAAGTCTAACTAGTCTAGCTAGCCTAGCTAGGCTACCAAGTATGGCTGTCTGCTTCTGTGGGTCTGACACTGTATCAATATATATTATGGCCTTAGCCTTACGATATATTTTAGAGCTCAGCCTTAAAAGGCAGATCATAAGAGGCAAATCAGAGGGAGCGAATGGTTAAGAATTTTCTATCCAAGTAGCACCATTTTAGGCCAATTTCTGCCTTTTTTCAGGATTTTGCCGCCATTTTGGTAAATAATTAAGGCTTTAGTCTAAGCCTAGACTATCTTTTAGCTATCTTGAGCTGCCCTATGCGCGTATTCCCCATGCTTTTATTAACCATGCTTGGACGCGAAGCCTAGCTTAAAGCTCAAAGTCTTCTAAAGCCCAAGCAGCTTAAAAAAATAAAACTTCAATCGTCATCCAACTTCATGGCGGCTTAGGACAGCTTAAGGTTTATCCGTACTGCACATCCACCTGTACTTTCTCTTACACTTGCAGTTACAGGTGCTTTTACCCTTTTTAGTCCTAACTTTTTTTGCCTTGAGCGCTTTTTGCCTAGTCACTTTTGTCGCGACTAGCTCAAATAGTTGGGTATATCTTAAATTTTTTTACAGAAAAACTTAAGAAAATGCTCATATTCGGCAAAGATGAAAATGAAATTTAATTTCAAAAAATGAGAACCTCTTTGATTTTGGCCTATTTTGGGATAGAATTTTTCTTGTGCCAAGACGAAGCCTTGCTGGGATAGCTGGCTTCCAATTTGTTTTTCGAGGTGTTGCATGGCAATTTCCTTAGATCGCTCTGATCCTAACTTCACCAAGCAAGTTGCGGCTAAAAGCCAGCAAGACATTGCGAGCTGTTATCAGTGCGGCAATTGTTCTGCAGGATGCCCAGCTGGTTTTGTCTATGATCTGCAGGTAAGTCAGATCATGCGCGGGGTGCAATTAGGCTTAAAAGATTATGTGCTTAAAGCACGGTCTCTCTGGTTCTGTTTATCCTGTTCAACGTGCAGTTTACGTTGCCCCAATGAAATAGATGTGGCCCAAGTGATGGAAACATTGCGCCACATGGCCCGTGAAAATAATTCCGTGGCTGTGCCTGCAGTGGAAAAATTCTTCAAGTCCTTCTTGGCCACAGTGCGCTATTTTGGTCGCAGCTATGAAATCGGCACCATGGTGCTCTTTATGCTCAGGTCAGGTCGTTTTTGGACCGATGTGGATCTGGCTCCCAAAGCGCTCTTAAAACGGAAGCTTGGTTTACTGCCCCATCAGCCACCAGAGGGTGTTAAGGCCGTAACCAGAATTTTTGAGCGTTTTATTGAACAGAACAATCAGCGAGGTGCGTCATGAATATTGCCTACTATCCCGGCTGTTCGGCTCACGGTTCCTCGCTAGATTATGAGCTCTCAACGCAAGCTTGCTGTAAGGCTTTAGGCATAACCCTAAACGAAATTTCTGGTTGGAACTGTTGTGGTTCAACCCCAGCCCATGCCACAAGTCATGAGCTCTCAGCAGCACTTTGTGGTCGAAATCTTGATTTAGCTGCTAAACAAGGTGCCGATCTTGTAGTTACGCCGTGTCCGAGCTGTTTATCCAATCTTAAAGCGGCCAAAGAGCGTTTGGATGATGTTGATTTTCGGCATAAGGTCAATGCGCTTTTGGATGCCCCTTTAAGTCAAACTTTGCCTGAGTCGACTAGTGTCATGCAGGCCATGGCTGAAAGCGTACCATTGGATGTGCTTGCGGGCAAAGTTACCAAAAGTTTGGCTGGTCTTAAGCTTGTGGCCTATTATGGTTGTCTTATGAGTCGGCCCAGAGAGCGCATGAAGTTTGAGGATCCGGAAAATCCCATGCTTATGGAGCGGATGTTGGAGGCTTGTGGGGCCGAGATGCTTGATTTTCCGCTCAAAACTGCTTGTTGTGGGGCTGCCTTTGGTATTCCCAATCGGAAATTAACCCAGCAGAACTCTGGCCGCATCTTAAATTTAGCCCATGATCTGCAGGCAGATGCCATTGTGGTAGCCTGTCCTTTATGTCAGATGAATCTTGATTTGAGGCAGGGTCAGGCCGAGCGTGGTTTAAATAAGGTTTTGAATCTGCCTATCCTTTATTATACCCAGTTTATTGGTTTGGCTTTGGGTCTTGAGCCCAAGGATTTGGGCTTAAAGAAGTTGATCGTTTCACCAAATAATTTGCTTGCCAAATGGGCGCAAGCCAAAAATTAGCGGAGGGAGCTTAAAATGCGGATCGGTGTATTTATCTGCCATTGCGGCTCCAACATTGGTGGAACCGTTGATTGTGCGGAAGTAGCCAAGCGTGCGGCAACTTTCCCGGACGTGGTCTATGCCACAGACCCCATGTATACCTGTGCTGAACCAGGTCAGGCCGCCATTGAAGCAGCCATTCATGAGTATGCTTTGGATGGTGTGGTTGTGGCTTCATGTAGTCCTAGGATGCATGAACCAACCTTTCGCAGGACCGTTGAGCGGGCTGGGTTAAATCCCTTCATGTTTGAAATGGCCAATATCCGTGAGCATGTCTCCTGGATTGGCAAAGACGTTGAGCCAAACACCAATAAGGCCACTGAGCTTGTGGCCATGGCTGTTGAAAAGTTAAGGCGCAATCAGCCCCTATTTGCCCAAGAATTTCCGGTCATCAAGAAAGTTTTGATCATCGGTGGTGGTGTGGCTGGTATTCAGGCCGCCCTGGACTGTGCTGATGGTGGTTTGCCGGTCATCTTGGTTGAGCGTGAGGCCACCATTGGTGGCAAGATGGCCAAGCTTGATAAGACCTTCCCCACCATTGACTGTTCAGCCTGTATCTTGGGACCCAAGATGGTTGACTGTGCCCAGCATCCCAACATTACCCTGTATGCCAAATCCGAAATTGAGGATATTGGCGGCTATGTGGGCAATTTCCAGGTCAAGATCAAAAAGAAGGCCACCTATGTTGATTGGCACAAGTGTACCGGTTGTGGCACCTGTTTAGAGAAGTGTCCATCCAAAGATGTGCCCGATCGTTTTAACGAAGGTGTAGCCAAAACCCGGGCCATCACCATTGCTTTCCCCCAAGCCATTCCCAAGAAAGCTGTCATCAATGCCGATTATTGTCGCCAGATAACCAAGGGCAAGTGTGGTGTTTGTGCCAAGGTTTGTCCCACCAAAGCCATCAATTATGAGATGAAAGATGAGGTTGTGACCGAAGAGGTGGGCGCCATTGTGGCCGCCACAGGTTACGATCTTGTTGATTGGCATGTGTATCAGGAATATGGCGGTGGCAAATACCCAGATGTAATTACATCTTTGGCCTATGAACGTTTGATGAATGCCTCAGGGCCAACCGGTGGTCACATTTTGCGGCCATCTGATGGTCGTGAGCCCAAAAACATCGTTTTTGTGCAGTGTGTCGGTTCCAGGGATCGTTCCATTGGCAGGCCAGGTTGTTCTGGATTTTGCTGCATGTATACAGCCAAGCAGGCCATCTTGACCAAAGATCATATTCCAGATTCCAAGTCCTATGTCTTCTACATGGACATTCGCGCTACCGGCAAACTCTATGATGAGTTCACGAGGCGTGCTGTAGAAGAATATGGCACTGAATATATTAGGGGTCGTGTTTCCCAGATCTATCCGGATGGTTTAGGTCATTTGGTTGTCATGGGCATGGATACGCTTTTGGGCCAGCCTGTGGAGATCAAGGCTGATCTGGTTGTTTTGGCTGTGGGCATTGAGGCTAGTGCCGGGGCCAAGGAATTGGCTGAGAAGCTTAGGATCTCGTATGATCATGCTGGTTTCTTCATGGAAAGCCATGTGAAGTTAAAGCCTGTTGAGACCAATACTGCCGGTGTCTTTGTGGCTGGTGTCTGTCAGGGCACCAAGGATATTCCAGCCTCTGTGGCTCAAGGTTCTGCTTGTGCAGCCAAGGTCTTGGGCTTGCTGTCCCGTGATACCTTAAGCAGCAATCCGCAGATTGCCAGAGTCAATAATATGCGCTGTGTTGTCTGCGGCAAGTGTGTGCGGACTTGTCCTTTTGGGGCCATTAAGAGTGTGGAAGAGCGTGGCCGGACCCAGATTCGCGTCATTGAGACCATGTGCCAAGGTTGTGGTCTATGCACATCCACTTGTCCTCAAGGTGCCATTCAGTTGGCTCATGCCACTGACAATCAAATCTTAGCGGAGGTCAATGCACTATGTCAGATCTAAATAGCCAAGAACTCCGCATTGTCGGCTTTCTCTGCAATTGGTGTTCTTATGGCGGTGCTGATACGGCAGGGGTTGCACGCGCCAAACAGCCGACAGATCTAAGAATTATTCGGGTGCCTTGTTCTGGGCGTGTGGATCCGCTTTTTATCTTAAAAGCCTTTTTCAATGGTGCTGATGGTGTGCTTGTGTCTGGCTGTCATCCCAGAGACTGTCACTATTCCAGTGGCAACTTTTATGCCAGACGCAGATTGGAAGTTTTAAAGCACTTTTTGCCCATTTTAGGCATTGATTCCAAGCGTTTTGAATATACCTGGGTTTCTGCTTCTGAAGGTCAGAGGTGGCAGGAAGTTGTCACCAAATTTACCGACCAGATCCATGAATTGGGTCGGGCCCAAACCTTCGCCCAAGTTGAAGCCAAAGCTTTTGATTTGCCAGATCTTGCCAGTAGAGCCCAAAGTGTTTTGCCCTTAAATTGTGGTCTTTTGGACCCGCTTGATAAGTTAAAGGCTGCTATTGCCGAGCGTTTGGCTGATTTTGATGTGGTCATTGGTTGGCAGAAGGGCCGCGATGATGTGCATGTGGTACCTTTGTTCATCCATGATCAAAAAGACCTTGATCGTCTAGTTTTTGGGCCGTTTAATGCCCAAAATTTAGCCACCTATTTGACTGAATATAAGGGCAAGAAGGTTGGTCTTTTGGTTAAAGCCTGTGATGTGCGTTCGGTTGTGGAACTAGAGCAGGAAGAGTTGATTGATCGAAGCTCAGTGACTCTATTTACCATGCCTTGTGGTGGCACATTTGATCTTGGCGCTGTGCAGGATAAGCTTGGGCGTTATGAAACCATAAGTTCTGTTGAGATCAAGGATACGACGGTTAAGGTTGTCGTTGATGGTAAAGACGTCGTTTTAGATTTGGCCAAAGAAGCTCAGGGCAAGTGTTTAAGTTGCACTTGTCGGCTGAGTAACAAGAGTGATGTGATTGTTGGGGCCGAAAAGGCGCAAGATTTGCAACCATATGATCCCAATTACGTTCCCAGAGAATTGGCCTTTGTGGAGAGTTTGAGTCTGCCTGAGAGGATGAGTTTTTGGAAATGGCAGCTTGAGCGTTGTATTAGATGTGGGGCGTGTCGTAACAGTTGTCCCATGTGT
>JAFSZE010000098.1 GCA_017455745.1 Desulfovibrionaceae bacterium | reverse complement strand
TCATTCATCTGACCATAAACTAGTGTCGAACGCTGCAAAACCCCAGCTTCTTTCAGCTCATGGTATAAGTCATTGCCTTCACGGGTACGTTCACCTACGCCGCAGAAGACGGATGAACCACCATGTTGTTGGGCAATGTTGTTAATCATTTCCATCAGAATAACGGTCTTACCCACACCAGCGCCACCAAAGAGGCCCATTTTGCCACCTTTGGGGAATGGTACAAGCAGATCCACCACTTTGATGCCCGTTTCTAAGAGCTCAACCTTGGTGTTTTGTTCCGTAAATTCTGGGGCCGGGCGGTGAATGGGATAATATTTTTCCGCATTTACCGGTCCAAGTTCATCCACAGGACGCCCTAAGACATTCAAGATACGCCCCACAGAAGCTTTGCCTACAGGCACCATAATTGGTTTGCCTGTATCCACCGCTTCCATGCCCCGCGTCAGACCGTCGGTCGCATCCATGGCGATGGTACGGACAACATTGTCACCCAAATGTTGTGCCACTTCGCAGACCAAATCCTCGGCATTGGGGTTGTTGGTGTTATGAATTTCAAGGGCGTTCAGGATATTCGGCAGGTTGCCATCCGGGAAGGCAACGTCCACGACAGCGCCGATAACCTGGACGATCTTTCCAGTATTTTTGCTCATACTACGGCTCCTTAACCGTTCAGCGCTTCTGCGCCGCCGACAATATCAATAAGTTCGCTAGTAATTGAAGCCTGACGTGTCTTGTTGTAGAGCAAGGTCAGTGAATTGATCATTTCATTACAGTTGCGAGTGGCATTATCCATGGCAGCCATGCGGGCTGCATGTTCACTCGCTGAAGTGTCTAATAATCCACGATAGACTTGCACATTGACATAACGCGGCAACAATTCAGCCAACAATTTTTCTTCCCGAGGCTCATAGACATATTCGCAATGGGGCCCAGTAGCTTCGGCGGGAGCAGCATTTTCATCCGCTTGGGGAGTCTTTAGCGGCAAAAGACACAAGGTCTTGGGAGGTTGTTGGCCCATAGAGACAAATTCTCCATAGATCAACCACACCTCATCAAAGTTAAGTGCCTCATAACCATGAATCAATTCTTGGGCAACTGTTGAAGCTAAGGAAAAATCAATGCTACCCATGCGATCTGCATAGGCTGCTATGATTTCATAGCCAGCTTGCCGCACAGCATCGCGGCCTTTACGACCGACGCAGCTAAATTTAACCGTCATGCCGCTAGCTATCTTTTCCTTGGCCAATTTCAACGCACTGGCAATAATATTGCCGTTAAAACTGCCACACAAGCCGCGGTCACTGGTGACTACGATTATGGCGCAGTTTTTCTTTTCCGCATGCTCGGCGAGCAAGGGATGTGCATTGCCCTCCACCTTAGCCGACAGTTCGGCCAAGACATCATGGTACTTTGCCGCATAGGGTCGGAAGGCCTCAATTCTAGCTTGAGCACCTCTAAGCTTCGCCGAAGCCACCATATTCATGGCTTTGGTGATCTGCTTAGTTTTACCGACGCCTACGATTTTCATCTTAACGTCTTTGAGTGAAGGCATGTAAGTACCCCCTTAAACTAAGCCTGCCAGCCCTTCTTGAAGGCCGTAACCGCTTCAGTCAAGGCACTCTCAACACCCTCATCAATTACTTTCTTGTCCTTAATAGCAGTGAGGACATCTTTCTTGGTATCGCGGATGAAAGTCAAAAGGTCAGCTTCAAATTGGCGAACCTTATCAACCGGTACATCATCCATGTGGCCACGGGTTGCAGTCCAAATGGAGGTCACTTGTTCCTCAGCGGGCATGGGATGATATTGCGGTTGTTTGAGCAATTCAACTAGACGGGCGCCACGATCCAATTTGGCTTTGGTAGCCTTATCAAGGTCTGAACCAAACTGTGCAAAGGCGGCCAGTTCACGGTACTGGGCCAAGTCAAGACGCATGGTACCAGCGACCTGTTTCATGGCCTTAATTTGTGCTGCACCACCCACACGAGAGACGGACAGACCTACGTTAATAGCCGGACGGACACCTGCGTTAAACAGGTTGGGTTCAAGATAAACCTGACCATCGGTAATTGAAATAACGTTGGTAGGAATGTAAGCCGAGACGTCACCAGCTTGGGTTTCAATGATGGGCAGAGCTGTTAAAGAGCCACCACCTAAGTTATCATTGAGTTTAGCTGCTCTTTCAAGCAAACGGGAGTGCAAGTAGAAGACGTCACCGGGGAAGGCTTCACGTCCGGGAGGACGCCGTAATAATAAGGACATCTGTCTGTAAGCTACAGCTTGTTTGGACAGATCGTCATAGATAATCAAGGCATGTTTGCCGTTATCACGGTAATACTCGGCCATCGTACAACCGGTGTAAGCCGCAATATACTGCAGAGGAGCAGGATCAGAAGCTGTAGCGGAAATGATGGTCGTGTATTCCATAGCGCCATGTTTACGCAAGGTGTCCGCAACCAGTGCTACAGAGGCCTTTTTCTGGCCAATTGCCACATAGAAGCAATGGATATCGGTCTCTTTCTGCGCCAAAATGGCGTCGATGCACACAGCTGTTTTACCGGTCTGGCGGTCACCAATGATCAATTCGCGCTGTCCACGACCAATGGGGGTCATGGCATCAATGGCCTTAAGGCCCGTCGGCATGGGTTCATGCACACTTTTACGGGCAATGATGCCGGGTGCTTTAATTTCTACGTTACGCACCTGGTCAGATTCAATGGGGCCTAAACCGTCGATCGGTTGGCCCAAAGGATTCAAGACCCGGCCCATAACCTTTTCACCCACAGGCACTGAGAAAATTTTCCCGGTACGTTTAACCGTATCGCCTTCCTTAATGCCTACATCAGAGCCAAGCAGAGCTACGCCGACGTTGTCCTCTTCCAGGTTGAGGACCATGCCCATGACCCCTCCAGGAAATTCCAGGAGTTCCATGCTCATGGCATTTTTGACGCCGTGCACGCGGGCGATACCATCACCAATGTAGAGGACGGTACCTGTTTCACTCATTTCCACGCGTTGACCGTAGTTCTGGATTTGCTCTTGGATGATCTTGCTAATTTCTTCAGCTTTGATCTGCATCTACTTACTCACCCCTCTTGAAAGTCTCCCGCAGAGTAGATAATTGGGCTTGCAAACTGGCATCCCACACTTTATCACCCATTTGGAGCACCATTCCACCCAGGATACTTGCATCGACAGCAAATTCCAGTTTTACTTCACGTCCGCTTTTTTTAGTTGAGATCGCATTAAGAATTTGCTTCTCATCTTCTGGGGAAAGCGAAATCGCCGTTGTTACACGACCACGAACAACCCCTTTTTTCTCGTCAAGCAACTCACCATAGAGCGTGGCAATTTCACGCAAAAAAGCGAGTCGTTCTTTATCTGCTAATAAAAAGCAGAAATTCTGCATGATATTGTCAGCTTTGATTTTGGCTAGCAATTTGCCAACCACAGCTTTCTTTTCCTCAATGCTGACCACAGGACTTTTCAAGGTCAAGTCCAAGCCGGGCGATGCGGCTATCATGGCACTTAAATTCGCCAGACACTCGCCACGATGGGCCAGCGCCTTATCCCCCTCAGTTTCACTTAACGCAAAGATGGCATTGGCATACCTGCGTGCGACCACGGTATTTATCAATTGAGCACCACCTTTAAGGAATTATTGATCAGCTTTTTGTGATCAGCGGTGCCAAGCTTTTCCCGCAAAAGTTTTTCAGCTGCATCCACAATCTCATCTGCCATGGTGGAACGTACTTGCGCCAATAAGGAACGCCCTTCATTTTCAGCTGAGAGCTTAGCTTGAGCTACAATCTGTTCAGCCTGGCGTTTAGCATCTTCAATAATTCTTGCTTTGAGGGCCTCAGCTTGTTGACGGCTCTCATCAAGAATTGCTTTCCGCTCTTGCTCTAAGTTCGCAATATGCGCTTCAACTTCAGCAAGTTTTTGCTTGGCTTGGACTTTGCGAGCATCAAGATTGTCAAAAGTGTCTTGAATCTCTTGACGCCGCCCTTTGAAATATTTTTTAACTAATTTACCTGTGAAATACCACAGAATGCCAAAAAAGAGAATGAAGTTGACCACGCGGTAGCCAAAATCACCCCAGCGCGGTTCATGGCCTTCATTGGCAAAGGCCTCAGTGGCAAAAAGACAGATAAAAAGTCCTACATACAAAATCAAACGCTTGGTTTGCAGTTTCAAATTGCACCCCCACACCTAAATGACGGCAAAAGCTTATGCTGTTAATTCCCTAAGATTCGTTGAGCAAGTAACTGAGAGAGCTTTCCCGTATCTGCACGCAGTTTTTCTAAGGTCGCTGCTGCCTCTTTTTGCATTGTGTCACGGGCGTTATTTAAGATTGTCCGCGCTTCTTGTTGAGCCGAAGAAACCAAAGTGTGTTGCTCGGCCAAACCCGCTTCGCGCCCTTGTTGCCTTGCTAAGCCCGCATCCTGCCGTGCTTTTTGTAAAGCAGCATCGTAATCTGCAAGACTTTTTTGGGCTTTAGTCTCAAAATCTTCAGCCTCATTTGTTAGACCATCGACAATGGCTTGCCGTTTTTTCAAGACGTCCCGAATGGGCCGAATGAGTAAAATATTCAGCAAATACAGGGCAATGAAAAAATTTGCGAGTTGAAAAAACAAGGTTAGATTCAGATCCAGCATGCAGTTTCCCCCTAGAGGATGCTCAAAAAACGCAATATTAAGCGTAAAAAAACAATCAAGTAAGTTTAACCCTGTAGGTAGCGCATGTCAACGCATTTCTCGTGAAACAAAGCGTGTTACGCAAGCCATTTCTTGCAGAGTGTAAGGCAGGCTTGAACCACCATAGGCAATGGCTCCTCAGCAGACACAACTTGATCAGCCATTTCAAGATAGAGTGGTTCTCTTGCCATAAGTATCTGCTTTACTTCTTGTTCAAGACTTAACTCTGTCAAAGCAGGTCGTTGCAAAACTTTCGGATCTTTCCGCAAACGTGTCACTAAGAGCTCTGCTGGCACTTGTAGATAAATCACCTTGCCATGGGTTTGCATATAAGTACGATTTTCTTGAGCTAAGATTACCCCACCGCCTGTCGAGATTAAAACAGATTGGGGATAATAGAGCTCTGTAACTTCTTGTAAGAGAGCTGTTTCTTTTGTCCTAAAGGCTTGCCAGCCATGTTCTTGCACATAGCTCTCGATAGATATATTGAGTTTTTCTGTAAAATAAACATCAAGATCTTTCGAGGGTAGATTAAGCTGTTGCGCGAGTACTTGCACAACAGATGTCTTGCCACAGGCCCTAGGCCCGATAAAATAGATTGCGCCAACTTGATGCAGAATAGCCTCCTTCTAACTTGTACAAACATCCATTTATCTATTGCAGACATTAAATCTAAAATACAAGTAATCTATGTTATAAATTGGTATATATTCTATTGAATATTTAAATTAAATCTCTTGGACTTTTTATGGCAAAAAGCAAATACTGTAAAATATGTGAGTCTTAAGTTATAAGTCTATCTTAAAAAAATTAAGGTAAGGGTTCAGTCGCCTAACGGCATGAATTTTGCATATGCTCGCTCTTTCTTTTCCAAATATAAATTTTCATACTAAATGGTAAAAAAAGCGCACATAATGTTACATTTATGTTTATTTAATTTATTCTATATTGATATG
>JAFSZE010000097.1 GCA_017455745.1 Desulfovibrionaceae bacterium | reverse complement strand
GGAAAAGTTATTGCCCCTGATGCTGCTTGGGGTGCAGCCATGCATGCCATGGAAGTCATGCTCAAACATGATCCCAAAAATGCTGGATTAGTCCTTGACTCTGGTGTACCCAAAATAGAGCCTGAGTGGCTGCTCATAGGGCGTGCCTATGCCCCAGAAGGGACTTCTATCACCCAAAAACTTGTGAGCATAACTTTTGCCAACACCAAACGCGAGTTTTTGCTAGAAACTAACACGCCTTTTGCTTCCTATCCCCTTACCTGGAAAGATACCTGGGGGGGAAAGAGTGAAAACCCAGAAGGTTTGGCCATAACCCAGGTCAAACGAGCCCCTTTGACCGCCAGAAATGAACCCTTCGGTACACCTGCCTGCCCAGCACCTCGAGGTGCCTGGCCCTGCCGTATGCAAAATATGGGCACCTATGATGCCGCCTGGCTAAAATACCGTTGGCCCGATGGACCCGATGATTTTGATTGGGCATTCTATAATTTAGCCCAAAAAGCCCAAAGACTGCCGCAAGGAATTAATGGCGATGAACCCTATACACTTTTGGGTCTACACCCAAAAGAGCAAAACATTAGTGGCCATCTGCCTGGCAAAACCTTACGTTTTTTTGTCCAACGCGACCAAGAGTACCTTGAGCATGCTGTTTCTTGCGATACTGTGCTCTTTTTCCCCAACGAACTTGTAGGTATTATCCTCTGGCATGCACTGGTTAGCTGCCTTGATGAAAAGGGTAGCGATATTCTGGCCCTAAAGGCTCAAATTATCCCAGAAGAAAGTCTTCCTGAAGAAGCCGTTATTTTAGAAGATTTTTCTGAACCTGAAGCCGATACCCTTGAGGACCTAGAGGCAGAAGACTTGGAAGCTTTGGCCGCTCCCCAAGATGACCAAGATGCACTGGCTGCCCTAAAAAAAGCCCCTGAGGCAGATATTCCTAAGTTTGAACTTCCGCCCCCTGTGGACCACAAAGCCCAACTGCAAAAAGCTTTCACTGAAAACCTGCCTGAAATCAACAAGGGACTAGCTGAAGCCGGAGTGCCACCTCTAACCCAAGCCCAGATAGCTAGCACCCGTAAAAAATTAGATGAGATAGCGGCTCAAATGCAGGAATTTGATGCCTTAACCCGCGCCCAAGCCGCCACCAAAGAGCCAACTGTAGCGGAAGTTTTAAAAAATTTTGGTTTACCTGCTGATGCAATCAAAAATGTGGACAAGGCCCTTAATCTTCCAAAGCCTAACCCTGCCCTAGCCAAAAATGCTGCGGAGTGGGAAGTTTTAGTTGATAAATATCTGGCTCAATTTAATGCCATCCTAAAACCAAGCCCTAGCACTCTTGAGACCATGCGCACGTCCATGATTTTTCAGGGTCCTGGTGGCCAAAAACTCATGGCAAAGTCAGCCGGAGATCCAACCCAAAATACTATAGATGCTTTCGTCAAGGCTGGTATGTCGCCTGAAAAAGCTAACAGCTTTATGCAAGCTTTAGATAGCGATATCCCCAAAGATCCAGCAGGCATAAAAGCCTATGCCACACGTTTGGAGCAGATCGCAGGCTTTGCTCCTGGCTCAATTTCGAACAAAATCGCTGAATTTGATGCCATGATCAAAAATCTGCATCTACCAACCCTAGAAGATCTGGCCCAAAAAGCCAATGTTACGTTGCCCAATGAGCCGCAAGCAAAACTTCCGCCCAAACCACCTTTACCCGATCTGCCCAAAGCTACTCCAGCAGATGATGCACCAGATGCTGCACCTAAAGATGCAGATCTCCGTCCACCCAAAGACAGGAAGAGCTTTATAGCTTGGGTTGTGGCTGAAAAAAGCCTTAAAGGTTTGGTGCTGGCAAACCTTGACCTCTCCCTTCTAGATCTGTCCAATCTTGATATGGAAGGCTGCGATCTTACAGGCTCAAATCTTAGCCAATCTAAACTTTTGGGTACAAATCTAACCAAAGCCATTTTAGCCGAAACTGACTGCACAGAGACTGATTTTTCTGGGGCCAATTTGACTTCTGCCTCGCTAGCAAAAGCCTGTGTAACAAGTGCCCTCTTTGCTGAAACCAATCTCGCAAAATGTGACGCAACTGCCATCAACGCCTCGGATGCGCTCTTTTCTGAGGCTATTTTGGATGAAGCCATTTTGACCAAGGGGTCTTTTCAAGGTACCACTTTTCAAAATATTTCAGCAGCCAATCTTAACGCTTCTGAGGCAGACTTTACTGACGCTAGATTTCGCTTTGCGCAAATGCCCAAAGCTATTTTCATGAAAGCTAATCTCAAAGGCTCTGACATCCACGCCTGCAATCTTGCTGCGGCCAATTTACAAGAAGCCAATCTTGATGAGGCAAGTGTCTGTGTTGGCACAAGCGTCCAAGGAGCTGATCTAACCTCGGCCACCATGAACGGTGGATCTTGGACTGAGGTTGATGGATCTTTGGCCAAATTTTTAAAAGTTAGTGCCACTGATGCCACCTTAAGTGACAGTGACTTTACAGGCTCAAACTGGCGTGGTGCATCATTACGTTTGGGGGATTTTTCACGCAGCAATCTGCAAAGCGCAGATATGCAAGGCTGCGATCTCTTTGAAGGTTCCTTGCATGAAGCAAATCTAGGTTCGACCAATCTTAAAGGTGCCAATCTCTACGGCGTTGATCTAGCACGGATAACCCAAAATCCTGGCACAATCTTTGACGGCGCCGATCTCACCAATACCATCATCAAGGCCAGAGAGACTTTTAAATGAGCGAAACTTACGATCAAAATAAGATTAAAAACGAACAAAACCAGCAAATAGATGCTGAAAACCAGCCCGATGCTGAGAACGAACAATTAGATGCTGAAAACGAGCAATTAAGCGAAGAAGACTTAGATGAGCTTAAGCCTAAACGAGATGCTAGCTATTATGAGATCAAAGGAGACACAGATCTTAATCCAGATGAAGATTTAGATAATGACACTTTAGATGAAAATCCTGAAGATGTAGACGAAGAACCCATGCTTATTCAAGGCATTGATTTTAGTGGGGAAGATTTTGCTGAGACATCTTTTGCCGCCAAAACCATCAAGGACTGCATTTTCAAAAACTGTAACCTGACCGGTTGCGACTTTACATCTGCCACAATCGCCAACTGCGATTTTAGTGAAGCCAATTTAACTGATTCCACTTTAGATGAGGCCCAAATCACAGATTCTACCTTTATCAAAGCCAATCTGGCCACAACATCCTTTGTGCGGGCTAATTTCACAAACTGCAACTTGGAGAGTGCCAACTGTACAAAAATGGTTATCCAAGATGGCTCCCTTGAAAATGTGAACTTAAATTACGCCTGCCTAGCCCAAGCGACCTTGATGGGCCTAACTAATATACCTATCTTACAAAAGTGTGATCTAACCCAAACCCATTTTTTGACCTGCGATGTGAGCGATCTAACCATAAAAGAGTCGCAGGCTGCCATGCTTATTCTGCAAGATTGTTCTGGCAAAAAAATGGTGTTTATTGATTGCGATTTAACCCAACTCATTGCCATGAATGGCAATTTTTCCGATTCAACCTTTACCAACTGCACCTTAATCCGTGCAGCCTTTATTGGCAGCCAACTTTTGGGTGCAAGCTTTACAGCCTCCAACCTTGAAACAGCCAATTTTGCCCAATGTGATCTGACTCTGGCTAAATTGGCCCAAACACCATTAGCTAAAGCTTGTTTTTTAAAGGCCAATCTCACCCAGGCTGATTTTTCCAAAAGCGATCTGACCATGGCTGATTTTTCCCATGCTAAAATCGAACGGACCAACTTTTCTGGGGCCAATTTAACCTTAGCCAATTTTCATGCTGCCGATCTTAAGCAAGCCGAAACCAGACAGGCAATTTTAACCGATCTGCGTGGAACAGACATGGACCTCTTGCGGGCTGAAAGATTTGTACCGCATGCTGACTAAACAAATTACAATGTAACTAACAAGTTAATAAACTGACACATTAACAAACTATGCTCTACCAAGTTAAAAGACAATTCATAAACTATGCAAAAGACAAACCGTAGCAAGTTAAAAGATAATTTATGGACTAGTTAAAAGACAAACTGTACTAAGTTGAAATAAATAATTCTCGAATAATTTAAAAGAGAAAAAGATCTTATTCTAATCGCCATATCTTATCTAAATAAATTATCTGGATGCATTAACATTATGTATTCAGAGTTATATAGCAATCCTACCTATTCTTTGTTCTCATAAGAAGCAAAGTTACATATCTTTTAAATGTAATTCTAATAACCACTATCTTTATGCGAGTTTAATCATAACTTTAACCAAGCCTCACTTTAAGATGTTTATTTAAATAGTATATATCTAAACGAACAAAATTAAGCGGAAATTAAGGTGTATACTATTATTTGTTTGCTTATTTTAACATTTTTTGTTTTTCAACTTTTTTCCTTTTCATTTTGTTTTCTTTTTTTCTTTTGCTTTTGCTTTTTTATTTTAATCCAATTTATATTCTCGGCTTCTTCAAATTAATTCATTAAAAATTGTAAGCTATTTTTTCTAATAATACAAATATTAGCAAGATTTATCTCCCATGGAATACGAAACAAAAGTTTTGACACATCCGTCTTTGCAAAGCTCTCTTGAGGCAGCCTACGTCCAAAGCACAGATGGCCAAAATGCTCTTGTGGTTGGCCGCTTTGGCATTATGCAGGCCAAGAGGGCTTGCGGCTGTCTTTTAGCACCAGAAGTCAACGATCAAGTTCTTTTGGCTCTGCTTAACGATGGCTCGGCCTGGATTTTACAGATTTTAACCAGAGATAGTAAGGCTAATGCTACTATCATTGTCCCAGACAAAACAACTCTTGCTGCCCAAGATCTCCTAATTAAGAGCAAAAAGACCTCTTTAACCGGCGAAAATGTGGAAATTAGTGGCGAAACTGTTGGTCTGACAGCCCGCTTGCTACATTTTACAGGCAGTATGTTTCTGCAAAGCTTCCAGGTCATCGAAACCTTGGCCAAAAATTTACGAGAAACACTTGTCAGTCGAATCTGCCACACAAACTCTTTAGACGAAACAGTTAAAGGACTAGCTAGCCGGAAAGCCAATCGCACAAGAGTTGCTGTGGCGACTAGCTATCGTCTAAGGGCCGAAAATGCCGATTTGCGAGCCAAAACCACCGTTGACATTGATGCTGAGCACATCAAATTAGGTTAAGAGCCATATTTCCACAAAATAATTAGGCCATAATTTATACGTTACTGCGCAGATATTAAAAAATTCTTTGGTCAAAAATTGGGGTCTAAGTGCGCCTATCGTCTCAAAATTGTGCTATTTGACTATCAAGAAGATTAAAAAAATTTGTTTAAGACTAAAATCAAGTAAACTAAAAAAATATGGTAGACTAAAAGAACATGATTGCTTAAAATCTTCATCCTGAAAAATTTTCTTATGTTTATGGCGTCTACAAAAAGAACGCGCCTATATTAGCTGCAATACTGTACAGGTTAAAGTAAACATAGATTTTTTAGCATAAATACCTAAACACCAACATTATGTAACCATTCAGGTGGGTGCCAATCCAAATCGAGAAAGCCTCATAAAATCGACATTTTAGATTATATGTAGAAACTTTTTATGCATTTTCTGGTCGGCAAAGGCGCAGAAAATCAACCTCCTTTTGCCCCCACCTGAAT
>JAFSZE010000096.1 GCA_017455745.1 Desulfovibrionaceae bacterium | reverse complement strand
TCCTTTGTTAAATTATTATTACTTTTATACATCATGTTAATTTTGCTAACTAAAGCAGACTAACATTATGTTCTTCAGCAATTTCATAACATTTTATTTTTATTCCTTCTTCGTGTACCTTCTTGATAGAATCTAAAATATCACACCTTTTCTTCCAGCGTAATACTTTACCATATGTTGTTGAGTCAACTGAGTTGTCTCTGATATCTTTTTTTAAACAATAATTTTGAGTATTTGTTTCTGAATTTTTTGATGCAATCCGAATCGCTTCATCCAAAGCTGAATCCATTATCTCGATAACCATTTCGTTCATCGGGTATAATCCAGCTCGACTTGTAAATAATTTTTTATCTGCTAAATTTCAAGACAGTTTCAGTTGCTGTTTCGATAATCTTTTCAGGGGATGTCTCATTTGGTGCAAAAACCTTCAGAAATTCCTCTGGAAGATTGGTTACAATTGTTTTTAAGCACTCTATAATGGTGTTATCGTGAACGTTTTTTGCATATGTTAGTTGTATGGATCCAGCAAAAGATTTGCATTCTAAAAGTTCCGCTCTAAAAGCTTTAATTGTCCATTCGATTCGTTTTTTCAAAGGAGTTAAACTTCTGGGCGACTCCTTTCCGATTCTACTCAAGGCTATAGATTCTTCCAAAGTAGGGATCGGAACAACACCAAACGCAGCTCGGCTTATCGAAGTCATGCCTCGCCATTCCCTCACATCTTTGGCGGAAAAAGCATAAAGGTCGGATTGTATAGCGCTCGCAAACGTTTTGGCAGCAATCTTGTCTGACCCAAAAAATTGTATGAAACCTGGATTTATAGCCGCATAAACGATATCTGACTGCACCACGGCTGCCTCCTATTTTTTGACTTTATATAGGAAAACAGCATACTTAGACAAGACAATTCTTACAAGATCCACCGTAGCATTGACAATAGCACGGCATAGCACTTTTTAGGTTAGAATTTTGACTAAAGCAGTTTAGGCAATAAATGTGGGGTGCAGGCTACGGAAATACGGGGAGGTCGCAACTAGGCATAAACATTGACTTTTTCGAAAAAAATTGAATGATTTTGGGAGGTTAGGTGGCGGGCGAAAAATTTACGAAATTCTGTAGAAAGGTAATAATTTATGCTGCGCTTATCCCAATATCTACATTGCAAAAAATCAAAGAACGTTTAACAGTTAAAGGTCAATCAGACTTAGAAATAATTACTAAAAATACATGCATGATTATCGAATTTAAAAGAACATATCCTACACGTGGTCCTGAGGCTTCTCTAGCAAAAGCTATAGAACAAATAAAAAATAATAGATTTGGATTAATATTTTCAGAAACTCGCGATATATATAGAGTTGCCATGGTTATATCAACAAAAGAAAATTCTTAAAAATTTTTCCAAGGAAGTTTTGTAATCACCATAAATCAAATTTAGTCAGGATACTGAGATTGTAAGTGGGAGTCTAGAAATAATATATAAAACTTTGAAAATTTAAATATAAAAGTGACGCTCTGTATGGCACTTTTTTTCTTCTAGAAAAAGACGGTGTATTTATAGACAGATCTAAAACTACGTATCTGCTTAAACAGATCTAGAGATAATTACATTATCATTTTTGACCAAATCTTAATTTGCTTCTACATATGCCATGAAAGAGGCTTGGCATTGCAGGGAAAGGGAAAATTTTCTATCTTTGTAGAGCATCATTTTTTCAAAACCGCAAGTCAGCGGCCCAAAATTGCCAGCTGATGTTTGACGTTGTTTGAAACGCTACAAAATTGGAGGAGCGTTAAATGAACGCTAATCCAGAGTGGGGTGGTCATGCAGAAAAAACTTCTTTCTTGGCTTGTATTTGGGTTAGGCTTTTGGCTAGCATTTAGCCTTGGTGTGCCTGAATGCCAAGCTGGTCCAGCCTATAAAAAATTTGTTTCCAGGGCTCCTGCCGATCAGCCGTGGCGCGAAGGAATCGTGCTCTCCATGGAAACCGATGTGGAGCATTGTAGGCGGGATTATGGGGATCGTTGGCCAAGCGAATGCGAGGCTCCCTGGCCTGGTCGAGCAGGAAGTCGGGTTGAGGGCATTAAGCTTACACCTAATGTCTCTGGCGTTTGGCGCTGGGTAACAGAATCATCCCTGCAATTTACGCCAACTAAACACTTGACGCCGAACACCAAGTACACGATCTCCTTAGAGAATGTACCAATGTCACCCAGAATCAAGGTGGCCAAACAACTTTTATATACGACTCCGCCCCAAGCGGTAAATATCGGTCGCGAGACGCTTTGGATTGATCCATCTATAAAGGGTAAGCATATTTTAACAGTGCCCTTAACTTTTATCTATCCTGTTAATCGCGAGTTAGTCCAAAAAAATATCCAGATCTCAGTGCCAAATGGTTCCATGCGCCTTGGCCCCACTGAATTTATCTGGAATGCAGATAATGATCGGGTTGTTTTAAACACACCCATTTTGCAGTTGCCAGAAAAAAACACCCAAGCTGTTGTTAAGGTCACAGGCTTTCAAAGCTGGCATTATGACCGAGGCTCAAAGATAATTGCACCTCCAACCAAAGGTAACCTGGTGCAAATGGCTTTAGGTATCACTGGCGCTGATAGCGTTATGGATGTGCGCGAGATGAAAATTGCACCCATCTATGATGCCAATTTGAGCCGTGGTTTTGAGATCATTGTCACAACAAGTCTGCAAACCAAGCCCAGTGATGTTTTAAATCATCTGGAAGTTTTTCTTTTGCCGCAGAAAATCAAACCCAAAGGCAGCAAGAACACCAATTGGGAGGCTATGGAAAGAGTTTCCCAGACAGATTTGAACAATTCGCAAAAATTAACTTTAAAACTTCTCCAACCAGCAGATGAGCCAGCTACGGAAATTCATCTGCAATTGCCGGTGGAAGCCGGACGTGGCCTACTTTGCGCCATGAAGGACGGCTTAAGATCTACCAGTGGCTTTGTGCTAAATCGAGTCAAACGTTCCATCAAAAATGTGCCGACCCTTGATCCTGAGATCAATTTTCTCCAGCCAGGCAACATTTTGCCTCTGAGAGCGGGACAAAAGCTTGACCTGCATACTGTTGGGCTTGAGCGGGTTGACTGGCGGGTGCAAAGTGTACGTCCACCTTTTTTGGCGCTCTTAGCTTCCAAGTCTGACTTTAGCGATACCGAAGATGTTGACTTTGATACTGTCAGCGAGATGCGCAAAGGCACAGTCAAATTAGACCCAGCCAATCCTTATAAGGCTCAATACATTGGCCTAGATGTGGATGAGCTTGACGGCAAAAAGCAAGGTCAAAGCAGCTTGTTTTATTTGACCTTGACCGGTTCTGCTAATGGCATGGAAAAATGTCAGGTCAGCCGTTTGATTTTGATTTCAGATCTTGGTTTGATGTTAAAGACTTCGGCTGATGGTACACACCATGCTTTTGTGCGCAAACTATCCCAGGCAGCTCCTCAAGAAGGTTGCAAGATTATGCTTCTTGGCGCCAATGGTGTGCCGGTGGCCCAAGGGACAACCGATGCCAATGGAAGATGTGACTTACCTTCAACCTATGGTTTGATGCGTGAAAAACGTCCGGTGGCCGTAATAGCCCAAAAAGGTCGCGATTTAGCCTGGCTTTCTTTTAATCAGCGTTCAACCAACGTTGATTATGGTGATTTTGCCTCCGAAGGCCGCCATGCCACAGCTGAAGGTTTGATGGCCTCGGTCTTTAGCCAGCGCGGAATCTATATGCCTGGCGAAACCTTAAACTTTGGCGCCATTGTCACCAATCAAAAATGGCAGGTTGAGTCCAAAGACCTGAGTGTCACAGCCATACTCTATGGTCCTGGTGGCAATGAGCTTTACCGCGAAAAGGTTCAGCCCAAAAAAGATGGTCTGGTAACATTTGCCTGGAAGAGTGATCCAGATTGTGCCACCGGCACCTATCGTCTCGATCTGAATTTGGATTTGGGGCATAAAAACTTTGCCATTTTGGGCACAACCCACGTTAGAATTGAAGAATTCCAACCTGATACCTTGGCCTTACGCTTGACCAAGGATAAAGATGCGCCCAAGGGCTGGATAAAAGTTGATCCCAAAGCCAAGTCTAAGATCAAAGTTAATCTTGATAATCTCTATGGCGAGCCAGCCAGAAATCACCGGATCAAGGCTACTCTGCATACCGATCCTAGCACGTTATCTTTGGCCGGGTATAGTGATTTTACTTTTAGCGATTTGACCAAATCTAATGATACCCAAGATCTTAATCTGCCCGATGCCTACACCAATGAACAAGGTGAGGTTTGGCTTGATTTGCCACTAGATAAGCTTGCTCTTGGCACCAGAAGCGGTCAACTTATGGTCGAAGGCTTTGAGAAGAGTGGCGGTCGTGCCGTAGGTCGCAGACTAAATCTGCTTTTTTCACCCAAGTCCTATGTTTTGGGCTTTAAGCCTGAAGGGGATGCCAATACCTTAAGCTATCTGCCTGAAAACAGTAAGGCCAATTTACGTCTGCTCATAGTTGATAACAATTTGACACCTAAGCGTTTAGACAAGGTTGTGGTCAAAGTTTCTGGCTTACGTTTTGTGACCAGTCTTGTTAGCGACACCCAAGGTTTTTATCGCTATGACGCAACCCCAGTTGATACTGAAATCAATCGCAGTGAGCTTACCATCGAGGAAGCAGGCAGTGTTGTTAATCTTGATACCAAGACTCCAGGCGATTTTCTGCTAACAGTAGTTGATCCCTCTGGCGAGACATTGGCCTCTATTCCTTACAGTGTGGCTGGTACCAACTTGGCCAAACCTGGCCATGAGCCCGTATTGGTTAATGGCACCTTGGGCCTAAAAATAGCTAAAGACAACTATCAGCCTGGAGACACTGTTAATTTCCGTATTTCAGCCCCATATGATGGTTTTGGCTTAGTTACACTTGAGCGGGAAAAGGTTTTAACACACGCTTGGTTTGCGGCTAAGGCCGGTGAGAGTGTGCATGAAATTAAGATTCCTGCTGACTTTGAGGGGCGTGCTTACGTTAACGTCTCCTTTGTGCGTAATATTGACTCTCCATCCATCTACATGGATCCCCATTGCTATGCCTTGGCCCCCATTACAGTGGGTGTGGACAGGCGTGAGATGGGATTAAGTTTGCAGGCACCTAATAGAGTTAAGCCTGGCCAAGAGGTTACAGTTAAGATTAAGAGCAAAAACAAGGGTCATGTGCAGCTCTTTGCCGTCGATGAAGGCGTTTTACAGTTGACCGGTTATACTCTGCCCAATCCCCTAAAAGATCTCTTAACTGACCGGGCTTTGGATGTTGAAACAAGACAAGCTTACAATCTGCTTATGCCAGATCACGAGCGCTTGCGTGGCCGCATCCCAGGTTTCGGTGGTGGCATGGGTAATGGCGGCGGTCGTTTCTTAAATCCCTTTAGGCGTAAGAGTGAACCTCCCTTCGCCTTTTGGAGCCAATTGTTGGAAATTGATCCTGCTGGCACAAGTGTGACCTTTAAGGTTCCAGATTACTTTAGTGGCCAGTTTAGAATCATGGCTGTTGGCAGCGGTCAGGGCTCTGATGGTTTGGTTGTGACCGGTTCTACACAAGCTTCAGCTCGCGTGCGCGGTGAAGTGATCATTAAGCCGGAATTGCCTTTGGTTGTTGCTCCCAAGGATGTTTTCGAAGGGGCTGTGGTTTTAGCCAATACTGTATCTGGCTCTGGCGCCAATGCTAAGGTCGCCTTTGAGTTGACCTTGCCGCGTGGCTTGACTTTGACTTCAGGCAAATCCTCTTTGGTTTTGGATATTCCGGAAAATGAAGAACGTGCTGTCCCCTTTGCCGTCAAAGTTGGTGAGACTTTGGGCGCCCAGGATTTCATCTTCAAGGCTAAGCTTGCCAGTGACGCCAAAGAGGTGGTGCGTACTCAATCCATTTCCATCAGACCTGCTGAACCAAAAATGCGCACCGAGCGTGCCATAAGTTTAGGCCGCCTGGCAGCTGGAAAAACCGATCAGGCTGAGCTTGAAAGTACGAGAGTGCTCTATCCTTATGAAGCATCAACCACCCTTTCGGTGGCCGCAGCACCTATTTTAAGCCTGCGTTCCATTCTGGAACGCTTGGATGCTTATCCCTATGGCTGCACTGAACAGAAAATTAGCCGGGCCTTCCCCTATGTCTTTTTATGGGATCGTCCCAAGCTGCGTGATACAGTTTTAAGCAATGCCGCACGTCCTTTGAACCAACAATTAAAGGTCGGGGAGAAAAATATCTCTGAGGCCATTTTGGCTATTCGGGCAGCCTTGCAGTATGATGGTGTTTCACTTTGGCCTGGTTCCAATGATGCCAATCTGTTTGTGACAGCCTATGCTGCAGATTTTCTCTTGAGTATGCGTGAACATGGACTAGGTTGTCCTGATGATTTGATTGATCGCCTTTTCCAAATTTTGGAAGATCGTTTGACAAGCGAACCCAATAGTCTGGAGGATGGACGTTATAAGATCTATGCCTGCTGGATTTTGCAGCGTGATGGTCGGATTATGACAAGCACCCTGCGCAATTTAGAAAATTGGTTTAGCCAGCATATCAGAAACTGGGAGCGTGATGTTGTGACAAGCCTCTTGGCTGATAGCTATGCGACCTTAAGGCTTAATCGTCGGGCCCAGGAACTCTTGGTGCCACAAGATGTGCTGGTCACAACCGATCCACTTTTTTCCAGTGGCATGGCCAGATCTCTGCATGCTTTGATTGTTTTGGAGAGTTTTGGTGGTGTGCGTAAGGCAGGTTCGTTAATTTCTGGAATTCAAGATGCTGTTTTGCGTCCCTCAGCCACAACAGTTGATTTGGCCATGGGTGCTCGTGTTTTAGCAGCTTTGGCCACCAATAGTGCCAATATTGACCAGAGCCTAAAAATTGACTGCATAAACTACAATCAAGACTTCATGGGACCACAGGTTACCACAACCATCGAGGGCATGAGTTCTATTTCAGCACCTGGCTGCCAGCGCTTTAGACTCAAGGGCGAGCTTGATCCAGATTTGACGGTGCTTTTAACTGAAGATGGCTTTGATCGCGCACCGCAAGATAAGCCGCAGAAGGGTAATTTGGAGTTAAGAAAGCAACTGCTCAATGTGCAAGGGGCCAAAGCCACCGCAGCCGAACTTGGTGAGGTTTTAACCTGCCAGATCTGCGCCAGATCTTTGGGTAAGTCCGTAAACAATGTGGTTATTCAGGATTTGGTGGCCGGTGGTCTAGAACCTATTTTGGAGAAGACACCATTAGAACAAGGCGAAGGTTTCTTGCGTTATGAGCGACGTGAGGATCGTGGCCTATTCTTTGTGGACCTTGTGCCTGAAGAGCGCTGCTTTACCTATCGTTTGCGGGCGGCCACCAAGGGCCAATTTGTCCTACCAGCGACTCAGGCTGAAGGTATGTATCAGCCTGAATTGAATGGCCGCAGTACTAGCTCAACCTTGGAAATCCGCTAGAGGTTGCGGTTGAGTAAATGGCATTTTTGGGGCTCAAGCTGCCTGTGCAAACGCGTCTTGGCGGCTTGGGCCCTTTTTATTCTTTTAGTTGTGTTGGGGATCTTGTCGTTGCGCTTTGTGCCATGCCAAGATCCCTTGGCTGCCTTTGATTTTTCAACTGTTATCACTGACAGGCGTGGCCAGGTTCTCCGTGTAACATTAACGAAGGATCAAAAATATCGAATACGTTTAAAATTGGATGATCTGCCAAGCCATGCGCTCGAGCGCGTCTTACACTATGAAGATCGTTTTTTTTGGTGGCACATAGGGGTAAATCCCTTGGCTATTGCGCGGGCCTGTCTGTCCATGGTCTTGGGTGGTCGCCGTTTTGGGGGCTCGACCTTAACCATGCAGACGGTGCGTTTAGCCTACAAGATCAAGAGCAAGACTGTTTTAGGGAAGCTTAAACAGATCTTCTGGGCTTTGGTTTTGGAACAGCATTATTCCAAAGCGGAAATTTTGGAAGCATATTTTAATTTGGCCCCTTATGGTGGCAATGTGGAGGGCTTGGCCGCAGCGGCCAGGGTTTATTTCCACAAAACAGCGCCCAATTTGACCACATCGGAGCTGGAGGCACTTTTGCTTGTGCCGCAAAATCCGGTGCAGCGTAAACCAGCTACAGATAATGAGGTTTTGGCACAAGCTTGCCAGAGGATGTGGCATTCAGGTCAAGAATATGCCCCCATTCGTTTTTTTAGCCCCAAAGAGATGCCCTTTTTGGCGCCACACCTAACCGATTATCTCTTAAGCCAACCAGATTTACCTCAAGGCTCGGTTATTACTACTAGTCTTGATTTGAATCGCCAGCGTTTAATCGAAAACGTTTTACACCGCTATATTGCCAGACATGCTACCTTTGGTATTAATAATGCTGCGGCTCTTTTGGTCCATTGGCCAAGTATGGAGGTTAGATCTCTAGTTGGCTCAGCCAACTTTTTTGATCCGAAAATTCAGGGCCAAATAGATGCCACCCAAGCCAGACGTTCTCCAGGTTCCACCCTAAAGCCTTTTATTTACGCCTTGGCCCTTGAGCAGGGGCTTATCCATCCCTTAACCATCTTGGCTGATACGCCCAAGAGCTATCATGGCTATGATCCAGAAAATTTTGACCATACCTTTGTGGGACCCATTTCTGCTGCGCAAGCTTTGCGCAGCAGCCGCAATCTGCCAGCCTTAAGTTTGGCCGGACGCCTAAAAAATCCCGATTTATATACCTTTTTGACTTCAGCAGGGGTTAAATTTCAAGCCTCAGCCAGTCACTACGGTTTAGCCTTGGTTTTAGGTGGAGCTGAGGTGAGTATGCGTGAGTTAGCCTCGCTTTATGCTCTTTTGGCCAATTCCGGTTTAAAAAGACCTTTGCGTTTTCTAGCTACCGATAGTTTGGGCTCGGCCACTCCCTTAATTCGGCCTGAAACAGCCTTTGTTACTTTGAGTATGTTGTTGGAGCCAAATGATGACTATCAGGCTAAGACTAGATCGGGTCAAATATTGCCCTTGCGGTTAAAAACAGGCACATCCAATGGTTTTCGCGATGCCTGGTGTTGCGGCTTAATCGGTCCGTATGTATTGATTGTTTGGGTTGGCAATTTTGACAATAGCTCCAATCCCTTATTGGTCGGCGGGGTTATGGCTAAACCGCTTTATTTGGAATTGGCTAGAGCTCTAGCTTGGGCCGAACCCATGCAGGACTCTTTCCTGGAACCAGCTGCCGATTTAAACGTCGAATCAATCTTGGTTTGCAGCAAAACTGGGGATGTGGATACAAAACTCTGCCAAGAAAAAACCTCCACCTGGTTTATACCTGGAGTATCACCAGTAAAACCAACCGGCATTTTGCGGCCCATCGAAATCAATATTGAAACAGGTTTAAGGGCCTGTGTTCCGAAAGCAGGTCTAACCCGCCAGGTCATTTGGGAATTTTGGCCAAGCGATTTGGCCAAAATGTTTCAAGATGCTGGTAGCCCCAAGCCACCACCGCCTCCTTTTGAAGAAGAGTGTCGACCCATTGATACGGGGACTCCGCCTAAAATAACTAGGCCCAAGGCAGGTCTAATCTACCATGCACCAATTTCTCAAGGTGGCCAGGCCAACATCTTATTGGCCGCTAGTGCCGATGCTGGAGTCAAGCAACTTAATTGGTTTGTCAATGGCATTTTTGTGGGTAGCAATTTGCCTGGAGAAACTCTGACCTATAAGGCTACCCCCGGCAAATATCGAATTTTGGTAAGTGACGACTTGGGCCGCACCTCAGCTCGCAGTGTAACTGTTTATTCGGCACAGTAATTTAGATATTTTTCAAAACCCCTTGACATTTTTTATTCTGTACTTAGCTTTACTGAACTATGGTCCTAAAATTTACTAGCTTTTTGCCAAAATTACTAATTTTACTAATCATATCGTTTGGAGGATGTTATGCCTATATCTCTCGTTAAAGGTGGCAATGTTTCTTTATCCAAAGAAGCTCCTGGCATTGAGAAAATTTCCGTTGGTTTAGGTTGGGATGTACGTGCCACTGACGGGGCTAGCTTTGATCTTGATGCGTCTTGCTTCATGTTAAATGCGAGCAATAAAGTTAGAAATGATAAGGATTTTATCTTCTATAACAATTTACGCTCAGCTTGTGGCAGCGTTGAGCATATGGGTGACAATTTGACTGGTGAAGGTGCTGGGGATGATGAAGTAATTAATGTGGATCTGACCAAGGTTCCTGCTGATGTGCAAAAGCTTGATTTTGCTGTTACGATCCATGAAGCTGATACCAGACGGCAAAATTTTGGCATGGTCCAGAATGCTTTTATTCGCATTGTCAACAAGAAAGACAATAAAGAGATCGCCAGATTTGATCTTTCCGAAGATGCTAGCACCAACACAGCTATGATTTTTGGAGAAATCTATCGTCACAATAATGAATGGAAATTCAAAGCCATTGGCCAGGGCTATGACGGAGGTTTAGGACCTCTAGCTCGTAATTTTGGCGTGAATGTGTAAGTAAATTTGATTTAATTGTTTAAATTGAATTAGATTTTGTCGTTTTTATTATTTAGGTATATTTAGTTTGATCTAATTAGACCTTTTTGGTTTGTGTCTATGCAGATTAATACAGCTTAGTAAAATTTTATTGCGCATTCGTGCATAAATTTGCTATATACTTAAAAGTATTGGTAATTATTCTTTAATAAATAATTCATGGTATATTTTTTTATAGCCTATATTTTGTAGCAGTTACTATGAGCGTTATAGATAATTATCTACGGATATATTGTTACACATATAATATTATAAAAATAATACACTAAATAATTTATAATAATTTTTTTGTTTAAATGCTAGGGGTGGTATTTTATACTACCCCTATATTTAAATGATACTTTTATAGATTATTTAAATGGGATATTGTTTATTTGGTGTATAGTTTAATGTTAGTACGAATTTATCTAAATGGCATAGGACACATAAATGGTATACAAAAGAAAAATATCGTTTTGCTGTTAATAGAAAAATCTGTTAATCCAAAGGCAGTTCTTATAATAATTGATGCGCTATTGAGATAATTGCATTTTGCTGCTATATATTTTGTAAATTAATTTTTATTAACAATGTTGCATAAATGAATATATGTGGATTTGTAATTATTTATAGTTTTAATATTTTTTTAATTGAACTCTAAATTATATATGTGATTAGTAGATAATATGATTAGTAGATAATTTATTAATTAAAGCTTTCTTGTTAGTTATTGTTTGTTTTAATATTATAATGCTTGAATATTATGCTGCTTTAGTATTGTGTTTGCATAGTGTTATCTTAATTAGATGTCTTGTTAATCTTATATTATATTTATTTAATATTGACTTTTTGTGTCGGCGTATAGCAGGGAATCTCCCAAAAAAAGATTTTTATTTTTAACTGATCATGATTTTTAACGATCTAAATAAAACTATTATTGATTTATAAGTTTTATGTGCAAATTATTGTCGATTTAGATATAAATAATTTTTTGTTTTTTTAT
>JAFSZE010000095.1 GCA_017455745.1 Desulfovibrionaceae bacterium | reverse complement strand
TTCTTGTCAAATTATGTAAAATGTGTTATAATCTTTTTATATAAAAATTTATGTCATAAGGAGGACATGATATGGGCAAAAAATACGAATGTAGTTTTTGCAACAAAACAGGAGTTAAGTTATGGCCTTTTTTGCAGCTAGATCAGCCAAAACAACCTTAAAGTGCCCCCAATGCCAAGAAAAACTGGATATCGCCAGAACATGCCATGAGGTCTTCATGCGCTGCAATCAGTGCAAGCGCAAATATCCTTTGGAGCAATATATTGGCCAAGCCGATGAAGCCATGGAATCATTCTTAGAAAACGTTTATTGCGACCGCATCTAGGATCTTTGTTTGATCAAAATATAATATTTGACATAACGCCATAAGATTAATGGGATAGCAAGCAGAAAATAATATCTTGGCCTCAAGAATCATTATAAATCGACCATAAATTATAGATACTAGATTTTAAGCTACGATCTTAAATAACGCTAAATTTCTTGCTTCAAATTTAGGACTCGCTTAAAAATTAAACTTAAAAGATATAAACCAGATATAAAATTACATCTGTATTAATCAAATATCAAAAAGAAATACAAGAGATCAAAAAAAATAAAATAATATCACATAAAATTAAACATACCAATTAATATCATATAATACAACACAATATCAAACAGCAACAAAATACGATCAACCAAATATTATGTAAAATTAAACAATACCCAATTAATATCATATAACACATTATCAAACAGCAATAAATAAGATCAAACACTAACAAATACGACTAAAAAAGACCATGTAAGATAACATAATATCAAATAAAGCAGGACAAAGTTTTTAAGCAATTGAACTTTTTAAATAGCATTCATATAGCATTCAATAGTAATAATATTCGTAATCTACAATAATTTGCTCGATTTTAGATTTCCATACTTTCATCTTTTAAAATCATGTCGCAGCACAACGATTACTCTTAAATTGAGCTATCGTGTGCGATCCAAGTTTTTAAGACCTTTCTGTCTGTTCAGGTTGAAGCATGAATTCTAAACAGTGCCGCTTAATCTGCCTTTTATTCGTTGTACTTTTCTTAGGTTTTACCCAAACATTATGGGCGGTCGATAAAGCTAGTAGCTTAAACAAATCCCCTGAGACCGAAGAAAATTATGGCGAAGATCTTATTTTCACACCCGATTTACAAGTAGTTTCAGCCATCATGTGTGATCTGGATTTGGATCGCATTTTGTATGAGCAAAATCCAGATCAGTTGATTCAACCAGCATCGTTAACCAAGATCATGACGATGTATTTGGCACTAGAAGAGCTTCAACAGGGTCATGTCAGTTTACAGACACAAGTTTTGATTAGTCCCACAGCGGCCAATGAAGGTGGCTCACGCATGGGCATTGTCAGTGGTGAAACCATTGAATTTGGTAAGCTTTTAAGTGGCATGGCTATTTCTTCTGGCAATGATGCCAGTCTAGCCATAGCCGAATTTTTAGGGGGCACAAAGGAAGACTTTGTGGAGCTGATGAACAAAAAGGCTCAAAAGCTTGGTATGACCAACACCCACTTTTGTACCCCCAATGGCTTACCTCACCCTGATCAATATACCACAGCCAGGGATATGTTGATCTTAGCGCGTGTCTATTTAAAGCGCTTTCCCTGGGCCCTCGAACTCTTTCACAATCAACGCATCCTAAAACATCGCAGCTATGTTTCCTGGAACAAAAACCCCTTGCTGGAACAGTATCCAGGCTGTGATGGTTTAAAGACTGGCTGGGTTAGAGCATCAGGCTATAACATGATCTTTACAGCTATTCGCGGTCGTAAACGTCTATTGGCCGTTATTTTGGGTGCACCTGATCCCCTGCGCCGCGGAGTTGAAGCATGTAGGCTTTTGGATGCTGGCTATTTGGTTTGTGCCCGCTATGAACCAAGTGTGGAAGATGCGCTCATGCAATTGCCGTTTTCCAGCTATAAATTGGATCTCGCTAAAAGTGCCCATGAGGCCATTGCCAAATATGGCTATGTTTCTAATGGCAAAAAAAATAGGAAGACCAGAGAAATTAGGAAGAAAAAGAATATCGCTAAAACATCTGCTAAGGTCAAAAAAAACTTACGGTCAAAAGATCGAGGCCAAAAGACCAAACGTAAACGCGGTTAATTTTCAAGCTTAAGCTTTGCCGTAATGGCTTCAAATTCGCCTCTTAAACGTTCGCCATAAAGTAGCGAGATATCTGGCGGCTCAAACTCAAAGATCTTGCTAAATTCGCCATAAGAGGCCCGCATTAAAGTTAAGAGCTCGGTACTAGTTTTCACTGTGCGGTAAGTGTTCACAGCCACATCCGCACTTTTTTTGGCTGTAACTTCTAATCGCTCCAAATTGGCTTTTTGGCGTTTTAGATATTGCGTATACATGCCAATGACTTCCAATGTCCGTTGATTGGCAGCCACATTGGTTTCAAGGATTTTGCGATCACTAGGATTAGCCCCACGCAACATCTGTTGGGCATTATCTAACAAGCTGGATGCTTCCTTGCGCAAATTGGTTAGCTTGACCAAATAGACCTTATCAATCTGTTCAATGGCATGGCTTATGGCATAGGCATAGACCTTATGGCACATCATGTAGATGCCAGTGTAGGTCTTTAAAAGCTCGACCGATGAATCTGAGGATTGCACAATTTCTTCAATCTTATGCTGAATGTTCTTCACATTTTCAGCTACAGCCATGATGCTAGCTGTGTCTTGACCATCGGCTGCACTAAGCAAAGTCTCCATCTGTTCAGCAGAAATGGGTACACCGCGTGCCTTAATCAAATCTAATGCTTGCGTTTTGGCTGTTGCAAGATCAGCTTCCAGATTGACAATTTCGGCCTTGAGGCCAGCAATATCTTTCTTTAAACT
>JAFSZE010000094.1 GCA_017455745.1 Desulfovibrionaceae bacterium | reverse complement strand
TTCTAACTGTACCATATCTATTGATGCCCAACCAGCCAATCGTGATGGTGTAGCTCTCAAGGAAGTTGGCGAAGGTGTTTGGGCTGTCTATATCTTTGACCGTAAAACCAGTGCTATTAACGACATTTTGGGCGAAGAGGGTATGAGTATACCTAGCACCAAGCTGACCAAATTCTTGGATATGGTGCAGGATGTACGCGAGGTTAAGGTCAATTTAGAAACAACTACACCCACCAAAGATGGTGATACCATCCCAACCGTCCAGCTTTGGCAGAAAGGCGGCGTCTATCAAGCCGCTTTGCGCATCAAACCATCGGGAACACCTCAAGGCACAGCCTTTATACCTGGTGATGGCGCCCAAGATGTCTTACAAATTGAAAACAATAGACCTGTAATCTTCCATCGCGACTTCGAGGCTGAAACCAAAGCTGTGCAGGAGATATTATCGCTTTGCCCGGTCTTGAACAGCGTTGATCCCAATTGGGATTGGTTTTCCGAAGACCTCTCGGAATTTTTCGAACTCATTTCCGAGCTTAAAGCCGTAACCGATATTTGTTATCTTGAATGGCCTTCAGGTGAGAAATTTAAACTTGTTGGCAGTATTCAACGCAGCCAAATTTCCGTTAGTACCAGAAAGTCAGGAGATTGGTTCTCGCTTTCAGGTGAAGCAAAAATTGATGAAGATCACGTCATTGAGCTAACCGAGCTCTTGGAGCGTTCATCAGGCACATCCGGTCGTTTCGTCCAATTGAAAAATGGCGAATTTTTAGCTTTATCGGATGAGGTTAAGCGCAGTCTGGACCGTTTGCGTCTGTTCTCCTCGAGACGTAAGGGCAAAGAGCGTGCCATCCATCCTTTAGCTGGCCCCTTAGTCGAAGATCTCTGCAAGGATATGCAGCATGAAAGCGACACCAGCTGGAATGAGATGGTGACGAAAATGCACGCGGCATTTGCCTTGAAACCTGAAGTACCCACAGCTCTCCAGGCAGATTTGCGGCCCTACCAAAAAGAGGGCTTTGTCTGGCTCTGTCGCTTGTCAGAATGGGGTGTGGGCGGTTGCTTGGCCGATGACATGGGCTTAGGCAAAACCATCCAGGCCATTGCTGTTATGTTGCGTGAGGCTCAAAAAGGTCCTTGCTTGATCATTGCGCCCACATCGGTTTGTCCCAACTGGGAAGAAGAATTACATCGTTTTGCGCCGTCATTGCAGGTGGTGCGCTTAAAAGCTGCCGAAGATCGCCGTGAAATGGTCGAACAGATGACCAATGGCATGGTTATGATCACAGGCTATGGTTTATTGCCGCGTGAACAAGAAATTTTGGCCGAGCACAAGTGGCAGATGGTTGTTTTTGATGAAGCACAAGCTTTGAAAAACAGCGCTACCAAACGGTCCAAAGCCGCCAGTTTAATTCCTGCCCACTTCCATCTGGCCTTAACCGGTACGCCCATTGAAAACCGCTTAGATGATCTGTGGAGCGTCTTTGACATCATCAACCCCGGTCTTTTGGGCACTTTAAACGATTTCCACCGCCGCTTTATGGGAGCTGAAGAGGGTGGCAGCGCCGCTCAGGCCCTAAAAATGATCATTCGCCCCTTCATTTTGCGCCGGTTAAAAAGCCAGGTTCTAGACGATCTGCCTGAACTTACGGAGCAGACGATCATCATCGAACCCACTCCCAAAGAAGCTGCTTTCTACGAATCGTTACGGCGCAGAGCTCTGGCCCATTTGGATGAAGGCCCTCAAGGCAAAGCCCAGAAGCGCTTCAATATCTTAACCGAATTGACTAGATTGCGCCGTGCCTGCTGCCATGCCTCTTTGGCTGACGCCAATGTAGGTACTTTAGTGGAACCGGTTAGTTCCAAATTATTGCGTTTCCTGGAACTTTTGGATGAAGCCAGATCTGGTGGCCACAGACTTCTAGTATTTAGCCAGTTCACAGGTCACCTAGCATTGGTCCGTGAAGAATTGGATAAACGGAACATTCCCTATCAATACTTAGACGGCTCAACCCCTGAAGAAAAACGACGTCAAGGCGTAGCTGCCTTCCAAAGAGGCGAGGGTGATCTCTTTTTGATCAGTCTCAAAGCCGGTGGCCAAGGTCTAAATTTAACTGCTGCTGACTATGTGGTCCATCTAGATCCCTGGTGGAATCCAGCGGTCGAAGATCAAGCTACCGACCGTGCGCATCGTATCGGACAAAAGAATACTGTCACGGTCTATCGTTTAGTTATGGCCCACAGTGTGGAAGAGAAGATTTTGAAGCTCCATGCTCAAAAACGTGACCTAGCTGCCGATTTCTTGGAAGGTCACGAAGAAGCTGTGACACAGGCCACGCTCTCCGAAGAAGAATTGATGGCCTTGTTGTCTTAATCCAAAATAGCGACTCTGCCTTTGATAAATTCTACGGCTGACAACCTTGGAACGTAATCATCAAAGTTGTCAGCCGTTTTAATTACCTATCGCAAGGAAAATATTGCGTCCAAGATTACAACACAAGATTCTTTAGTATGATTGCCACATAAGATTAGCACCTAAATTATTTTTTGACAGTATGATATGATATATCAAAAAAGCTATCATTAAAAAACTATTATAGCGAATATTTATTGTTTATGGCAATGATACAAAATAACAGAATGTCAAAATGTATTTCTAAAAATAGTTTTACGGTTAAATAAATTTATGATTATAGATAGTATAGATAATGTGTGTAATCTATGTAATATAGTTAATACATACACTGATCATATTAAACTTAGATTTATTGTAAAATTCGATAATATGTTTTGATAATAAGATTTGTGTAATTAAAAAATAATTTTAGCCAGAGAATTATTTACTTATTCTTACATATCTATTTTTGTTTATCTAATTTTTATACTTATTCTCACAAACCAAGAATATCTTTAGTTTATATCTTTAGTTTATATATTTAATCGATATTTTG
>JAFSZE010000093.1 GCA_017455745.1 Desulfovibrionaceae bacterium | reverse complement strand
TGGTCGTAGAACCGCAAGAGGTCTATATAAAACTAAATCTGGTAAATTATTAAATGCTGATGTCAACGGAGCATTAAATATTTTACGGAAAAGTAAAGTTGTGGATCTTTCGATCCTATACTATAGAGGCGATGTGGATACACCTGTAAGAATAAGAATTGCATAAATTACACTTCTTATGAAGCCACACCCCTTTATGGGGTGCGGTAGTTCACTTTGAAACTATTTGTGACTTTTTAATTGGAATCTAAGCTAGCCTCTTCTAGGTTTTAGATCATGCTTGAATTTGATGTCCATCGCATTTTGATTTGTTTGGTGCCAGCTATGGCTGGCATTATTTTACATGAGGTGGCTCACGGCTATGTGGCCTACTTAAACGGCGACCCCACGGCTAAAATGGCTGGTCGTTTAACGCTTAATCCTATTTCCCACATAGATCCCATGGGCCTGCTTGTTTTTGTTTTAACAAGCATCTCAGGAGCCTTTGTTTTTTGCTGGGCCAAGCCTGTACCTGTGCAGCCCATCTATTTTCGTAGACCAAGTTACGGCCTTATGTGGACAGCTTTGGCTGGTCCCATGACCAATTTTTTCTTGGCCATCTTTTTTGCCTTCCTGCTTTGGGTTTTAACCAGGGGATTTTTCTTGCCCTTTTGGCAGGCCCATGAACAGCTGATTCCCATTTTGCAATCCTGCCAGGTGGGGGTCTATATTAATTTGGGCTTAGCGTGGTTGAATCTTTTGCCCATACCGCCCCTAGATGGCAGTAAGGTCTTAAATTATTTCTTGCCACCGCACATATCACGTCAATATTTAGCCTTAGAGCGATGGGGTATGCTCATCCTTTTGGTTTTGCTCATGACCCATCTGCTATCAAAAATACTTACTCCCTTGGTCATAGGCTGCGGTGATATCTTGCTTGGTTTTTTAAAGTGATTTTTTGGGCTTTTGTCCTTTTAGAGCTAGATGCCACAGCCCAAGACCATTTTGGTCTAAAATTTCGAGGTAGACATGGATCCAAACAAACGTACAGCTTCCGGCATGCGTCCCACAGGCCCCCTACATTTAGGGCATTATTTTGGTGTGCTTAAAAACTATGTGGCCTTGCAGGATGAGGTGCAAGCTTACTTCTTTGTGGCTGACTGGCATGCGCTAACTAGTGACTATGCTGATCCAAGCCATCTTTTGGCCAATACCCACTCGATGGTTTCTGATTGGATTGCTGCGGGCCTTGATCCAGAAAAATGTGTTATTTTTAGGCAGTCGGCCATCAAAGAGCATTGTGAGCTTTCCCTTTTGCTCTCCATGATTACGCCTGTATCTTGGCTTGAGCGCAATCCCACCTACAAAGAGCAGCAGCAGCAAATTACCAATAAGGATCTAGGCAATGCCGGTTTTCTGTGTTACCCTGTGTTGATGGCGTCTGATATTTTGCTCTATAAGCCCTATGGGGTACCTGTGGGTGAAGACCAATTGCCACATATGGAGCTGACACGCGAAATTGCTCGACGTTTCAATAGTTTTTATGGGGAGACTTTCCCAGAGCCCCAAGCGCTTTTAACGCCATCAGCTAAATGTCCAGGTTTGGATGGACGGAAAATGTCCAAAAGTTACAACAATGGTATTTTCTTGGCTGAAGAATTTGGCGATGTGGATAAGAAGATTAGGGGCATGGTGACGGAGCCTTCGAGAATTAGACGTTCGGATCCTGGTGATCCTGCCAAATGTAATCTCTATCCCTATCATGAGCTTTTAAGCAGTGCTGAAGAACGCGCTCAAATTTCGCAAGGCTGTAAGTCAGCCTCGATGGGCTGTGTTGATTGTAAAAAGATTTTCTTGAAGAATTTGGAAGCTTTCTTAACCCCGCTTCACGAACGACGCCAAAAATTGCTCCAGAACCCTGATTGTGTCTGGGACATTTTGGAGGATGGAAATAAGCGTGCGCGAGCCTTTGCCAGTCAAACCATAGCTGAAGCTCGCGAAAAAATGGGCTTATAATGCGTTATGTCGGTATAGATTATGGTTTAAGCCGTACAGGATTAGCCATTTCGGATCCCGATGAAAAGATGGCTTTCCCCCTAGCCACAGTCTATTTTTCTGATTTTAAGACGCGCTCAGAGATGCTTGATCATTTGGCCCAAGTTATCATTGCAGCCGAGGGCGCGGCTTTGGTTATAGGCTATCCTAAACCCTTGACTGGCCCAGATACACTCATCTGCCGTCAGGTTTTGAATGTAACCAAGCGCCTTTGGCGCAGACTACAACTGCCCTGCTATCTCATGAATGAAGCCTTGAGTTCTTTTGAGGCATTAGCCGATCTAAAGGCTTGTGGGGTTAAGACTAGGCTGCGCAAAAAGGTCTTGGATCAACAAGCTGCTGTGCGTATTTTGGAATCTTTTTTGAATTGTCAAAATAGACCCTGCCCTTTGGCTTTGCCATGAAAGTTGTCGGTAAAATTATCTGTATTTTGGTCATTGGCCTAGGTGTGGCTTTTGGTTATATCTGTTTTGAGGCTCATCAGTTTTTGCAGACTAAACCTAATGCAAAGGGCCAGCCTGTCTATTTTGATCTTTTGCCAGGTCAAAATGTCTTTCAAGTGGCGCAAAATTTAGCCAAAGCTAACATTATTACTAATGCCAAGTATTTTACCTATTTGGCTAGGTTCAATAAGCTTGATCATAAACTCAAAGCCGGGCGCTTTGCCTTAAATACGGGCTGGCTGCCAAATCAAGTCTTAGATACTTTAGTCTTCGGGCATCCTGTGCTCTACCGAGTGACAGTGCCCGAAGGATTGCCTGTTTGGCAGGTTGGCCACCTGTTAGCTGAAAAAGGGTTTCTGGAATTTGAACAGTTTATGGCGGTTGTGCGAGATCCTATTTTTTTGCGCAATTTTGGCATTCCCTTTGATCTAGCCGAAGGCTTTCTCATGCCTGATACCTATCTTTTAAAACGCAAGGATCAGGAAGAGAGCCTAGAAGAGGTGTCAGAAAAAAAAGAATCTGCAACAAATGACAGTTCAAAATTAGAAACCAAAGAGTTGGCAGACCAAACCAAAGAAGCGCCTGCCCAACCAAATGAAGTTGTGGCCAAGAAATCCAAAGATCAAGCCAAAGAAGATTTGGAAGCCGCTAAAAAAGAAGCCAAAGATGCTCTTCAACCAGCCAAGGCCAAGAAGTTTAGCATAAAGGACTATTTGGCTGCCAAATCAGCCGATTACCGCCAAGCGTGGCGGGTTTGTGCCAGACTTGTGGATAATTTTTGGCAAAAGGCTGACACTCTTTGGCCTAATCGTAAACGCCCAACTGCTAGCCAGCTTAAAGAATGGGTCATTTTGGCCTCAATTGTGGAAAAAGAGACGGCAGTGGGGAGTGAGCGAGCTAGGGTAGCAGGGGTTTATAAAAATCGCTTGGAGCGCAAGATGCTTTTACAGGCTGATCCAACCATTATTTATGGTTTGGGCCCAAATTTTCAGGGCAAGCTCCTCTATCGCCATCTTGATGATGTTAAAAATATCTATAATACTTATCAGCATCCGGGTCTTCCACCAACGCCCATCTGTTCTTTTGGCATTGGTGCATTGAAAGCAGCTATTTATCCTGAGACGCATAACTTTCTTTATTTTGTTGCCAAAGGTGGCAATGGTGAACATACTTTTTCTAAAAATTTAACAGATCATAATCTGGCTGTTGAGCAATATCGGAAGTGGACTAGGACGCATAAGCAGTAATAATAGAGATAGCAATAGTAATGATAATGGTAATATCAATAGTAATAATTTGAAATAGGTTGTTGTTTATTTTGGATGTCTTATTTGTTTTAGTGATGTGTTTGTTTTTTTTGTTTGTTGTTTTTTAAGTATTTTGCTTGTTTTATGAATATTACACACGCAGAAAGTTGCTATTTATTTGGAATTACTAATAACTCTTTATTTGCATTAAGCGCATTTTATAATGATAATAATTTATAATAATTGCAATTTATACCAATTATAATTCATTGTGGTAAAATTACTCGATTTTGGAAAATAGACAAATAAGCAAACAGACAAATATTGTTTAATGAAAGAGGAATTTAATCGTTTTAAGCTTCAAATATGATGAGTTTAAGAATGATTTGTTTGTGTATAATTATTTTGGGACCATGATTGTTTCTGTGTAATTAGTCTATGACTAACTTACATATAAATCTTGTAAATTTTTTTATTTTAGCTAAAATTTTCACTAAAAATTTTATATGCTGTATATTTAATTGAATATTTTTTCAATTTACTAGGCAATTTAATAATCACACAATAGTTAATATAATCGCAAGGATATTTGTCGTGAAATACATTATAGTACAAGATTTTTCAGGTCAAGAGGTTCCGTTTATTTTTCCAAGACGTGTCGATCATGCCGATTTTAGAGACCAATTACCCTATGGCAAAGTTGTTGCTGCCGGTTTTGTCCAACTGACTAAAGATGGGTTTGTTTGTACTGGCGGAGATACAGAATTAAATTTAAAGGCTAGAGAGCAAATAGATGCGGAGGTTATTCGCGAAGCTTTGCGACCGAGGTAATCTTTTTGGCCGGGTTAATCATTGCTGCTGATCGCAGTTTTGCCGGTAAAACAACCACAACTTTAGCCCTACTTGCCTATTGGCAAAGTCTAGGCTTAGTGGTTGCTCCGGGCAAAGTCGGGCCTGATTTTATTGATGCAAGCTACCTAAATCATCTAGCCAACTACCCCTGTGCCAATTTGGATCTGTGGATGCATGGACCAAGTGGTGTGGCTAACATTTATCAGCGGATGGTAGGATCTGCTGGGATGTCCCCAGACATCTGTTTGATTGAAGCCTGCATGGGGCTCTTTGATGGTGGAGATGGAAGTGCAGCTAGGCTCGCCAAAGCTCTTGATCTTCCCTTGCTCTTGCTTTTAAATGTGGAAGGTTTAGCTGAATCGGCCCGAGCCTTAGCCTCAGGCTATATTAATCTTGGTTTGAGCATAGGATTGCATTTTTTGGGTCTTGTTTTGACCAAGGTTGGCAGTGCTAGGCATATAGAAATCCTTAAAAAAGCCTTACAGCCTTATTTAGAGAGCTTAAATCTGCCCCTCTTAGGTTTTTTGCCTAAAAAAGATGCTCCCGATTTAAAAAGCAGACATTTGGGTTTGGTCAGTGTCGAAGAAAGCGCCCATCTTTTCCAAGATGAGCGTCTTATCTCTTGGCTAACATCTAACGTTCATGTTGGCGCCTTAAATGGTCTGCTAGGTATAGATTGCCAAGCAGGATCCCTTAAAAAGCCTTTAGCTTATCGGCCTGATTTGGACCAAGGGCAAGCTTTAGATAGGTCTAGGTGGCCTAAAGCCTTCTTTGGTGCGACAAAAGCAGTTTTAAAACTACCTTCTACTGCCCCAACTTTAGCTATTGCTTGGGATGGGGCCTTTTCCTTTTGTTATGCCGATTTACCTGCTCTTTTGGCGGAACTTGGGGTTAGGATTGTTTATTTTTCACCCCTAAGCTCCAAAAGGCTACCAGAATGTCAAGGCGTATATCTGCCAGGAGGCTATCCTGAGCTCTATATAGAGCGTTTGGCCAACAATTTTGATCTGAGAGATGATTTAAGAAAGTTCGCTTCTTCTGGCCACTTAATTTACGGGGAGTGTGGGGGGTTTATCTATTTGCTTGAAAGCCTAACCCTAACCTCTGGCCAAACTTATCCTTTGACCGGTCTTTTGCCTGGCCGCGCCACGTTGCATAAAACTCGCCAGGCTTTGGGCTATAGATATGCTAAGCTTGTGGGCCATTTGGTTGATTTTAGTTGTGAAATTTCGGTGCGTGGCCATGAATTCCACTATTCAGATCTTAGCCTAACTACATCTTATCCTCTGCCCTTATGGAAGATTGAGTCTCAAATGGATACAGATTTTTCAGGATCAGAAGGTTTAGTGTCTGGACGGGTTGGCGGCAGTTATCTGCATTTAAGTACTGAAGGTGGACGCGATTTTTGGCAGGCTCTGGCCAAAACATTAAAAAATTAGGCGGACAAAGTGCCAAAAACAGCCATCTTTTTGGATCCATCTAAAACGCCAAAAGAGATTGAAGAGCGTTCTTTTGCTATCATTGAAAGTGAAGTGCCTATCCCTCGCCGTTATACAGGTCTTCTTTGGGAAGTGGCTAGACGCTGCATCCATGCAGCTGGCGATATAAGTTTGCTCGCTGATTTGGAATTGAGCTTGGATGCACTTAAGAGTGGCCTTTGGGCTTTAAATTTAGGCTGCACTATCTATACTGATACAAGAATGTGCGCTGCAGGATTAGCTCCTAGTCGTTATCAGCCTTTAAATGTTAGTGTTAAATCAATCATGGATTTGCCTAACCTAGAAGAGTATGCAGTAGATAAAAAAATTACGCGGGCTAGAGCTGGAATAGAACTTATTGCCGAGCATCTATCTTCTTCCATTGTAGTTATTGGCAATGCCCCAACAGCCCTATTAAGTCTACTTGAAATTTTAGATCAAGGTGCCAGCCCCCCGGCCCTAATTATTGGTATGCCAGTTGGCTTTGTAAATGCAAGTCAAGCCAAAGAACTTTTGCATAATTCTTCCTATCCCCATTTCACTCTTTTAGGTCGCAAGGGTGGTTCAGCTATTGCTGCTGCAGCGATCAATGCATTGGCGCTTATAGCTCTTAGAGGCAATGTTGACGTTTAAGATTTATTAAGAATTTGACAAATTATTTTATTCATCTCGGTATTTTATAAAATCTGCATAACTTCACACGAGCTTAAAAAATATTGTTAAATATTATTAAGTGTCATTAAATGTTATTAAGCGTTATTAAGTATAATTAAACTGTTTAAAATTTTTCTCGTATAGATACTATATTTTAGTTTAAAGCTAAAATAAATATCAAGAATGGACGGGTGCGTATGGCTTTAGAAATAAAACAAAGAGTGAATTTTTTGCAAAATATTTAGTATTATGATCAATTCTACGATATACATTTTAAAATCTGTAAGTTTTGTCTTTTTGATAGTTATAAATTGGCGCAATAAGTATAAAAATAACATCCTATTTAAAATTTGCTAAAATTTTAGATTATAGCTTGCCGCATGATTTCATCAAAATCTTGCAAGTATGTCTTTCTCTATAACAAAATTCCTCTATTAGCATTGGTTTATAAATGGCCAATTTTGCGCCAAAATTCTTTTGGTCTAAGCTTGGCCAAGTTTCTAAATTTTGTTAAGAAGTGTCTGCGGCATTTAGGTTTCTTACTGGCTAAGAGCTTTTTTGGATTAGCGTGGTTTAAAAAAGCTTGAGTTTTTCTTTGGGGGGATTTTGTGAAGGTCTGGCGTGCTCAAACGGCGGGTTTTTGTATGGGGGTTAGCCTGGCTTTGCGGAAACTTGATCAGGCTTTAGCCAAAGAAGATGGGCCGAAGAAGATTTATACCTTAGGACCACTTATTCATAATCCGCAAGTCTTGGCTGATTATGAAGCCAAAGGCGTTTTTTGCGCTAAGCCTAGCCAAGATTTAGGCATTGATGACTGTGTAGTCATTCGTGCTCATGGCATACCGTGCGAGATGGAAACTAAGATTCGGGCCACTGGTGCCAGAGTTGTTGATGCAACTTGCCCCAAAGTTAAAAAAGCCCAACTAGCTATCCGGTCATCGACCATGGACGGTTCAACGCTTTTACTCTTTGGTGAGGCTGATCATCCAGAGGTTAGGGGGTTAATTTCCTATGCCCAAAGCACAGCCTACGTTATTACCCAGCATGACCTTTTGGAGGATCTGGAAATAGATCCTAAAACTAAGGTTATTTTGGCTTCGCAAACTACGCAAGATCGTGAGGCCTTTACTAAACTTTGTACGCAAGCGGCTGGCATTTATAAAAATCTCACTGTCCTCTCAACCATTTGTGATGCCACCCGTGAACGCCAGGCCGAGGCTAGGACCATTGCTGGTTCCGTTGATATTATGGTTGTGGTTGGCGGTCGCACTAGCGGCAATACCAGAAGGCTTGCCGATGTGGCCTCCTTGGCCGGCATTGAAACGATTTTAGTTGAAACAGCTTCAGAACTTGATCCTGCTAAATTTAGCCAAAAGACCTGTGTGGGGCTAACGGCTGGGGCCTCCACGCCGAAAAGATTGATCGATGAGACGGAGCAATTTTTAGCTGCCTTATAGCTTTCTCAAGAGTTCAATTCATTATCAATTGGGTCGATCACTCTATTTGGATTGTACCAATTGCCATATTTGTTGTTGAAAAGAGCGATCTGATATCTAAAGGTGAAAATATATGTCACAAACTGCCATCACCAATATCCTGTTAGAAGCTGGAACCAATGAGCTTGAAATAGTGGAGTTTTATTTGGATGAAGCTCTACAGGATGACGCAAATGATGGGCAAAGCGCCAAGCATGATGCCAATGAGCAATTGATTGATGCCCAGAGTAAAACATCGGTATCAGGGCTGTTTTCAACTGAAACCGTAGCCCCTAAAAATTTTTATCGTGGTTACTATGGCGTCAATGTGGCCAAGGTCACAGAGATTATCCGTATGCCTAGGGTCACTAGTTTGCCTGAGTTGCAGAGTCCTAGTGTTAAAGGTGCTTTCAATCTACGCAATCGCATCGTGCCACTTGTTGATCTTGGGATGTGGCTTGGTAAGGTGCCTGCCGAAGCTGATCAAGACACCAAGGCTATTGTGACGGAGTTTAATAATGTCAATACGGCCTTTATGGTTACAGGTGTTAACCGCATTCACCGCATAAGCTGGGAAGATGTGGAACCGCCAAATCAGTATGTCTCAAGTGTTTCCAGTGACACCATAGTTGGTGTGGTCAAATTTAAGGATCGCATAGTTTTTCTTTTGGATTTGGAAAAGATCGTCACCAATCTAAATCCCAATTTGGCTTTGCGTTTAGGTGATTTGGGTGCTGATTGGGATACAAGCTTAGGCTATAAAGCTTTAATTGCCGATGACTCTCCTTTAATTCGTGGTATGCAGCGCGATCTTTTGGAGAAAGCAGGCTACAAAGTTATTGTGACCACCAACGGTCGTGAGGCCTGGGAATATCTCTGCGAGTGTAAAAAGAAGGTCGAAGCGGATCAGCGTCCTTTGAGTGATTTTGTCCAAGTGGTTGTAACCGACATTGAAATGCCTGTTATGGACGGATTGAATCTGACTAGCCGCATCAAGGAAGATCCGCTCTTAAAACGTTTGCCGGTATTAATTTTCTCCTCCCTAGTTACTGAAAAATTGCGTCATAGGGGTGAGAGTGTGGGTGCTGATGGCCAAATCTCTAAGCCTGAGGTTGGTTCTTTGGCTAAGCGAGCTGCTGATTTAATCCATGCCTATGCTGCTAAGTATCCCGACGCTCCTCGCAAAGAAGAATCTTAGAAGCATTAATGCCGATTGGTCTAGGTTCAAAAATAGAATCTAATTTACAGGTTTAGTAAAAAGTATCTTTTGTATTTCTATCGTTTTTATAAATACTCTACTTCTATGTCTTTGTATCTATTGATATCGCTAGTGGATATGAGCTTGATTTTTTTCAATATTGCATATGAAGTCTAAAATATATTGGTACTGCGTTGTTGTTAATGTTTCTATTGTATAGAAGAGTATTCCTATGAAGGATTTTAGATAAAGGCTATTTTTAATGGTATAAATTTGATATTTAACGTCTCTAAGCTATCGTTTGGATATGTTCTGTTTGCGTGTTATGTTTTTCTGTTGCACTTGTTGCAAGATTAAGTTAGCGACTTTGTGGATCACTGATATATTTAATAATTATTTTAGGATGCTTACGTATAAATTCAGCGAACTTGACTAAAATAGCAGCAGATTATTCATATCCTAACAACTATTTTATTTTGAACTGTTATCGTCTGGAGGTAGAATATTGAATGCCAATAGAAATAACTAAGGAACATGCCAGAGATATGAAGAATTCTTTGTTTACCAATAAGGCAAGAGAATCGTATGATGCTGAAGCAAAGAAAATGATATCTCAGAAAATTGTTCTTGCAAAAATTTTAAAGAAATGTGTTCCAGAGCTAGAAAATTATAGCGCACAATATATTATGGAAAATATTCTTGTTGACAAAATTGTACCAAGTGAAGTATTTTTGGATCAAGATGTTTCCCCAATGATTGAAGGGCGCAATACGGAGGATGCTTCTGTAAGCGAAGGTTACGTGCGCTTTGATCTTGTTTTTGATATCCAATTACCTGGTCCAGGAAAGGTTGTGCGAATTGTTGTCAATATTGAGATTCAAAAAAATACTAAGCGCTATTCTTTTAAACGTTCCGTATATTATATTGCAAGGTTGGTAAGTAGGCAAAAGGGTATTATATTTTTAAAAGATAATTACACAAATCTTGCAAAAGTATATTCTATCTGGATAGTTACTCACCCAACAAAGCCTAATAGAAATACGATTGATGTTGCGGAGTTTAATAGAAAGCGTATAGTCGGCAAATCAAGAAAGGCAACCAGAAATTCTGATCTTTTAAAAGTTATTGTTATATCTTTAGGGGATTATACAGAGACTAACGATGAATTACTACGATTTTTAGATATTATTTTTTCCCCGGATATCGAGCCTGAAGATAAGTTTACGATGCTGGTAAGTGAATTTGGTATAAAAATATCTGAATCATTCAAGGAGGGTATTGAAATCATGTACGAGTATGTTGATGCATTTGCAAGAGATCGTGCGCAAACTATAATCGCAAGACTCGAAGAAAAAATAAAGAGTCTGACCGATGAAAGAAAAAGTATGGCTGATCAAATAAAGATCAAGGATGATGAAATAAAGAGCAGGGATGATGAAAGAAAGATTTGGGCTGATGAAAGAAAGAGTCTGACTGATGAAATAACTATGTTGAGAAATAAGTTAAAGGAGGCTGGGGGTATTAAAAATATTTGATATGATTTAAAAAATATATTTTTCAAGTGACGTGTTTTCTTTAATTCCACCTTGATCCCAAATACATAAATGCACAATTAGTATATGTTATATATGTTACTGATAAGTTATAAACAAATATATTTCTGTAGGTTATTATATATTGCTTTAAATAAATTGGATCTGCATAACTAATTGTATATGACGGAAATATTTAGCACTATATCATGCGTTATATTGATATAGTGCTATTTTTAAATGTATTTGTGAATTATTATTTTGTCTTTCTTGCTATAGTATATCCGATATTGATAAAGAATTCAAATCGTTTAAGGATGGTGTTGAAATCATGTGCGAGTATTTTGATGCATTTGTAAGAGATCGTGCGCGAACTATAATCGCAAGACTCGAAGAAAAAATAAAGAGTCTGACTGATGAAAAGAAAAGAATGGATGATGAAATAAAGAGTTGGGCTGATGAAAAGAAAAGAATGGATGATGAAATAAAGAGTTGGAATGATGAAAAGAAAAGAATGGATGATGAAATAAAGAGTTGGGATGATGAAAAGAAAAGAATGACTGATGAAATAACTATGTTGAGAAATAAGTTAAAGGAGGCTGGGCTGTATTAAAAATATTGGATATGATTTAAAAAATATATTGTTCGAGAGACGTATTTTCGTTAATTCCACCGTGACCCCAAAATACATAAATGTACAATGTGCATATGTTATATCTATTACTGATAAGTTATAAATATATTTTTTTAGGTTATTATATATTGCTTTAAATAAATTTGATCTGCATAACTAATTGTATATGACGAAAATATTTAGCACTATATCATGTTTTATAGTGATATAATGCTATTTTTAAATGTATTTGTGAATTATTATTTTGCCTTTCTTACTATAGTATATCCGATATTGATAAAGCATTCAAATCGTTCAAGGATGGTGTTGAAAATATGTACGAGTATGTTGATGCATTTGTAAGAGATCGTGCGCGAACTATAATCGCAAGACTCGAAGAAAAAATAAAGATTCTGACTGATGAAATAAAGAGTTGCGCTAATGAAAGAAAAAGTATGGATGCTGAAATGAAAAGTATGGATGCTGAAATGAAAAGTATGGATGCTGAAATGAAAAGTATGGATGCTGAAATGAAAAGTATGGATGCTGAAATGAAAAGTATGGATGC
>JAFSZE010000092.1 GCA_017455745.1 Desulfovibrionaceae bacterium | reverse complement strand
TTCTTTCACTAAAAAATTATCAACAATGGCAGATGAAAAAGCTTGGAATCTCTGGCATGGATGTCGCAAATATAGCGAAGGATGTCTTAATTGCTATATGTATGCCTTGGATGTCATCCATGGAGTTCCTGAAAAATCGGCAATTATTACCCAAACCAAAGATGTTCAAAAGCCATTAGTAAGAAATAGATCTGGAAATTTCAAAATACCACCAGGATTTGCTTTGCGTGTTAATATGACATCGGACACATTTATCGAAGAGGCCGATAAGTGGCGTGATGAAATGTGGTCGATCATAAGAACGCGTAAGGATGTACTCTTCTATCTTTTGACCAAGCGTGCGGCACGTATTGCAGCTAATTTGCCCAGGAATTGGGGAGATGGCTATGAAAATGTCCTTCTTAATATTACCTGTGAAAACCAAAGAGCATTCAATGAACGCTGGCCAGTATTTCGAGAAATTCCTGCCAAACATAAAGGCATGAATTTGGCACCATTGATTGGAGGTATTGACATCAGTCCAGCAGTATCATCTGGCCAGATCGAACATATTGATTTGGCTGGTGAGAGTTACGGTGGTCTGCGTCCTTGCCATTATGAGTGGGTCAAATTTGTAAGTGATTCTTGCCGAGCTTCTGGAATAAATTTTGTCTTCAATTCTACTGGAACAATATTCATTAAGGATGGTAAACGTTACCAAATTAACTCCAAAAAAACGCAGGCTATGCAAGCTTTTAAATCAGGATTGTCCTACTATCATGGACCTGTAGAGTATAGGCTATTTGATCCGTATGATGGACATCTTTTGCAGCCTTGCGAACTGTATACAGTGCGTTACAATGTTTATAGATGTCTTACGTGTACAAGTATGGAAACTTGCGTTGGTTGCACAGATTGCGGATCATGCAAAAAAGTTTTACTTGTTGATAAAAAATCTATTTATGAAATTAGAAATACAGGGGAAAAATATCGCTTTTTTGTTCATTCGGAGCAAAGTAATGGCTTAATAAATATTATTGAATCTTCATGATTTTCTAGTAAGCAATGATGATGTAGGATACTATTTAAAGATACTTTTCTATACTTTCGGATAGTTCTTATGGTGTTGTCTCCCCAATTTGGAGGGATATCTTTGCCTGTAACAACGATAAATATTATCAATCCTGCCCTTTTGACTTGGGCCCGGGAGCGGGCTGGCATTGACAGATTTACCGTCCTTAAGCGTTTTCCACAATTTCAAGAATGGGAAAGCGGGTCAAAAAAGCCAACGCTTCGACAATTAGAAAAGTTTGCCAATTTCGTACATGCTATATGTTATCTTTTTCTTCCAGAACCACCGCTTGAAAATCTGCCCATAGCGGACTTTCGCACTGTCGGAAGCCAGCCTGCGAGACGACCAAGTCCCATCTTTTGGATACTATCTACCTGTGTCAGCAACGCCAAGAGTGGTATCGCAACTATGCTCGAAACAAGAATCTGCCAACCCGTGAATTTGTAGGCAGTGCTACTTTGAGCGCCGATGCCGTGGACGTTTCCCGTGCCATGCGCGAGGTTTTATCCTTTTCGTTCGAAGAACAGCTGTCTCTTCCTAACTGGGAAGAAGCCCTGCAAGAATTGACAAGACATCTTGAAGACGCTGGCGTGTTGGTTATGTCTAATTCCAAAGTTGAAAATAATTCTACACGTAAATTGCTTGTGCAAGAATTTCGCGGTTTTGCGCTTTCCGACCCACTGGCTCCTCTTATATTTCTAAATACAGCTGACAGCAAGGCTGCGCGAATGTTTATCCTAGTGCATGAACTTGCTCATCTTTGGCTTGGGGACAGTGGAATTTCTGATGTTGGAATATCACAAGACGGTATGCATAACCATGAAGTCTGGTGTAATGCAGTAGCAGCAGAATTCCTTCTTCCACGTGATGCTCTCGAGTCTGTTTATAAAAAGCGCCGTAAAACTCCAACCCTTTATGGGTTGGAGATAAAAGGCGCAAAAAAAGCTTGAAATTAATATATAAGTATGTTAAATTAAATAAAATTTAAAAGGAAGGAGGTGGTTATGTGTATGGAGTTATACG
>JAFSZE010000013.1 GCA_017455745.1 Desulfovibrionaceae bacterium | reverse complement strand
CCTATAAATCCATATGGTAGAACTAAACTGATTATGGAATGGATGTTAGGCGATTTTGCGACTGCATATGATCTACCATGGGCAGCATTGCGCTATTTTAACGCTGCTGGCGCTGATCCAGATGGTGAAACAGGGGAATTACACGATCCAGAAACACACCTAATCCCAAATGTTTTAAAGGCCATTCGTGATCCTAAGATGCCACTTAATCTTTTTGGCAATGACTATGATACGCCTGACGGAACATGCATCCGCGACTATATTCATGTAGTTGATCTTGCTGCCGCTCACGTTTTAGCCTTAAAATATCTATTAGGCTCCAATCCTTCCATATCCATCAATTTAGGTACAGGTCATGGTGCTTCTGTACTTGAAATTATTAAAACTGCTGAAGATGTTACAGGGAAAAAGGTACCCTATAAGATACAACAACGAAGAGCTGGGGATCCATCTAAGCTAGTTGCAGACTCCAATCGGGCTAGAAAAATTCTTGGTTGGGATCCTAAATTTGATAATATTAGAACTATTATTGAAACTCCCTGGAATTGGATGGAAAAACAAAAATAATTCATTTTTTTGTTTTTCACTATCTCTCTTATAATTATAAATAACCTACGCCAAATAAAATTCTGGACAAATAATGACCCCTGAAAACACTACTTCACCTGGCAAAGACTTCATTCGTACGCGCATAGCAGAAGACCTAGATTCAAATAAAATAAGTAAGGTTCATACTAGATTCCCTCCAGAGCCCAATGGGTATTTACACCTTGGCCATGCCAAATCCATCTGTCTTAATTTTGGCGTAGCGCAAGAATTTGCTGGTCAATGTAATCTGCGCTTTGACGACACTAATCCTACCAAAGAAGATATTGAATACGTCAATGCTATTCGTGAAGATGTGCGCTGGCTTGGTGGTGACTGGGGTGACAGAGAATTCCATGCCTCTGACTACTTTGATAAGCTCTATGCCTATGCCGAACAGTTGATTCGTATGGGCAAAGCCTATGTGGATGATTTGTCAGCTGATGAAATTCGCGAAACAAGAGGTACGCTAACAGTTCCTGGAAAAAACAGTCCCTTCCGTGATCGCAGTATTGAAGAAAATCTTGATCTCTTTCACAGAATGCGGGCTGGAGAATTTCCCGATGGAGCCAAGGTTCTAAGAGCCAAAATCGACATGAGCTCACCAAATATCGTGATGCGTGATCCAACTATATACCGCATCCGTCACGCCGACCATCAACGTACCGGCAGCGCTTGGTGCATTTATCCTTTATACGATTTTGCTCATTGCCTCTCGGACTCCATTGAGGGCATAACCCACTCGCTCTGTACCTTAGAGTTTGTTAATAACCGTGAGCTCTATGATTGGGTCTTAGAAACTTTAGGAGTTTATCATCCTAAGCAGATTGAATTTGCCAGACTGAACTTAACCTACACGATTCTCTCAAAGAGAAAGCTCATTCAGCTGGTTAAAGAGGCCTATGTCAAAGGTTGGGATGATCCTAGAATGCCAACGCTCTGCGGATTACGCCGTAAAGGCGTTCCCCCAGAAGCTCTTCATGATTTTTGCAACCGCATCGGCTTAGCCAGAGCTGACTCAACTGTTGAGTATGCCCTACTTGAGTTTTGCATTCGCGAATATTTAAATGCGCATACTCCACGCCTTATGGCTGTCCTTGACCCCATCAAGGTCGTCATTGAAAACTATCCCGAGGGCGAAACAGAATATTTTGACATGCCGCTCTACCCTGACGATGACTCCTTTGGCAAACGTCAAGTGCCCTTTTCTAGGGAGCTCTGGATTGAGCGTGATGATTTTAGACAAGATCCACCCAAAAAATTTCACCGCCTCTACCCAGGCAACGAAGTTCGTTTACGCTACGCCTATCTCTTAAAATGCAACGAAGCAATCTATAATCCGGATGGCTCACTGAAAGAATTGCGTTGCAGATATGATCCCGCCAGTCGCGGAGGCCAATCACCAGATGGCCGCAAAGTTAAGGGGACCATCCATTGGGTTTCTAAACAGCACGCCATTCCCGCAACAATTAGGCTCTATGAGCAGCTTTTCGCGGTCCCAGATCCTGATAATGTTGAACCAGGGCACACCTTCCTTGAGAATATCAACAAGGATTCTTTGAAAGAAGTAGTCGCCTATCTTGAGCCAGCGTTGAATGAGCAAAAAGTTGGGACAACTGTGCAGTTTGAACGCGTGGGGTATTTTTGCAAAGATCCGGATAGCACGCCAGATAGGCCTGTTTTTAACCGCACTGCTACGCTTAGGGATAGTTGGAGCAAGATTAGTCAGAAGCAATAAATTTTTGCAATGATTTTTTGATTGACAAAACGCTAAACACGACGTATGGTTACTAAGTCTTTCGGGATGTTAACTCAGTAGGTAGAGTAACTGCCTTTTAAGCAGTGAGTCGCAGGTTCGATCCCCGCACATCCCACCATATGTATTTTTCACCTATTAAAATATTATGAGCAATGCCTATAACTTTTTGCCTAAGTCAATAACATACTTCATACTAGATTTTGATAAAATCTCATTTTAAAGAATCTCAATATTTTGCGATTAATCGTTAAAATATTGAGTTTTCTTTTTTTAACCGCCTAACATATTTTCTACTTAGTCGATCCAAAAAAGGCGGATTTTGGAAAGCTGAAAATCATGAAATTCAATAATTTCCCAGAAATTTTGAGAAAAATCCGATGAAATATGTATAAAAGTGTGTTTTTGCCGTTTTTTGGGCGCAAAAATAGATTACTGTCTTTATTTTTTTAATAAAGACAGTATTCTATTCTTGTTTTAGCAAAATAAGTTTTAAGAATTTGATTTTTTAGCTTGCTTTTTCGCCTCTCCGGCCTCCTTTGCGCGAAGATTCATCCATTTTTTTAAATTGAATGCGGCACAGGCCAACAAAAGATTAATTGAATCGCCAATCTCCCCCTTCAGATAGTTACGGCGAAGCCTAAAATCGTTTTTTACATGCCCGATTACGG
>JAFSZE010000091.1 GCA_017455745.1 Desulfovibrionaceae bacterium | reverse complement strand
CTTGCTAATCCGCATTTATAGAAATCTCGGATGGCCCGGAAAGCCCCTATTCCCTAGGGGAAATTGGTGAAAGCAGTTATTTTTTTCTATAATGAAAAGCTAGAGTTTTTGAGGGTTTGTAGAAAACCACGGGAATTTGAGTTATAATTTTCTTACAAGCCTCACCCCTTTACGGGGTGGGGTAATTGACTTTCTAAAACAATAGAAGAGACAGAAAAAATTTTTTCAAAAAAAATCTTTAGTGGTTAATTTTACAAACTAAAAAGAAAAAGATGTCTACTTCTATCTATTTATTGGGCGTAAGTTCCGGCAAAAAACCACCATTAGCTAAAATTTCACTCTCTTCATCTTGACCTACAGGGAAGAGTTCTTCTTCTAAATCGGCCAAACTTGTGCCCAATTGTGGATCTGCCTGAGTTGGGGCAGCCACTTCCTCTTCGGGATTATCTGGCAAATCAAGAGTGGGCAGAGGCAGATCAGGTTCAGCCTCGGGTTCATTATCCAAGACCACAGCCTGTCTAGGTTCTTCTACTGTTAGCTCAGGCTGAGCTTGTTCGGTAAGATCTTGAGCCATATTCATGGGCTTAGGAGCTGGTTCAAAGGGCTGATCATCAATGCTTGGCTCAGCCAATGTCACCGCTTGACCTGCATAGGAAGCTTGATGTGCAATCTGCGGTTCGGCGACTTGGGCATCGCTCATAGGCTCTGCTGGTTTAAAATCTGCTAGATTTGCGCTTGGTTCTTTATCCACAGGCGTCAGGGGCATAGAGAGATCTGCTTCAAACTTTTGCGCCGCACTTAAAATTTGGGCTGTAGCCTGCTCTTGCCTAGCTCGCTCTTCAGGAGTTTTGGGTAATGTCAGATGTTCTAGGATGTCATTGACAAGATTGCGAAAATTTTGACGTTTCAAATCAACACTACCACTACCACTCTCAGCAACTAAGCCGCCACGCTCAATACTATCATCGCCATTGACGATCCATTGCTTAAGTTCCGGGGCCTTTTCACGCGCAGCCCTAAACAGATCGCTCACAATAGCTTCATCTTCTGGATTGACGCGCAGAGTAACAACCTCGCGCTCTTCCAATAAAGTGATAGCCTGCAGTACAAGCGACTTTAAAACAACCTCATAATTTTGATCCAAAACCCAGCCAGTACCAGAGACCACAGCCTGGCGGACCAATTCTGCCAAATCTTCACGCCAAAATTGGGTTATACTTGAAATTTCTCCTGCAATATGGCGTAAAACTTGGGCCATTTCGCTACCAAGGTCGGCCCTAAATTCACGCAATTCCTGACCCGCCTGATCCATGCCAGCTTGATAGCCTTCATCATGAGCTTGGGCTTTGATGTGCTCAGCATCCTGCAAAACTTGCTTGGAACGTTCAACGTCAGCCTTAGCTTCTGCATGCAGTTTAACCGCCTCAGCCTTGATCACTTCAACATCTTGGCGGACTTTTTCCATAAATGCATCAGCTTCGGCCTGAGCATCGTTTAGAATTTTTTGACGCTCGGTGTAGGCTTCGGACAAAATCTCACGTGCCCGATCACAGGCCCGCTGACGCACACGCTCGAGATATTCACCCTCTTGCTCTTTTTGCGCCCGTTCCCGCAACAAAGGTTCTTGCATGGCACCTAACTGTTCTAAGGTGGCCTCTTTGGCCCCCATGAACACTGTACCCCACTGCTTCCGCTTAGCATCAATCATGTCGATTCCATAATAATTAGGCAGATGCCAATAAAATTTGCGTAACCTAAACGCCTACACCAAAAAAACTAAACAAATACGTCACCAGCTCCACGGCTAATCATAAGCTTATTCTCACTCTCAAGCTTACGTACGGTCTTAACAATATTTTGCTGGGCAGCTTCCACATCTGAAAGCTTGGTTGGCCCCATAAACTCGAGCTCTTCACGAATCATGTTGCCAGCACGTTCACTCATGTTGGAGAGGAATTTCTCCTTCAATTCATCGCTAGCCCCCTTCAAGGCCAAGGTCAACTCTTCATTGGAAATAGACTTTAATAGCTCACGTACACCCTTATCATCAATGCTCTTGCAATCTTCAAAAACAAACATCAAGTTGCGAATATCTTCGGCCATCTGGGTCGAATCTTCTTCGATCTCAGTCAAAATTTCATCACCGGTAGCCCGATCAACTGCGTTCAAAATTTCAGCGACAGATTGAACACCACCAACCTTACGGCCTTCTTTGCCACCCATAGCGATTAGCTGGCTAGTCAAAACTTTATCTACTTCTAGGAGCATCTCCTCTGGCACACTTTCAAGCTTAGCCAAACGCGTTAACACTTCTGCCCGAACACTGGCTGGCAGGTTTGAAAGCAAAACAGCAGCCTGCTCTGGCAAAAGATGGCCCATGATTAAGGCTAAAGTTTGGGGATGCTCATTGCGCAAAATCTGTGACAAAAGGCGGGGTGAGGCTCTTGATAATTCGCGGAAAGGTTCAGCACCAGTTTCAAGATCCAAGGTGTCCATGACAAATTTGGCCGTTTCAGGATCAAGGTTCTTAACTAGCATTCGCTTGGCTGTTTCCTGGCCACCGGAAATCATGTCAACGCCTTCAGTCAACGACTCATGAAAATCGCGCAAAACTTCTTCCACCGTCTCACGGGGCACTGGCTCTAGTTCAACGATAGCCTTGGAAATATCGGCGATTTCCACCTTGTCCATGCGCTTAAAAACATCCGCCGTAAACTTGTCGCCCATGGCTAGGAGAAGCACTGCTGTACGTTGACGCCCTGAGAGTTCCATTGCAAAAATCTCCTTTTGAAACTAGCCAAAAGAAAAAAGGTCGGCCCATAGTCATAAGATTCTCGGCGGGGAAACCCACGGGCTTGCCCGTGGGAGGAACCGCCTTTAATCTACCTTTCTTTGTTCTATAAGATAGTTTTTACGCATTTCTAACAATCTAAGGTTTTTATATCCTACGGATGCGTTGACTT
>JAFSZE010000090.1 GCA_017455745.1 Desulfovibrionaceae bacterium | reverse complement strand
ATGGCTACGTGCTTGAAGTCCTGTTACGTAAACATGAATCTATACGGAAAGCTCTAGGCATCTCTGTTCCTTTCCCAGAAGACAGCGATAAAGTCATGCAGGCTATCCTGCAGGGGGTTCTTTTACGTCAAAAAGACAGAGTTGACCAAGTTCAGCAATTGCTTCCTGGGATTGAAGATTTCTATGGTTCACAAAAAAAGCAGATAGAAGAAGAGTGGGACCGTTTAGCCGCCCGTGAACAAAAACGATCCCGTACAATTTTTGCACAACAGTCTATCAAGGTCGATGATGTAGCCCTTGAACTAGCTTCAACCGAAGAAGCAAGTGGCAATGCTGCCACGGTAGAAAAATTTCTTTCGTTAGCCGTTAGGCGCCTAGGGGGAGTGGTTAACGAGATCACAGAACAAGGCATTGAGCGCAAAGCACACAGATTTTCTTTTGACCCCCATGTTCGTCTGAAGCACAGAGCGCTTGATTTGCCTGAGACCATAACTGTCGTCTATGATGAGCCTGTTTTTCCAGATCAAGAGCTTATCACGAGAACTCATCCCTTAGTTGAAAGCATAGCAAATTACGTTTTTGAAACGACCATGGACTCTAACGAAACTTCTCTGGCAAGTCGTTCTGGAGTTATGTCAACAGATGCTGTTAAGATACGATCAACGCTTCTTCTTTGCCGGTTCCGCTATGAAATGACCTGCAAGGCTTCTGGGTTTTCGCATACAGACTTATCCGAAGAATGCTATCTCTTGGCTTTTACGGGATCACCGCAGAAAGCCGTCTGGCAGGATGAAACTTTTGCCAAATCTCTTCTTTTAGCTAAACCTAAAGGAAATATAAACCCATCAACCTGCGCTACTTTTCTGTCCAAAATAAATGCTGATTTCCCACAGCTTCTTCCGCATATTCGTGATGTTATGAACGAACGTGCTGCGCGTTTTCTTAAAACCCACCGACGCATTCGTGATGCAGCAAAATTCAAGGGTGGGCGCTATGATGTCAGTCCCAAAGGTGAGCCAGATCTTATTGGTGTTTTTGTTTTCCTTCCTGTGATATGAGGTAATTATGAACGACACCAGAAACCGCTCAGGTCTAAGCTATGTCAAAACGGAAGGGGAGCTTTTGCCTCCAGACATCTTAAACAGCGTCCTAAGCAATGACACCAAAATGCCTGGTCTTGATTCTGTAAGTTACGGCCTAGCACCAAGAGAACGCCTAAACGAAGCTATAAATAGAACCTGGCAAAGAATGTGCTCTCTGTGGAATTCTTTCCAAGAAGAAAGAAGAAAGCTTAGTAATGAAAAGGGAACGGCACAGACACGGCGCTACTTTCTTATTCCGCTATTTTCAGAACTTGGCTACGGCAGACTCCAAGCAGCAACATCTGAGCAAAGAACTGTAAAAAATCCTATCGGAGGAACATCTTCTTATGCCATATCTCATATGTGGGAAAACTCACCGATTCATCTTGTCGGGTGTAATATTGATATCGACAAGAGGGAGCCAGGTGTAACAGGTGCTGCTCAAGCAAGTCCCCACGCCATTGTTCAGGAATTCCTTAATCGTTCAGATGATCATCTCTGGGGTTTTGTCTCCAATGGTCTAAAACTGCGCATTCTTCGTGACAATGCCTGTCTCAGCCGTCAGGCTTATGTAGAGTTTGATCTAGAATCTATATTTGAAAATCAGTCCTTTGCGGATTTTACTTTGCTTTGGCTTTTGTGCCATCAGTCACGCGTTGAAAAGCGGTCAGAAGAAAAGGGAGCTGCACCCAAACCAGAAGGCTGTTATCTTGAACAATGGACGAAGAAAGCACAAGAAAGTGCTTTGGTTGCTTTAGATACGCTGAGTTCTAAAGTAGAAGATGCTATTTGTATTCTTGGACAGGGTTTTTTTGAAGGCAATAATGAGTTGCGAGAAAAACTTCAAAATAGAACTCTGCCCATGCAGAAATATTTCCATGAGCTTCTTCGTCTCGTCTATCGTTTTATTTTCTGTTTTGTAGCTGAAGATAGAAATCTTCTCCATGCCCCAGGAACAAAATATGACGTTCGCGAACGTTATGATCGCTACTTTTCTTTCCGAAGGATTAGACAACTTTCTCGATTACTTGTTGGTACTAAGCATTTTGATCTTTACGAAGGCTTAAAACTTGTCATGTCCTTTTTGGGAAACAAAGATGGATGTGCAGATCTTGGTTTATCTCCCATGGGTGGCTTTTTATGGTCAGATGAAGCCATCCCTGATCTTATAAATGTACATCTTTCTAATGGAGCTTTTTTGCATGCGATAAGAACCCTTGCATGGATAGGTGAAACTTCATTCACTAGATTTTTTAAGGCAAAGATCAAATTAAGACCAATAGACTATGAACATCTTGGTGCACGCGAACTAGGTTCCATCTACGAGTCACTTTTAGAGAGTCACCCAGAAATAGAAAACGGTAAATTTGTTTTAAAACGTGCTTCTGGCAATGAGCGCAAAAAAACTGGAGCGTATTATACACCAGCAGAACTGATCAATTGTTTGCTTGAAAGTGCTCTTGATCCTGTAATGGAGAGAGCCTGTAGGGCAGAAAATCCAGAAACAGCCCTTCTTAGCCTTAAAGTCTGTGATCCAGCGTGTGGAAGTGGCCATTTTTTGCTTGCTGCGGCTCACAGGATGGGTGAGCGTCTTGCAAAAATTCGTGCCGGAGATGATCAAGATTCTTCCCCGGAAGATATTCACAAAGCCTTACGCGACGTGATCAACCGTTGTATCTATGGAATCGACATCAATCCTATGTCGGTCGAACTCTGTAAGGTAAGTCTGTGGATGGAATCCATGGAAGCTGGAAAGCCTCTTACCTTTCTTGATCATCATATTGTCTGTGGTAATAGCCTGTTAGGGACAAATCTTGATCTTATTATGCACGGATTGCCAGAAGAAGCTTTTGCTGTGCTGGATGGCGATGACAAGGAAGCCGTTAAGCTTTTGAAAAAACAAAACAAGGAAGATTTAAGAAATGCCAAGCAAAACAGCAAAATTACGGACAATAAATTACAAATAAGCAACAGTATTCTTGATATCATCGAAGCTTCAAATCGACAGAAGGATAAATCACTAAGTGATATTTCAAATGAATTAACAGATTCAATTAAACTATCTATTCATAATATGTTGAATCTTAGATCGTTTGAAAATATGCCTATAGATACGCTAGAACAGATAGAAGCCAAAGAGGCTGCTTATCGTGATTATACAGATGATCCTGATTGTCAAAGAATAAGAATGCTTGATGATCTTTGGTGCGCAGCCTTTATCATGCCACGGCGTATGGAATCTGAAGCAGTTCCTTTTGGTATAACACACAAAACCATTATTAATTTCATTGAAGGAAAGAGACTAGATCCTAAATTGGAGAGTGCTGTCAAAAAAGTAGCCCAAGAATATCAGTTTTTGCATTGGGATATAACTTTTCCTGAGGTTTCTAGAAGAGGTGGGTTTGATGTCATTCTTGGAAATCCTCCTTGGGAACGCATTAAAATACAAGAAAAAGAATGGTTTGCTTCTAGAAATGCTGATATAGCTAATGCCTCAAATGCAGCTGTACGTGGGAAGATGATAGCAAGGTTAAAGACAGAAGATCCAATTCTTTATGATGCTTTTCATGATGCGCTAAAAGTATCGAATGGTGCTAGTCATTACATTAGAAATTCAGGAAGATATCCGTTATGTGGCCGAGGTGACATAAATTTATATGCCGTTTTTGCAGAAAATATGCGGAATATGGTTAATGATCATGGTAGAGTTGGCTGCATAGTGCCTAGTGGAATTGCTACAGACGATACGACGAAGTATTTTTTTCAAGATATGGTGAAGACAAAGAGTCTGGTTAGCCTTTTTGATTTTGAAAATAGACGCAAAACATTGTTTCCAGCAATTGATTCACGGATGAAATTTTGTTTACTTACAACAGGCAATGGCAAATATCCAATGGCAGATCAGGCTGAGTTTGTATTTTTTGCACTTGTAACAGAAGATCTTAACGATAAAGATAGGAAATTTACATTATCCTCAGATGATATTGCTCTGATTAATCCCAATACATATACATGTCCAATATTTCGCACTAGCAAGGATGCAGAACTTACCAAAGCTGTGTATCGTCGAGTTCCTGTATTGATTAAAGAGAAAATGGTTAATGAAAATGACAATACTATTGAGAAAGAACAGAATACTTGGGCGGTCAAGTTTCTTAGAATGTTTGATATGGCAAATGATTCAGAATTATTCAGGACTAAAGAGCAACTTGAAAAAGCAAATGGAGAACTCCAAGGAAATAAATTTTTGGTAGAAAAAGATACTGTTATAGATACTAGTACAGGAGAATTGCTAATTCAACTAGGAACTTGGCTTCCATTGTATGAAGCGAAGATGATTCATCATTATAATCATCGCTGGTCTACGTATGATTTTATCAAAAATAAAGGTAAATATGATTTTCGTGATGTTAAATTAGAAGAGCTTCAGGATCCTAATTTTTGTGTTATGCCAAGATACTGGGTTCATGAGAGTAACGTAGATGAAAAATTAAAAACTATTGGATGGAACAAACCATGGCTTATGGGGTGGAGAGATATTTGTAGATCAACTGATGAAAGAACTGCTATTGGTGGAATATTACCTATTTACGCCATAGGAGGAACAATTCCAACTTGCTTTGGATTTAATACTAATTATATTTGGATACTAATATTAATTTTAAGCAGTTTTGTTGCTGATTTTATGGCTAGATTAAAAGTTGGTGGAACACATTTAGCTTTATTTATAGCCCAACAACTTGCAGTGTTACATCCTAAAATTTTTGGAACTAAACTTGAGTTTTTACCAAATGATACTATAAAAGAATTTTTAGTATCAAGAGCGTTAGAGTTAATTTATACATCGTATGAGATGCAAGGTTTTGCTGAAGATTTAGGTTATACAGGTAAACCATTTAATTGGGATGAGAAAAGAAGATTTTTAATACGATCTGAATTAGATGCTCTATTTTTTCATTTATATTTGCCTTCAATGCCAGATGGGAGTTGGAAAAAACTAGATTCCGAGAGTGAATATGAAATTGAGACTTTAAAGAAATCTTTTGAAACACCTAGAAATGCAGTATCATATATTATGGATTCGTTTCCGATATGTAAAAACAGAGATGAAAAGATGCACAATACATATAGAACTAAGGATAAAATATTAGAAATTTATGATAGAATGCAATTAGCAATGAAAGAAGGAATAAAATATAAATCTGAAATAGAATAATAAAACAATAGTCTATCTAAATATGTTTAGATAGGCTATTATTTTATTTAATTTTATGTTGAAATGCTACGGCGTTTTGAGACGGCTACTTCTATGACAAACTATTTTAGGCATAGAGCACTTAAGTTCGCCTTAACCATTACGGTCTTGAGAATTTGACACTGATCATATATTTTATTTTTCAAACTGTCAAAAAATAATAGGTGAGTGGCACCAGTGAAGGCGCGACTTGGCGTATGTAATGTAAAATTTTCCTTGGATCGCCTTTTTTGCGGCCTAGAATGGGAAGAGTTGGTTGGGGTTTAGGTTTGTTCTATAAGAAACGACTAGTCAAAATTGATACTAGGGAAAAGTAACTATCCCTGTCGATTTTGTTAAGGGAAAGTGGAAAATTTTTGCAGGTCACTAAGTCGGTGGCTAAATTGCGTTGGTTGGCTATAATAGTCGATCCGAAAAAATGACGGATGGCCTCTATGTCTAGCTTAGATGGCCTTAGGCCCCATTCCTGAGCACCAGTTTTTGGCTTAATTGGGGCAAAAACTGGTGAGTTGGGTCAAGCACCACCTTTGATTTCAATTTTCCTGCAAATATGGCAATACCTTTAGTTGACAATAGTATTAATAGTATATATGATAAAAATTATTTATAAATTTTTCATAAACCTGTTATTTAGATTAAATTTGTTCGAAACCAAAATTTAGATGGCAATCCTTAGGCTGCAATAAAAAATCAATCTAAGGTTTACTGCTATGTATTGTCCAGCATATGATAAATTCGTACAGTCTACTTTTTTGGTACTTCGTTGATGAATTCCTTGGATACAACCAATAGATATATTTTATTGTGAAATAAGATTGACTATGATAACCTAATAGATAAAGTATATGCACATTTTCCATCAAATGTGGGTAGGCCAACGGAACATTTAAGGTTGATGATTGGTCTTAATATGGTTAAATAGATTGAAAATTTAAGCGACAATAGAGTTGTACAATATTATCTTGAAAATCAATATGTACAATATTTTTGTGGTTCACAACGATATCACTGATATTACAAATGAATTAAAATTTAAGATCATTATAGTAAAAGATTCTCTAGCTGCAACCATAAAGGATAATCGTATTTATAGTCTTCATGAACCACATATACGTTGCATAACAAAGGGGAAAGCTGGAGTTGAGCATGAATACGTATCAAAGGTGTCAATAGTCTTGACTAAGAAGTCTACAATTATAGTTTGTGCCTGTAACTTTGCTGGAAATACTCATGATAGCAATACGCTGCTGGAACCATAGATAACGTTGAGGAAAGTACAGGTATACGTCAAGAAGAAGCATGGGAAGGTAGGGGATATCGTGGCTCTCAGGATAAAAATCCCGATATAACTGTGGATATTCCGAGCAATCCAGCAGCAGACAGGACCAAAGAAGAGAAAAAACAGGCGCGAGAAGATTTTGGTAGGAGAAGCTCAATTGAACCCGTAATCACCTACAAGTGGGGTTAATCTAGCCTCAATGCTCATATGCACATCTTCTAAGGCTTTATCACAATGGAATTGATCGGTTTCAATTTCCTTTTGGACTTGATCCAAACTGTGAATGATGATCTCGGCCTCTTCACTGGTTAGGATTTTTTGACGGCCAAGCATCTCGGCATGAGCCTTCGAGGCTAAAATATCTTGAGCGTATAGGGCACGATCATAAGGAAAATTCAAAACGAACTTGATCATTGCCTTTGCCTGTAGCGCCATGAGCAATGGCTGTGCAACCTTCCTTGTGGGCAATTTCAACTAAAGCTTTGGCAATGATTGGACGTGTAATGGATGTTTCTAAAAGATAGCGTCCCTCATCGATGGCTGCTCCGCGCATCATGGGAAAGACAACATCTTTGGCCATCTCTTCACGCAAATCCAAGACATAGGCTTTGCTGGCCCCGGTTTTCAAGGCTTTTTCTTCAACGCCTGTAAGATCTTCTGGTTGCCCTAAATCAGCTGTAACGGTGATAACTTCACACAGCTTGGCTTCAATCAGTCATTTTAGAGTCACTGACGTATCTAAGCTACCTGCATAGGCTAACACAACTTTTTTACTCATGTGTATTCCTCAACAGATTTATTTTTGCGATATTTGTAAAAGTTAATTTTCGCCCTCGGATCGATGAACGATTTTCAACAGAAACTAGGCGTGATGGTCCAACAAAAATTGCCTCGACAAAGCCTGTGCTCAAAATTCAGGCCAAATTATAGAGCTATTGCGCTCACTCTACAAATTGAGCGCCTTCGGCTTTTGGGCATATTCGCTAAATCACAACGCAGATGGGATTTTTTCCTCTGGAAAAGATTTCGATTTTAAGATATTGATCAGTTTGTCTAAACAACACAGCTAATTTTCGACATTTATAGATGCGTCTATCCCTTCATGGCGTAAGCCACTCTTCTTTGCAAGCTAGTCTTGCTCTTCTTTTCAAGTTCACCTGATGTTTGTTGCAGGTGGGCTGGATGTCTGCGCATTAATCATATCTCTTGACTATTTCTAGTCGTTTCCCCTTTTTTTCAGCTTGCCTGCTTTGTTTGGCCGTACTGTAAATGCTTGGACTGATTTTGATCCTAAGTCCATGTGGAATCATGTACGGTTTTTTTAGGATTTATTTGGAGCAGTTCATGGAACAGCATGACTCGAAGGCTTTTGTTAATCGTAGATCTTTTCTTAAAGGATTAGCTCTAGGCACGGCAGCAAGCTTAGCTTCGCCGGTGGCGGCCGAACCAGTGGCTAAAAGTGGCCAAATTATCGAAGTTTGGTCGTGTGGCGGTTTGGCTGAGGCTATGCATCCTGCCCACCAAGCTTATGAGGCCCAAACAGGTGTCCATGTGGCCTATACCGGTGCCTTTGCGGGAGCATTGGGCAAACCGCTATTAGCTGGAACGAGTACAACTGATGTTTTTGCTGGTCGCGTTTTGGCCTTAGCCAAAAATTTGCGTAAAGCCGGGCGGATGCGTTTTTTCAAACCACTCTGTTTTACCAGTTATGTCATGGCAGTGCCTAAAGGCAATCCTGGCAAAATTACCCAGTTGGAAGATTTGGCCAAAAAAGGTGTACGTGTGGCGATGAGTCCCAAAGCATCCCCTCCTGGCGGTCAGGCCGTTATGGGCATCTTAAAGGCTGCCAACTTGACCAAAGAAATCATGAGCAATGTGTTGGATAAAGATGCCAGCTGTGTTCAACGTACAGTCCAAGAAGTCTGTAGCAATCAGGCTGACGTGATGATCGTCGAGCGCAGGGTTACGCGTATCCCACGTTTTGCACCGTACCTAGATGTGGTCGAAATACCAGAAAAGTATTTTCCAGCGGGTCCTCTAACTTTTACGGTCGGCTTGATGGAGAGTGTGCATGATGAGGGAGTTGCCCAAAACTATATTCAATGGATTACCAGTTCTCAAGGCCAAGCGTTTTTTGAGAAGGTTGGTTTTATTCCAGCTATTTCAGCCAAAGGTCAAGAACTTATTGAAAAGTTAGGGGTGCATGATGTCTAAGAGCGGATCATTTGGCTACTTGAAGGTTGCAAATTGCGTAATCCACCTCCTTTCCACCTTATTTTTGGGTGAATGGGCGTTATACGGCATTTTTCGCTGTCCATTTGTAGTGCCGTTTGTAAGTTGTCAAAATTGTCCGGTAATCACATGTCCAGGTCGTGTGGCGCAGATGTTTTGGGGAGTTTGGGTAGCTTGGTTGGTATTAGCTATCTTTTTAGCTCGTTCTTTCTGTGGCTGGATTTGTCCTGGTGGTTTTGTGCAGCGCGTTTTAGCGTCAAATCCGTTTAAAGCTAAGCTTGATTTAGCAGCAGATCGCACCTTGGCTTTTGGCAAATACATTTTTTTGGCGCTCTGTATTTTGGCCTATTTCTTCTTAGCACAACCTCGCGTCAATGTACCCATACGGATCGGTGAATTTTGGCAAGCAGTGGGCTTAACCTTTGAATTTGCTTTTCCTATGTGGATTTTTAGAACCGGTTTGGTTCTTGTTGGTCTAGCATGTGCGTTATTTTTAGCCTTTACCTGGTGTAGATTCCTTTGCCCCATGGGTGGTTTTTTGGAGTTGGTGAAGCCAGTAGCCCTTTTCCGCCTGGCTAGAGGCAGTCAATGTAATGATTGTGATGTCTGTAGACATAGTTGTGCCTTAAATACCAGACCCAATGAGGAAAATTGCACCAATTGCGGTGATTGTATTTCTAGTTGTCCCAAAAAGTGTATCCACTTGAAGGCCCTATGGACGAAATAGATGTTAGGCATCCCTGTTTTTCAGCGGCTGCTAAAAACAAATACAGTCGGATTCATTTGCCAGTAGCGCCACTTTGCAACTTGCAATGCCGCTATTGTGATCGGAACTACTCTTGCGTCAATGAATCACGCCCTGGAGTTACGGCAAGTTTAATTACACCCAAAGAAGCTGTAGATGTCGTTGGCAAAATCCTTCAGAGCAATCTTAATGTGAGTGTTGTTGGCATAGCCGGACCAGGTGATCCCTTAGCTAATCCCAATCAAACTTTTGAAACATTTCGTTTAATTCGTGCAGCTTATCCTGATCTTTTGCTTTGCTTATCTACCAATGGTTTAGCGCTGCCAAATTATGCGGATGAGATTTTAGATTTGGGGATTACGCATCTCACAGTGACAGTTAATGCCATTGATCCTGTTATCGCCAGTCAAATCTATGCTTATGTCACAACTTCTGCTGGTCGATTGTGTGGAATAGATGCAGCCAAGTATCTTTTAGAGTGTCAGGAAGAAGGTGTAAGACGTCTAAGCACATCGCTCACCATCAAAGTAAATACTGTGGTTATTTCTGGCTTAAATGACAGCCACATTCCAGCCATTGCCGCCCAAGTAAGTTTGTGGGGGGCCAAAATGATGAACTGTATACCCCTTTTGCCTGTAGCTGGAACAGCGCTAGCCAAATTTTCTCCCCCCAACAAAGCAGATTTACATCATTGGCAACATTTGGCTGAACAGTATTTACCCCAGATGCGTCATTGTAGCCGTTGTCGAGCCGATGCGGTTGGTCTTTTGCATGACTCAAGCAAGATTTGCACTTGGCAAAATGAGGCTCTTTCCTGTTGCTAACCGGCTTTAAGTTTGACTCTATTCTTTGAATTGAAAAAACGAAGTCTTGTGTAATTGTTAAATCAAAAAGATGGTTGTTCTCTAATTTAATAAAGGTACCCCCCCCAGCTTTGCTGGGGGACTCCCAAAGTTCGACTTTTGCGGAAGTGTAGCAAACGTGCAGCTGTTGCAATGTAGCGTAAGATGCGCTATTTTTTCATTTATATTTGTCTTCAATGACAGATTGGAGTTGGAAAAAACTAGATTCCGAGAGTGAATATAAAATAGAGACCTTAAAGAAATCTTTTAAAATACCTAGAGATGCAGTCTCTTATACCATTAATAATTTTTTTTATTACAAAAGTGAGAGATATAGATACTTATATAAATTATGTAACAAAAAATACTATATTAGATATATATAATAAACTGTTATCTTGTATAAAAAATACGATCTACGAATCAGAAGTGTTATATTTTGTTTAATAAAAAATACCCACATCGTTTATCGGTGTGGGTATAATTATAGTGAAGACCAAAATTATTTTTGATAAACTTCTGCTCAAGAGTATATTTGCTTCAAACTGATACAAATAATTTATTAGATAAAATTAATAGATTAATTTTATATATATTAATATCGCGTGATATAAAATTTTCAGAATTTACATAATTTCAATTTTACACCGACTTGGTCAAAATATAGCGACATAAACTGATATGTATTTAATCAATGATGCACCGGTATTTTTTCAAAAAAGATGTTGGGTGATAGCTCATTTTGGCTTGACGTAATCCTTCTTCATCTAGATCTTGAGCGCGATTGATAAATTTAAAATTAGCTGCAGTGCAAGTGGAAAAGACTTTATTGATTGTCTGATAGATACCTTTGTAGCCGTTTAAGCCTTTTTCAAAATGCACACCGATAGTTTCTTGATCTAATTGTTCACCAATACTAAAGGCGACAATTCGTTCATTGATATAGAGAGCTCCACCAGAAAGACCTTGAAACATATTCCAGTGAGAGAGAACTTGATTTATAGCTTCATTTTCGGCTCTAAGCGATGATGAATCTTCACATTCATGCCACTGACACCATTCATCTTGAAGAGCCAAAACATCCTCAACTATCATATTATTTACTTCTATGTAGTTCGGTTCACCATATTCTTTAACGTAGCCTGAATAGTGATTTTTCTTTTTGTGATAATTTTTTCCAGGTAAATTAGCCAGATCGCTCTGATTATAAATATATTCCCAATGGCCGCGGTCTTCAATAACCGTCAAACGACTGCCAAAAGCTTGCTGCCAGATTTGGACAAGTTCCTCTGGCACACGAATGAAAGTTTTTTGACCTTCGGGCAAATTAGCTAACATTTCATCCCAGTCAGCCTTAGTCCAGTCGCCAAGAGGGGCCCAGTTAAGAGGCTCTGGTTTGCGTTGACGCAAAAGCAAGAGATCGGAGAGATTAAGCCATTCTAGTCCGAAATAGTTTTGCCAGCCCCAGATATTGGCCAAGGTATAGTCTAGTGAACGTTTGGGGGTTTTCTGCCAGTATTGGTAGTAGCAGTCTTTTTGGCTTAGTTTGACTGGTTGAAAGCTGTTTGTAAGATTCATGATGTTCCTAATATTTAAGTTTTATCCACTTTTGGTTTGTGTAAGGTGAATTTTGTCCAGTTGCAGTATTTGATGACTAAAATCATAATAGACGCTTGGACGGTCTGGGAGATAAGCATGGCGCAGAAAATGCCTTCGGCTGTGCCTAAAATTTTGTGACCCAAAATAAAGCCCAATGGTAAGCGAATTAGCCAAGAACAGCCACCGTAGACGGCCAAATTGTATTGGGTAGCTCCTGCCCCAACCATAACACCTCCCATGACGGTACTGGCAATGGAAAATGGGGTCGAGATCAAATTGTAGGTTAGATAACTTATGATGTGCTCTTGGGTGGATAGATCTTGCGCAAAGGCTTGGGCAATATTGGCGCGAAATGGCCAAATAATTAAGGCCACAAAGCTCAACGCTATAGTTGTGAGGAGCGTAATGTTTAGTGCTAGGCGCTTGGCCTTATCTTTGTCACCAGCGCCAAGGCAATTGCCCACCAAAACCGCAATGCTGGAATTAACGGCCATGCCTGGCAAGAAAAGCAGGGATTCAATTCTAAGACCTGCTGTTAGACCAGCTAAGGCAGCTACACCATTGTTTGGCACTGATGCCACCAAAACAAAAAGCATCAGATAGCCTGTTTGCCAAAAAAAGCTGGCTAATCCAGCAGGTAAAGCCACTTTTAAAAGATAGGGTAAGCCTGTTTTAAGCCATTGCCATGATGGCAGGCTAAGCCGATCTAAGTATTGGGATTTGACAAGCAAGAGGCAATTTAAAATAGCCCCAACTGTTTGTGCTATGATATTGGCCAAAAGCAAGCCCACATAACCCATTTTGGGTAGACCAAAGAAACCTAAGCCTAGACCCAAGCAGAGTAGGGGATTTAAGACATTGATAAATAAGGCTATCCACAAAGGTGGGATAACTTGGCGCGTGGCCCTAAAAATTACACCAGTGGCTGCATAAACGTGTTGCGCTGGCAGGCCAAGCATCATCCAATCCCACATGGAACTGGCCAGGGGGATAATTTCTTCGGGCACTTGTAAAAGGCGCAAGACGGGCGTGCCATGGCTATAGCCAAATAAAGCAAAGATTACCCCAAGTGCTAGGCTTCCAAAAATTGTGATCTGAATATAGTGTTTGGCACGGTCTAATTTATTGGCACCTAAGGATTGTGAGACGGCTGCTGTGGCCCCGCTGGAAATGGCCATGATCACAACCATCAAGAAAAAACTGCATTGGTTGACCATACCCAAAGCGCCCTGGGTGTCGGCATTGATTTGTCCGGCTGTCCACACGGCTGTTAGACCAGTTAGGACAACCGAGTACATCATAACCATTTGCGGCCAAATGAGATTCCAAATACTTTTTGCCCTAAAATCTTGATGAATCGTCGCCATAAGCCTAATCTATTATGCAGTAGAAAATTTTGACAAGTGAGTACAATTCTGAATCACTTTAAATCAATCGATAATTGGTGAATATTATAACTAGCAACAGGTAGTTAAAAGCTTTATCCTGACTTTGGAAAACTCGAGGCAAAAGTCAATAAAATCGTGTGGTTACGGCTATTTGGTGTTGGCAATGTTAATTCTGACTGTCAATTTTAATAAAAACAAAAAGTCAATAAGGATCTGTCCATAAATAAGTTGTCGTTTTCTAGAAGGAAAAAATGGGCGCACAGAGCATCACTTCTGTATTTAGTTTTCTAGAGTTTTGCACATTATTTCCCGACAACTCCTAAGTACAAGAGGTTAGGAATTTTGAGTAGTGGTGTATTGATTTTTCGTATTTTGCAATTTTATGGATAAAAAACTACATCGTTTCTATTGTATACCACACAAAATATTTACTAAGTACGCACACAACAATCAAAATATAATTACGTAAATGGTTTTAAATAATTTTAATAAAAACATACCAAGATATAGATTTATAAAAGTAATGCTTTATCAATATCATAATTAACGTATTGTTTTAATTAAGAAAAACTCAATGTTGCTAAAATTTGCATTATTTAGAGAGTAGCGATATTTTTATTGTATAGTTTTAATAATATGATTGTCTTTTGCAGATTTTAATACTTTAGCTATATAACATTATACCCACTACCAAAATATGTTGTTCAATACAAATATCTTAGTTTTTAAGTAAAGGAAATTAAAAAAACTAGAATTATAAACAATGTTTCCAACATATCTGTATAATTCAACGACTCTGTATATTTACTAATATTTGCACACATCTATAAATATTTCTTTGTTTATGTAAACGCAAAAGAAAATATTATATCGCATGAATATGTTTAATCTTCAAACGAATTTGAAAATAAACATATCACGCGATTTCTAATGGTAGAAAGTGTTTTACTTATAAATCTTTAATCTGAGTCTTTAAGTTGTATCTTTAAAATGCTTCTTTGAAGTTTTTTTTAATCTAATATATTTGCTCGTATATCTAAAATAATATTGGGCATTGTAGATAGAAGTTTTAATCGCAAGTATTTTGTGGTAAAAAAGTAAAAAATAGCAGGATAATCAAAAACTATTCTAAGTTGTTAAAACAGGCAGTTAAATCAGTTAAACTTTCCCGGCGGCGGATAAGTTTAGCTTGACCGTCAGTATTTATTAAAACTTCAGCTGGCCGTTGACGCTGATTGTAGGTGGAAGCCATACTAAATCCATAGGCTCCAGTATCTAAAACGACAACGAAGTCACCACGTGTTAATGGTGGTAACAGTCGATCACGGGCTAAAATATCTCCGCTTTCACAGATGTTTCCGGTGATTGTTTGGGGGAAGGGCTCTCCGCTTGGCTCAACACGCGGATAGACCTCGATTTCATGGTAGGAATCATAGAGCACTGGGCGCATTAAAACATTGAAACCTAAATCTGTGCCTGTAAAGTGTGTTAGTCCATTAAATTTGGTGGCGCAGACTTGGCCTAATAGAACTGAGGATTCAGCAACTACATAGCGACCTGGTTCGACCAAAAAACGTCCAGTATAGTTATATGCTGCACTCCAATCTTTGATCAATTCCGTTAAGCTATGTCCTAAAGCCTGCATGTCAAGGCGTGCTTCACCATCATGCTTATGATAAGGAATGCCGAAGCCTCCACCAAAATCAATGACAGTGAGATTGGCCAAGATATTTTTGGGCAGGGTTGCGCAGAGATCCAAAAGCACTTTAGCTGCCGACACATAGCCAGTAGGCTCCATGAAGAGTGAGCCGATATGTTGGTTTACGCCTGCCAAAGTCAGGTCGTACTTTTTCACAAGGTCTAAGACCTTGGGTAGGTCTTCTGGTAAAATACCGAATTTGGTTTTTTTGCCAGCTGTAATAACCTTCTCACTGTGACCTTGACCTATGCCTGGGTTAAAGCGCACCATGACGCGACCACCTGTGGCTAGTTGACCTAGCAAATCGAGCTGGTCTAAGCTGTCAACGCTGACAAGTAAATTCTGCGCTAAGGCATTGATCATTTCATCCGGTGTATTATTGTTGGAGATATAGAGAATTTCATCTGGAGTATATCCGGCCAAGGTATCTAAATAGAGCTCGCCAGGACTCATGGCATCAACAACCAAGCCCTCTTCTTTGATGATTTTTAACAGGGTGAGATTGGCGTTGGCTTTGACTGAGTAGTTAACACCAAAGCCTGGATGATCTGAGAGGTTCAAAAGTTCACGACATCTTTGACGTAAAATTTGTTCATTATAAACGTAGAGCGGTGTGCCAAACTCTTCGGCTAGTCTATGTGGAGTGTTGTGACCAAAAAAATGTTCGGCTTGGGTGTAAGGAGCAAAGTTCATGGGACCTCACTATATTTAAGGCATATGATTGGACGATTTTTAAATTATTGAAATTATTTAAAAATTTGTCAAGGATTTTTTTAAAAAGAATAGTTCTTTATTTGCGATCTTTTTCTGCACAAGCCCAAAAGTTTTTTGTCTTAAAGCATTACAAATATTTTATTTTAAGAGTTAAAGAATCTCTTTTTTATTTTGTCTTCCTAAAAACTGTTATATAACTCAAAGTTTTTTTATTGCAATAACGATATAACCATAATCTTACTAAATAAAAAAGACTAAAGAGAATAATTGCTGATTAAGAATTAAACTTGCATCTCGATTAAATTAAAATTATCCATAAGACTTAGTTTTTATTCGTTCGGATCGTAATATCCTTTTCTATTCGCATAGATAGTTTCATTTCCTTTCATTTCATTTTAAATTCGTAATTATTTTTTTATCTGTTATATTTGGAGAAAGCTATGTGCCCTGAAGGAGATGGGGGAGCTCGTGTTAGTGCTGGCAGCCGGGTGGCTGTGCATTATACAGGAACACTTGAGGATGGCAGTGTCTTTGATACTTCCAAGCAGGAAGGCCGAAATCCCCTGGAATTTGTGGTGGGGGAAGGCCAGGTCTTGGAGGGCTTTGAAAAAGCTTTAATTGGTCATGGTGTTGGTGAAACTGTCCATGTGACGCTTCCGCCAGACGAAGCCTATGGTCATTATGATCCCACGCGTCTTTTTTCTGTGGCCAAGGCCCAGGTGCCAGATTTTATACCATTAGAAATTGGTACCAAACTGCAGTTAAGCAGTGAACAAGGGGTTTTGTTCGTCAGAATAAGCGATGTTGGAGCTGATGAAGTCGTTTTAGATGGAAATCACGAGTTGGCTGATGAGACCTTGACCTTTGAAATTGAGATTGTAGAGATTAAGTAGCATTTTTTGACGTAGTATTTCTGATTGGTCCAAAGTTTTTGTGGCTGATCCTGCCAAGCGTTTTTTAGAGGGGATTTCTATGAGCAGCAATAGCGCACGACGGGCCGCTATCCAGGCAATAACAACTTATAAGGTCGCCAAACCTCCGTTTAATTTTTCGGAAACAAGTCCTGCCGATATTTTTGGTTGCAATGTGTTTAGTGACCGTGTGATGCGCGAGCGTCTGCCTAAAGCCGTTTATCAATCATTGCATAAGACAATTGCCTTTGGTGACCGCATGGATCCATCCATTGCGGACACAGTGGCGGCAGTAATGAAAGACTGGGCCATTGAAAAAGGGGCTACGCACTTTACCCATGTCTTTTATCCCTTGACCGGCCAAACTGCTGAAAAGCATGACAGTTTTATCATGCCTGATGGGCGTGGGGGAGTCATTGCAGAGTTTTCGGGCTCCATGCTGATTCGTGGTGAACCAGATGCATCTTCCTTTCCGTCAGGCGGTCTGCGTTCCACCTTCGAGGCCCGTGGCTATACGGCGTGGGATGTGACAAGTCCAGCCTACATCATGGAAAATCCCAATGGCACCTTTTTATGCATTCCAACGATGTTTTTGTCCTGGACGGGCATGGCCTTAGATAAAAAGACGCCACTTTTGCGTTCAGGTCAGGCTGTTAATCGTGCAGCCCAGCGTGTCTTGGCCTTATTCAATGTTCATACGGATCTGCCCATAATCTCCTATGCTGGCTTAGAACAAGAATACTTTTTGGTTGATCACAATTTTAATTTTGCTAGACCAGACCTGCAGATTGCCGGGCGTACGCTTTTTGGCGCCAAACCCGCCAAAGGTCAAGAATTTAGCGATCAATACTTTGGGGTTATCCCGCAGCGGGTCTTATCATGTATGATGGAGGTTGAGCGGGAGCTTTACAAATTAGCTGTGCCGGTTAGAACAAGGCATAACGAAGTGGCCCCTAGTCAATATGAGATTGCGCCTTTGTATGAGCCGAGCAATCTGGCCATAGATCACAATCATTTGGTCATGGCGGCTTTGCGTAATGTGGCTAAGCGCTACGGTCTAAAATGTCTCCTCCATGAAAAGCCCTTTGCTGGCATCAATGGCTCAGGGAAACACGTCAATTATTCTTTGGGCAACCAGGAGCTAGGCAGTCTGTTTGATCCAGGCGAAACACCCCATGCCAATGCCAAGTTTTTGGTTTTCTGTGCGGCCATGATCAGATCTGTGCATAAATATGGTGGTCTTTTGCGGGCCACAGTAGCTAGTGCTAGCAATGATCACAGGCTTGGTGCTCATGAAGCACCGCCAGCCATTATGTCCATCTTCTTGGGCGATCAGCTGACAGAGGTCTTTGAGGCTTTTCGAGCCGGACGAACCGATGATACCACCGGTGCTAAACGGCGACGGATCAACCTTGGAGTGGATACCTTGCCGCCATTGCCAGCGGATCCCGGGGATCGCAATCGCACAAGTCCAATGGCCTTTACAGGCAATCGTTTTGAATTTCGTGCCCTTGGTTCTGGCCAGTCAGCGGCTAGCTCTGTTACAGCCTTAAATGCCATGATGGCCGATTCGCTCTCCTTTGCCGCTGATTGGATTGAGGGTGAGATAGCCAAGCAAGTGCCCTTTAATGAGGCTGTGCAGTCGTTCATCTGTCATGTGATCGAAGAACATAGCGCAGTTATTTTTAATGGTGACGGTTATTCATCTGTCTGGCACAATGAGGCCCATCGTCGTGGCCTGCCGGATTTGAAAAATACGCCCGAAGCTTTGCCGGAGTTGACCAAACAAGATGTGGTGGATCTTTTTGAGCGGCAGGGCATTTTAAAGCGCATGGAGTTGGCCGCACGTCAAGACATCTATTTGGACCAGTATTGTAAAACTGTGCATACTGAGGCTAAATTGATGCTTAGGATTGCCAGAACCATCGTTTATCCAGCTGGTATGCGCTATCAAGGCGAGCTTGCCCGCACGGCTGCCGATTTAAAGGCCATAGGTCACGATTTCAATGTTTTAACCTTGGATGAAGTGACCAAACACTTGCGGTCATTGCAGGGAATCGTTTTGCAGTTGGAAGAGGTTTTGGCTGAGGTTGCGGTAATCCATGATCGCCAGAAGATGGCTGATAGTTACTGTAGCCAAGTCTTACCTTTGATGGGGAATTTGCGGGCCAGTGCCGATGCCTTAGAGAGCATCTTACCTGATGATCTTTGGGCTCTGCCAAGCTATGAAGAGATTCTTTTTGATAAATAGTTTAGAAGTAATCTATAAATCGCTTCACTTTTTTTTAATATTTTGATCAGATCTTTTTTCTACAACAAATTTAAGTTAAATGTGCTTCAGTGTGGATCATAAAGGAGACAAAAGAAAGAAGACCAAAGCAAGATCGAAGGAAGATTTTCTTTTTTTGTCTGAACCTAAATATGTTCTCTTTAATCTAGGTTGGCTTAGATGCTGCGTCCGATTATTAGTATTGATGAGGATAAGTGTGACGGCTGTGGCCAGTGTGTTTTGGACTGTCAAGAAGGTGCGCTAGAAATTATTGATGGCAAGGCCAGATTAGTTGGTGAAATTCTTTGTGATGGCTTAGGTGCCTGCTTAAATTGTCCTAATGGAGCGCTTAAATTAATTGAGCGTGAATGCGCAAGTTTTGATCCAAGTGCAGTTTTGGCCAAGAAAAATTCGTGTGTTCAGCCTGTAGTTGTGCCTGCAAAAACTAAAACTTTGGGCCAAGTAGATCTACCAAATTTAGGGCATTTAAATAAACGCTTCCCCACAACTTTGCAGACTTGGCCTATCCAGTTGCGCTTGTTAAATTCAGCTACACCTTTTTTGCGTGGCAAGAAAGTTTTATTGGCCGCCCATTGCGCAGGTTTTGCTGTGGCCAATTTTCAAGATCAATGGCTCAAAGATCAGGTACTGATCATTGCCTGTCCCAAGCTTGAACCCAAGGCAGACCTTGAGCAAAGACTCATAGATGTTGTTGCCCACTCTCAAATACAACAGATAGCGATTTTGCGTATGAGTGTGCCGTGTTGCCAAGGATTAGAGCGTTTAGTTAGAACTGCCTGTCAGATAGCCAAAATTGATCTGCCGGTCAGTGTTGATATTTTAGAGATTCCTAGAGCAGGTTAAGCTTTAGCGATAGCTGCAAAATAAACCAAGCGTAGTTTTTAGCCTAGAACCTAAGTTTAAATGTCGGGCCGCTCTTTTTCAGGGCGGCCTTAAAGTTATGGGCGAATTTTTTCTAAGCCTGTATTTCTTTTTGACGCACAATTCTATAACAGATATTAAGGCTATTTTTTAGGCTATATCAATCTATTAAGATTAAGATTTTCATAGTTTTAGATATCGATGTAGGGAATAGTCTATATAGATATATAGTTTATAAATAAAATTTATCATTAGAATGTGTTAGATTCATATCTGTATAATTTATAAGTATAAAATTTTTACGAATTAAAAATATCGATGTGTCGGTTGGTATCTTTAAATAGAATTTGACAAAAATAATTTTGTATCAATTTTAATGAGTATGTTGAATGGTATATAATTTTAGTTTGTTTTTCTAATAGTCGTTAGTTTAAATACAATCTTAAATATAATCTGACAAAATTAACTGTTTATAAGAAGTCATGTATTCTTTTATTTAATGTAGAGTGATTTTTTGGGCTTTTGATTTATATTGTTTTTACTTCTTGGTGTGCTGTAGAAAGCCTTTTTTATCTTTAAGTAGAAGTAAGAAAAGCCTTGTTTTTTGAATGATTAACAGATACTTTTTCTAGGAAAGACTCGTATTAGTCTATAAAAAAATCCAATCGACCATCAGATGTGAGGATGTGGCCAGAGGCTTGGGCTTAGGCTAGGCGGTTGGGTCTTGACATTTCTTAGTTGGGAACTATGTTTTTCCAATCAGACTTTGAGGAACGTTATGCCGATAAAAATTCCTACAGATTTGCCGGCTAGATTGGCGCTAGAAAATGAAAACATCTTTGTCATGACCGATGAGCGGGCCAAAACTCAAGACATTCGCCCGTTAGAAATTGGCATCGTCAATCTTATGCCGACAAAAATTGCCACAGAAACGCAACTGTTGCGTCTTTTGGGCAATACCCCCATTCAAGTCAATATTACCCTATTGCGTACCGCAGGCCACGAATCGAAAAATACCCCTGCCCAACATCTGGAGCGTTTCTATAAAACTTTTGCCGAGATCAAAGACAAAAGCTTTGATGGCATGATTGTCACAGGTGCGCCAGTCGAGCATCTCAACTTTGAAGAAGTTGACTATTGGGATGAATTGCGCATCTTGATGGATTATACCAAACGCCACGTCTACTCAACACTTTATATTTGTTGGGCGGCACAGGCTGGGCTGTATCATTTTTTCCATATCCCAAAATATCAACTTTCTACCAAACGCTCAGGCATCTATGCCCACCAAGTGTTGCATCCAGAATGTCGTCTCTTTCGAGGCTTCGATGATTCTTTTTATGCACCACACTCAAGACATACAGAAGTGCGCTCCGAAGATGTCTTAAAAGTGCCGGCACTGCGGATTTTGGCCGCATCGAGGGAAGCCGGACTGCTTATGGTGGAAAATCGTGATCATAGCCAGATCTTTGTCACCGGTCATTTGGAATATGATCGCGATACCCTTGATATGGAGTATCATCGTGATATTAACCGGGGACTAAATCCGGAGATGCCTAAACACTATTACCCTGACGATGATCCAACATCAGTACCTAATATGCGCTGGCGGGCCCATGCGCATCTTTTTTTCAGCAATTGGCTAAATTTCTATGTCTATCAAGAAACGCCGTTTAGCTTAAATGCCATACCCACTTGCGCCCGCACTGATCATTTGGACTAGTTAGGTGATTTTTTTAAGTTTTTCTCTAAGCAAAAACTCTTTCTTCGGGCCAAAAATAGCCTCTAGTCTTGAGAGCGCATGAGCATAAGGCTAGATCTAATTGCATCTTAGGTTATTGCTATTGGCCTCGGCAGAAAGATTTTAAGATTCAAACATCTATTTTGATCTTTAAACATTTTTAGCAGGGATTACTTACAGCCATATGCGCTTTACAACCCGCACCAGTTATGGTTTGCGCTTTCTTTTGCGCTTGGCCAAGGAGCCTAAGGGGCGGTTGGTCAAGCTTGCCAGTGTGGCCCAAGAAGAACATATCTCTTGCGGGTATCTCGAACAGATTGTGCATGCCCTAAAGCCTTTGAATATCTTTCGGGTAGCCAGGGGCGTTAATGGCGGCTATGCCCTAGCCGTAGCACCGGCAGCCATCAATCTTTGGGATGTGTTTTTACGCTTAGAAGGTGAGTTAAGTCTTGTAGCATGTCTTGAACCGGGCACCATTTGTGAACGTGATCCAATCTGTTCGACCAAGCTTTTTTGGTCTGATTTTGAGGACCATATCCGCAATTATTTAGGCGCAAGGACTCTACAGTCAATCTTAAATTTTAATTTTTGGAGGAATGAACATATGTGGGACTATACCCAAGCTGTGCATGATCATTTTTTACATCCGCACAATGCCGGTCCCATGGCTGATGCCAATGCCGTTGGCGAAGTTGGTAGTTTAGCCTGCGGTGATGCCTTGCGTCTTTATTTGAAAATAAGCCAAGACGGAAAAATTGAGAAAGCCAGCTTTGAAACTTTTGGTTGTGCCAGTGCCATTGCATCTAGTTCCGTGTTAACCGACATGATCGTGGGCATGAACGTAGAGGAAGCCTTAAAATTGACCAATAAGGATATTGTGGCCAATCTTGGTGGATTACCTAGAGAGAAGATGCATTGCTCAGTCATGGGACAGGAAGCGCTTGAGGCGGCTATTCGTAACTGGCGGGGCGAACCGGCCATGCCCCATGCTCAAGAGATTGGCAAACTGGTCTGTAAATGTTTCGGCGTGACCGATGCCCAGATTATTAGGACAATTCGTGAAAATAATTTGACGACCTTGGAAGAAATTACCGACTACACCAAGGCAGGTGGTGCCTGTGGTCAATGTTTGGATGAAATTTCTGAGATTTTAGCTGCTGAGTTGGCTAAACGCGGTGAGAAAGCTGCTGTGGATAGCCCCAAAGAAACGGCTGCTAAGCCTAAGTTAACCAATCTTGAGCGGATGCAAAAGGTGATGGCTGTTTTGGCATCTCTTAAGCTTGGAGATGGTCAAGAAGTACAGTTGGTTGATGTTGATGGTTTAAAAATTAGTGTTAAACTGACCTCATCGGACACAAAGAAGTTGCTCCAAGACGTTGAGCAGATCTTGCGAGAAAAAGTTGAAGATAATTTAGTTCTGGTGGAGGCCTAAGGTGAAGACAATTTATCTTGACAACAATGCTACCTCACAAGTTGCTAGCCAAGTAAAAGATGCTATGCAGCCCTATTTTTGTGAATTGTATGGCAATCCCTCCAGTATGTATACCTTTGGAGGCAATGTGGCTAAGGCTGTACAGGATGCCAGAGCCCAAGTTGCTGAACTTTTAGGTGCTGATAGCAGTGAAATTATCTTCACAGCCTGTGGTACAGAATCTGATAATACGGCCATCTGGTCGGCCATTCAGACCCAGCCTGAAAAACGTCATTTAGTGACAACCTGTGTTGAGCACCCAGCTGTTCTTAATGTTATGCAGTTTTGGGAGAGACAGGGTTATCGTGTCACAAGACTTTCGGTTGATAACTTTGGCCGCCTAGATATGGCTGAATATGAAAAAGCTTTAACCCCAGATACGGCCATAGTTTCTATTATGAGTGCCAATAATGAGACTGGCACCATCTTTCCCATTGATGAGATGGCCAAAATGGCCCATGAGCGTGGCATAGTCTTCCATACAGATGCTGTGCAAGCAGCCGGCAAAATTGCCATCAATGTAAAAGAAACACCCCTTGATTTTCTTTCAATCTCTGGTCACAAAATCCATGCTCCCAAAGGCATTGGCGTGCTCTATGTCAGAAAAAATGTGCGCTTTAGACCGTTTATGCGTGGCGGCCATCAGGAGCGGGGACGCAGGGCTGGTACGGAAAATGTGCCTTATATTGTTGGCTTGGGTGTAGCCTGTCAGTTAGCGTTGGATGAGATCAAGCAGGGTACGGCTGAAATGGCTGCCTTACGTGATCGCTTAGAGCAAGGTTTGGTGGCTAAGATTCCCAATAGTCGCGTCAATGGCGATGTGGAGCATCGTTTGCCCAATACTAGCAACATATCCTTCAAAAACGTGGAAGGTGAAGCCATCTTATTGCTCTTGGATCAGTTAGGCATCTGTGCTAGTTCTGGTTCGGCCTGTACATCCGGCAGTCTTGAACCCTCCCATGTTTTGCGGGCCATGCAGGTGCCGTTTAATTTTGCGCATGGATCAGTTAGATTTTCTTTGTCACGCTATACAAGTGCGGAAGACATTGATTATGTTGTTGAGAATATGCCACCGGTTATTGCTAAACTTAGAGAGCTTTCGCCATTTAAGGATTAGTCTGCGGGTGGAGAGGATCATCAAAAATGCTGCAGCTTTTGTTGACAAACTTGTTTTTGGCTAAATTTGATTTTGGCCAATAAAAAATGATTTTAAAGTAGCTTTGATATGCTTTTGAGATAGTTTCGAGATAGTTTGCCAAGAGCTTTGAGATAGCTTTGCAAGAGTTTTAGATAGATTGGCCAGAGCTTGGCAAGATGTTTGGGATAGCGTTGTAAGAGTTTTAAAAAAGATATTTAAAAGATATTATTGGTAGGTTTTGAATATCTTTTAATGGTATTTATTACATTGATTTGAGCAAGTTGCAATAATTTTGAAGCTTCTGCTAGATTGGTTGGATTGATTAAGTTGATTATATTGGTTATATAGTTTATATTTGTTCCATCAATGATTGCGGTTGATCGTTCTGGTCAATTGTTACAATAAATTATTCAGATCAACTATATCAACAATCATGTTAAAAAATATTGTGAGTCTAACTTGTAATTAATATTCTAACTTCTAATTAATATATAAATGTGTTATGATTTACTAGGCTTTGTCTTTCTTAGTAAGAGTTGATGATAATAAATCTATGGATACATTTATATATACATTTATATATAAAATATGTTTAATTGCATACATATATCTATCTCATGGTTTGTCAACTTAAAGCTGCATCATTTTTGATGTTATTTTATTTTTTTTATTGCTGTGATTCTATGTTAAAGTACTAGAAGATATGTTTATCCTTGTAAATTGTCTTGAAGAATATTTGATTTGGATTTAAAAAGTGAATTCTAAACTTAGTCTTTGTTTTTTACACTATTTATTTGCTATTATTTTTTTTGACGGTTGTATTTTTTGGAGTGTCAAGTTAATCGTGTAATTTTTTTATCTTATAGAATATGTGATATTTTTTATTTTTGCGCTCTGTACTTTTAGCTCTGATTTGTTTTAGTCATTTAAGTTAGATTTAAATTTAATTTAGGTTTGAATTGGGCTTAAATTAGATTTGGATTAGACTTAAATTGATTTTTGACTATTGTTATCGTTTAATAGATTAAATGATTTTTAACGCTACAATAGAAAATTCTATATAACAACATTGCTTTTATTTGTATTTTATAAATGGCTTAACCGTCAAGCTGATATTTACCTTTAATCTGTTAAGGTATATAGTCAGTTTTTGATGGTTAAGCCTAGCTTTTTTATAATACACTAGACCATGATTTATCTATCACGAGTATTTAAATCATAAAACTTAATGTCTCGAAAATTTGTTTGGGGTATATTCTTGTTTTTTGTTTTTCAATTTTTTATATTTTTTATTGCCATAATTATTCCTACAAAATAAATATAAACAAGAAGTTGATTCTTTAAAAAAATGTTTGGATTCTGTGTAAAAGAATTGATCCAATCTGCATCCATGTGAATGCACAATTATAAACATATTACAAATACTTAGTTATGGATATTCTCGTAATAATTTCACTTATTCTTTTTGTTCTAATTTTGTTTACGATTTTTATTTATAATGATTCGTATAAGACTGAAATAAAAAATTCAATAACAAATAAAAATAGAGATGTGCTTATAACTCAAGATAAAGCGTTTGAAATATTATTTAGGGAATCAGATAAGATAAATAAGATGATTTCTAAAGATATGCAGCATGATATGTTGGACGCTGTTTTCTTTACGCTTAATAAATTTACAAATGAGGAATTAATAAAAACATATAGAGAAATTTTTAAGTTTAGAACTGGGTTTATAGAAACATATGATCGCGATTTGGCTTATCCTATACTGATGTATGAAAACTTATCAGAGACGGCTGAAATTATTTATGATATGATTAATTCATACGTGAAAGATGGTTCTAATGATGAATTTAGACTAATGGCGATAAAGGTTTGGTTTCTTACAGTAATTTGGTTTGTTGAAATTACTACAGATAAATATTTCACAGATAAAGTTATATTAATCTGGAAAACTTTATTAAAAGTAAATAAAGATAGTAGAAATGTGCCATTTTTTTTGCATGAAGAATTAAAAGACGAAGGAATAAAATGTATTGAAGTCAATGAACAATGTGCTGCTCGATGTGGAAAAGCAATGGAATTATTTGTCGATATAAATACTATAGGTAAAGATATAGCTGGTGTTAGTAAAAATGTTAATAGAGGTAATCGTAAAATAGAGAATAAAAAATATGGTATAAATAATGTAGATGATAAAAAATCAAAAAATAACAAAATAAATAATGATGAAGTTAGTCTGGATAAAAAAGTTCCTACACGTAGAAAAAATATAGATGATGCTAAAAAACAAGCGATAGGCGATAAGCAATCAAAAACAACTATTCGAAATGATCTTATAACGAGAAAAAATAAAAAATTTTCTGATCATGAAAATATATCTGATACAGAAAATCAAATTATTAAAACTAACGATAAGCATGATGATAGAGTTGATACAAAATATAATGGCGATATGGATGTAAAAATTGATGAAAATAAACAAATTATAGATACGTTAATGGATAATTTAATAGATATACCAAGTAAACAGGAATCGTTTATTGCAAGTTTAAAAGGTGCAGCTGATGCATTAGAAGATTTTACAGATATAAAAGAGAAATGGAACTTAATTCCTAATAAGGATTTGATAAGTTTTGGAGATTATTTCTTTAGTAAAATTTTTCATTCTTCAGACCCTAAAGAATTATTTAATTCAAAAGCAATGTTTTTATGTTCATTGAACATATCCAATGTTAAATGGATAAAAAATAATGATAAATACAAAAAAATTATTAAAAAATTTGATAGAGCAAGATTTAAAACAGTTATGGTTAAAGCAATTTATTGCTCATTTTATGCCAATGAGGCCAAGAAACATAAAATCGATGATTCTATAATACATTTGAATTTAGAAAAGCGTGGAATGAAAAAATAAATTTTTGGATTAAGTTTAGATTGAATATTTTCTTCTTATAAGATTAAAGATTATTTGCTATTAATGATATTATTATATTTTAAATGATATCTTAACTGATATTTTATATTGAATTAGATTGTATAATGCTTTTATCTAAGCTATTTTATTTTGATGCATATTATGGATGACAACCCAAATTTAAGTTAGAAGGTTTTTTATGGCATCATCCACATCGCGTGAAGAGTGGGCCCTTTTTGCCGTAACAACGCTCTGGGGGGCGAGTTTTCTTTTGATTCGTCTGGCCATGACTCAGTGGGGGCCGCTTTGTTTTGTGGGGGTACGCTTTACAATCGCAACAATTGTCATCCTTTTATTTTCTTGGCCGATCCTGCATGGCATTACTAGGCGCGAAATTGTGGGCGGAACTGTTGTTGGTGTAATTACCTTTTTAGGTTTTGCCCTGCAAACCTATGGTTTGGCTGAGATCGAATCCGCTAAATCTGGTTTTTTGACAGCCTTTTACGTGCCGCTTGTACCCGTATTTGAACTTATTTTGATGCGCCATAAGCCAAGCCGTTACGCTTGGCTTGGTATGGCCGTAGCCTTTCCAGGCGTGCTCTTAATGACAGGCTCAGGGGCTCTGCCTACAAGTTTAACCTTAGGGGAGCTAGCCACATTGCTCTGTGCAGTTGTCTTTGCCTGTGAAATTGTCTTTACAGGCATATTTGTGCCTGGCACAAGCCCAAGACGCTTTGTGACTGTGCAACTGGTTGTCACCGCTATCTTAGCGTTTATCACCATGCCGTTGATGGGAGAAAGCTGGCCTAATTTTCCTGGTACGTTCTCTTGATTGCTTTGGCTCTGGGTTTATCCACAGCTTTAATTCAAAATGTTGTCGCATGGGCCCAAAAAAAGATCCCACCCACGCGAGCTACCGTAATCTATACGGCTGAGCCTGTTTGGGCCGGGATCTTTGGCTTTTTGGCCGGTGAGTATTTGCCAGTAAGCGCCCTTATTGGTGGGGGCATGATTGTGGGTGGTATTCTAATCAGCAACTACAAATCCGAAGGTTAAGAGCTGCCAAATTCAGCTTATTGTCACAGATAGCAGCTATGAGCAAAATCGTTTTTCTTTACGTTTTCATTGACGTTCTCTTGTTTTCATCGCTAGAGGTGGCCCTTAAAGGTTTAGTTGGCTTGCAAAGCGCCATGCAAGTTAACTGCACACGCTTTGTCATCGGTGGCCTCTTTCTTTTGCCTCTGGCTTTGGCAGAGCTTAGGAAACGCAAAATCAAATTAAACAAAATCCATATCCGTCAGTTTTTCTTGTTGGGTTTTGTCGGTACGGTCTTTAGCTTAAGTATGTACCAAATGGCAGTTGAGCTTGTGCCAGCCAATGTTGTTGGCATAATTTTTTGCTGCAACACCATCTTTGTGGTGGCCTTAGCCCATATTTTCATGCGTACGCCGCTCTATTCCTGGCAGATTGTGGCGCTAACTCTCTCAAGCCTTGGCATTGTGGCCTTAATTGATCCATTCAATACCACCTTGCCTGCTAATGGTCTAATTTTATCTGTGGCAGCCCCAATTGCTTTTGCGCTCTACAGTGTTTTTGGTGGCACATTGGCCAGGGAGCTTGGCGGCATCTCTTTTACCTGCGGGTCTTTTCTGGCAGGTAGTTTAGAAATGCTTTTTTTGATCGGGTTGGGGCAGATTGATTTTGTGGCCGGATTTTTTAGCAGTTATGGTTTTGGCTTTTTGGCTCATGTTAATTTGTTCCAAGGCTACAATCTAACTACTTTTCTCTTGGTGCTCTATGTGGGCATAGGTGTGTCAGGTCTTGGTTTTGTTTGCTACTTTTTGGCCCAGGAGCATGGTTCACCATTAATAGCTTCGCTAGCATTTTTCTTTAAACCTATTCTTTTGCCAATTTTATCTTTTATCGTTTTGGGTGAACGGCTTAATTTTATGATGGTTTTAGGTATTGTTCTAATCCTAGGAGCATCTTTTTTAATTATCTACAAGTACTTAGAGCACAATAAACACTTAGAAGCGAAATTTAGAAAAAGATTGCTGAAAAAACATACTGATAATTTGTTTAGCAAATTATGTTAGTATTGTGTTTTTGTAATTATTAAGTGGTATTGAAACAAACAATAAATTGACTAAACTGACTAAATTTACAATAAATATGACAACAGGATCTTTTGTGGAATAATTTATTTGTTATATTGCTAAATTATTTTTTTGCCAATGATAAAATTACTTTAGAATCTTTGTTATTAAGCGCTGCTTCAAGATTATCTTGGCTAGAATCGATAATTCGACCAATCGCTGTATAACTCCATGAGTTTGATCCATAAAAAATAACAAGCTTATCACCTTGATAAAGCATGATATCTCCAGGATTAGTCTTTACATGGTGATCGTTTGTAGGCAATTTTACATCCAGATAGACAATTTTTTCAAAGCTGCCATAATTTGATGCTCTATATTCTTGACATTTATCTGAAAGTATGGAGATAAGTTTCTTAGTTGCATCGTTATTTAATAGACTTGCTAAAAATTTATGACCACTTACGTTAATACTTAAAAGAAACTTTTCATTTGTTTCTTTATTACTGGTAGAATATTTGCTTTCTCTAGTATTCATATTTTCAGAGTTTACTGTTTGATAGGTTGATGATACAACAAGTATGACACAAACAAATAATATTAATAGATTATGTAATTTCATTTTTAAATCTATGTTTATTATATATGGTCTATTTTGTTAAGTAGGCAATAAATATAAATTGAATTACAGATACCAAACAACATTTTTGTTGCCTATATATTTTAAGCATTAAGCTTTAAAATCCATATTGGCATCAATTTGAGCTCGGGCAGCTCGATCCAAGAGACGTTGGTTTTGACTGCCGCGAAAGAGAAGTTCCAAATCCCGTTTGCCTTCTATATATGGCCCATCGATAAGCAAATCTGTCTCAGCCAAAAGTTCGCCTATGCTGCAATCTGTTTGGGCTAGTTTTTTTAGGTCTTCATAGACGTAGCCTGTGTAGGTGACAATATCGCCACCAAGACTATGGACTTCTTTTGCCAATTGGCTCAATGGTTTTGCCTGCAAAAAAGGCTCTCCACCTGAAAAAGTCATCCCGGCTAAGAGCGGATTTTCACGGTACATATTGACGAGATCGTTGATCTCATACCATGTGCCGCCAGTTAAGGGGTGGGTGCTTGGATTTTGGCAGCCAGGGCAGAAGTGTTGACAGCCTTGAGTAAAGATTACAAAGCGAAGACCAGGACCATCGACAATTGATTCATCAATAATACCGGCTAGTTGCAGTGAGTTTTGTGATTTTTCGCTAGGTGCCATCGCAATTTTGCCTTTAGAAAATGTACTTTGGGCTTTTAAAGCAGAGCCGAATTGATCTTTTCCAGGCGGAAAATGGAGCTTTTCCGATCTATCCGGCTGCAAAGTGTACAGCACAGCGCAAAAAAACAAAAGCGATCAAGTAAAAATAAGCGATTCAGGAAAATTAGAGCAAGCCAGAAAAACAAAAGCGACCACATCCCAATTTGGGTGATTGTGGTCGCTTTAATATCGATTTTGGGTATGAAATTAGCCAGATTGCAGCCTAATTAAAGATCAATGCCAACGGGGCATATGAGGAAACTTTTTGCGCAGCTCATACATCTTGCTTGGGCTTAAGCCTTCGCCTTCACGGCGACCGCAGCGGGGGCAAACTTCATCGATAACCCCAGTATAGCCGCACAAGGGATCGCGGTCTAAGGGATGGTTGATTGAACCATAGCCAACCCCTTGATCATGCATATAGCGGATGATGGTTTCAAAGGCTTTTAAGTTCTTGCAGGTGTCACCATCCAATTCCACATAGGTGATGTGCCCACCGTTGGTCATGTTATGGTAGGGTGCTTCGATTTGGATCTTTTTGAATGCCTTGATGGGGAAGTAGACCGGAACATGGAAGGAATTGGTGTAATAGTTGCGATCTGTCACCCCTTCAATTACCCCATATCTAGCGCGATCTAAGGGCACAAAACGGCCACTTAGACTTTCAGCTGGTGTGCCAATGAGCGAATAATTGAGCTTATCCTTTTGGCTTTGTTCATCGCAGCGATCACGCATATGTTGAATGATGCGCAAGCCAAGCTGTTGAGCTTCCTCACTTTCGCCGTGGTGAGCACCTATCAAGACTTTGAGCATTTCCGCTAAGCCAATGAAGCCAACGGTTAAGGTTCCATGCTTTAAGATCTCGCCGATGGAATCATCCCAATCCAACTTATCAGAATCAAGCCAAATGCCATTGCCCATAAGGAAGGGGTAGTTACGTACTTTGCGCTGACTCTGGATTTTGAAGCGGTGAATAAGCTGTCTGAAGACTAAATCAATTTTTTCATCTAGCAGAACAAAGAATTTATCGACGTCCTTGTGCGCTTCGATGCCGATTCTGGGGAGGTTGATGGAGGTAAAGCTTAAATTGCCTCTTCCGCAAGTGACTTGGCGAGTTGGATCATAAACATTGCCAATGACACGGGTGCGGCAGCCCATATAGGCTACCTCGGAGTTGTAATCACCTTTTTTGTAGAAGGCCTTGTTAAAAGGCGAATCTAAGAAGCTGAAATTGGGGAAGAGACGTTTGGCCGATGTCTCCATGGCCAGTTGGAAAAGATCGTAGTTGGGATCATCCTTTTCGTAGTTGATGCCAGATTTGACTTTGAAAATCTGTACCGGGAAGATGGATGTTTCCCCATTGCCAAGACCGGCCTGGGTTGAGAGCAGCAGGTTTTTAACAACCATGCGTCCTTCAGGAGATGTGTCAGTGCCATAGTTGATGGAACTAAAGGGCACCTGCGCACCAGCTCTGGAATTCATGGTGTTTAAGTTATGAATCAAAGCCTCCATGGCTTGGTAGACGTGACGATCGGTATTGGCATAAGCCTCTTCTTCAGCATAGTTATGTGCTTTTAGGGCGATCTCTTGATCTTCCGGCGGCAAAAGTTTGGTTATAGCCCGTTTAACAGCATCACTATTGCTTAAGGTGGGCGTGATCATCAAAGTGGTCAGCCAGTTTTTGGTTTGTTCCTTGGCGGCTTCGCGAGTGATGTCTTTAGCTATTTGTAAATAAGCGGCGAAGCTTTGGCGATATTCTTTGCCAAATGTTTTGTTGACGCCTTCAGCCATGACATAGTCAAAGTGGGGTACACTTTGGCCACCATGCATTTCATTTTGGTTGGCTTGAATGGCGATGCAAGCTAAGGCTGCGTAGCTTTCGATGGAGTTGGGTTCACGCAAGTAGCCGTGACCGGTCGAAAACCCCTCATTGAAGAGACGGATCAGATCAATCTGGCAGCACGTCTCTGTCAGCATATAAAAATCTTTGTCGTGGATATGAATGTCGCCGTTAGTGTGCGCAGCTGAGGCATCTTTGGGCAGAATGTAGTTGTCGATGAAAAATTTCGACCCTTCAGAACCATATTTTAACATGGTGCCCATGGATGTATCGCCATCAATGTTGGCATTTTCGCGCTTGATGTCTTCCTCGATGGCTGGGGAGAAAGTGAGCTTTTTGTAGATATCCATCAAATAGGACTCTACTTTGCGCATTTTGGTATGTTCAGAGCGATAAATGATATAAGCTTTGGCTGTTTCCGTATAACCAAACTGCATTAAGGTCTTTTCAACGACATCTTGGATTTCTTCCACATTGCGCAGATTTTGCAATTCTAGCTGTTTGCAGACTTTTTCTGTGACAAACAGCAGATCTGTGGGGGTCATTTCCTCATTAGGAACAGCCTTATTTGCTTTGGAGATGGCATTTAATATTTTAGTGGAATCGAAACCCACAATAGTGCCATCTCTCTTAATTATTGTGTCAAGCATCGATTCCCTGGATCCTTACGTGTAATAATTATTTGAGATGTGTAGAGTTTTTTTTGTTGTTATCTAAAAAGTCTATATTGCAATTGAAATATAGGGTCAACGTTTTTTTATCTTTTTATTATTGTTATTGATTTTTTTTATTTTTTAGTATGTCTCCGAATAGTGATGTCGTTTATAAGCTTTGATCAGTCAGTATAATGATTGTTTTTAAGTATACTTGACTGGAGAGTATACTTTCAATTAATATTTTTGAGAGAATATATTAATGCTTTTTATCAATGTTTATATCAATGTTTTTAGCGTGATGTTAAGCACAATCTTATCGTAAAAAGGCTTTATTTGTATTCTTAATCTTTTTTTTGTCAAGAATTATGGTGATTTAACAAAATAAGTTATTATTTTGAGAACAGTTTTAAAATTTTTTTAAAAAGGGGCTTTT
>JAFSZE010000089.1 GCA_017455745.1 Desulfovibrionaceae bacterium | reverse complement strand
CATACGATTATAAAAGTCTCGACGAAAAGGATACGACATATATCACCATTCTTTTTTATTAGTAATGATCAGTTAGGATAAAAAATTCAAGCTGTGCATTTTGAATTTTGGAGCTAAGTCCTTGCTTAATTCATACTTTCATTAATTTTAATAAAATTATCTACACCGTTATTAAATGCCGTTTATGAAATATAATCCACACTTCCTGATATTTGATTTTTTTAATTAGTCGTTTTCCACCTTGTATTTTCTCATCTTAAAGTTTTACAAATTTTTGAACCTTATAATACCGCCCAAATAGCCTGTGTTAGGGCAAGTTCCTGCTTCATAGGTCAACTTGCCTAGAAAAAAGAATAATTTAATTAATTCAAGCCTTGTTCAACGGGTAGTCTGTAGACATCCAGATCCAAAGTGTAAAAAAAGTAATTTTAAACTTTTAATCTTAAAATAGCATTCTAGTATCCTAAAATTTTTAACCAAAAGTTGTTTTAAGAATTGTTTAATTTTCTATTGCGCCATAATTAAGACTAATTTTTCGCTCAAAGCTAATCTTATTCTCTAAGATATAAGAGAGGTTTTTTGGCTAATTATCTATGTAGTTGTTTAGGAATTTTAACGCTTATGATCGCTGGCTTGATATAGGCTTTAAACCAAGTAAACCTCTCTTACCAATCCTAAAGGTCTCAAGCTTTCAGATTAAGTTCTCCCAATCCTGCGCACAATTTCTTGCCCAGCTCTCCTGCCGGCCCCCATGGCCAAGATGACCGTAGCAGCTCCCGTAACAATATCTCCGCCTGCAAAGACCATGGGAATAGAGGTTTCTCCAGTAGCCTCGTTAACGTCAATATAGCCTCTGGCATTTAAGCGAAGATTTGGAGTTGCTTCCAACAAAATAGGATTAGAACGCGTACCTAAAGCCACTATGGCTAGATCAGTTTCAAGGTCATATTCTGAGCCTGGAATTGGAATTGGGCGTCTACGACCAGAAGGATCTGGTTCACCTAGTTCCATTTTTTGTAAGGTTACCGAGCAGAGCTTTTGGTTGGCGTCGCCATTAAAGTGCAAGGGGGCTGAGAGGAGGGTAAACTTGACTCCTTCTTCTTCAGCGTGTTCCACTTCTTCTCGTCTTGCTGGCATTTCGGCCTTGGTGCGACGGTAGACTACCTGCACGCTTTCAGCTCCCATGCGCAGGGCGGTGCGGGCGGCATCCATGGCTACGTTGCCAGCGCCAAAGACGGTGACTTGGCGACCTAAGTAGGCTGGGGTGTCATGCTTTGGGAAGTCATAGGCTTGGCCTAGGTTAATGCGGGTTAGATATTCATTGGCGGAAAATACGCCCACCAGATTCTCGCCAGGTATGCCTAAAAAGAGGGGGAGGCCTGCACCTACGCCGATAAATACGGCATCATAAGCCTGAATGAGTTCGTCTATCTCAATGGTGCGCCCACCCACGTTATTGAGATTAAAGGTTACTCCAGCGGCCTTAAGACCCTCAATTTCGGTCTTAACTACGGACTTGGGCAGACGGAAGGCCGGAATACCGTAGATCAGCACTCCTCCTGCTTCATGCAAAGCCTCAAACACATCCACCTTAAGGCCAGCTTGAGCGCAGACTCCAGCACAGGTCAAGGAGGAGGGGCCAGAGCCTAGGCAGGCTACTTTTTTGGCAGAAAGGGGGAGGGGAGGCTCTTTTTTAGCTGTTAGTTGACTTTGAGAGGTTAAAATGTGGGTATCAGCCACAAAGCGTTCAAGTCTGCCAATGGCTACGGGTTCTCCCTTTTTTCCTAAGATACATCGACCCTCGCACTGATGCTCTTGCGGACACACCCGGCCGCAGACTGCAGGGAGGCTATTGGTAGTCTTAATCACCTGGTAGGCGGCTTCTAGGTCTCTTTGGTTTATTTGAGCTATGAAGTCGCGGATAGGTACTTCTACCGGGCAACCTGTGACGCATAGCGGTTTTTTACACTGAAGGCAGCGGGAAGCCTCATTAAAAGCCATCTCTTGGGTATAGCCAAGGGCCACTTCGTCAAAATTGTTGCGTCTAACTTGGGCTGGCTGACAGGGCATATTGGTGCGGGGAATGGAATTAGTTTTAGCTGGCATGAGCTGCCCTCCACTCTTTCATTG
>JAFSZE010000012.1 GCA_017455745.1 Desulfovibrionaceae bacterium | reverse complement strand
TGGACTATCACCGCTGCATCGGCTGCCGTTTCTGTATGGCCGGCTGCCCCTACGGCGCACGTTCTTTTAACTTCTATGATCCTCGGAAATACCTACCTGAGCCGACTAATCCCCGTTTCCCCACCCGCATGATCGGGGTGGTGGAGAAGTGTACCTTCTGCGCGGAACGTCTAGCCAAAGGACAAGTCCCCGCCTGCGTAGAAGCAGCCCGTGGCAAGATTCTCTTTGGCGATCTCAATGATCCCAATTCTTCGGTGCGCAGGGCTCTGGCCGAAAACTACAGCATTCGCCGTAAGCCCAATCTCGGCACACAACCAGGCGTCTACTATCTCATCTAGGGGAGTCTGCCATGCTTGAAAAACTTTTGTGCGGATCCAAACGCTACTATCTGTGGCTGCTCTTTCTTTTGCTAGTCATTGCGGTTTGTGCTGTGGCTTACAGCGTGCAGCTTTGCACAGGTCTTGGCGTAACCGGCATGAATCGCGATGTCTCTTGGGGACTTTACATCTCCCAGTTTACCTATTTTGTGGGCGTTGCCGCCTCGGCGGTGATGTTGGTGCTCCCGGCTTATTTTCACCATTATGTCAAATTTAAGCGCATGATCATCTTTGGTGAATTCATGGCCGTAGCCGCCGTGTGCATGTGCGCCCTCTTCATTGTGGTGGACTTGGGGCAACCGCAGCGCATGGCCAACGTCATGCTCCATCCCACGCCCAATTCCGTCATGTTTTACGACATGATCGTTTTGATCGGCTACCTCTGCTTAAATATCATCATTGGTTGGGTGACCCTCGAAGCTGAACGCCTAGAAGTGGCCCCGCCCAAGTGGGTTAAGCCCTTGGTCTATCTTTCCATCATCTGGGCTTTTTCCATCCACACGGTGACGGCTTTCCTCTATGCAGGTATTCCTGGACGTCATTATTGGTTAACAGCCATCATGGCCGCCCGCTTCCTCTCCTCGGCTTTCTGTTCAGGTCCTGCCATCCTTTTGCTGTTGCTCTTCCTTGTGCGCAGACTAACTGGCTTTGACCCTGGCAAAGACGCCATCAAGACGCTTGCCACCATCATTGTCTATGCCATGTGCATCAATGTCTTCTTCTATTTGCTTGAGATCTTCACCTCCTTCTACAGCAATATCCCAGGCCACATGGAACCCATCCTCTTCCTCTTTAACGGTCACGGTGGAGAACTAGCTTGGGTGAGTTACTTCATGTGGGCAGCGGTGATCATGGCCTTTGCCTCTTTAGCCATCCTCATTCCTCCACAGTCAAGGACTGGACGCTATTTGCCCTTAGCCCTCATTATGCTGGTTTTGGCTAGCTGGATTGACAAGGGTCTTGGTCTTTTAATCGGTGGTTTTACCCCCAATATGTATGAGACCATCACCCCCTACATGCCAACTGGTCTTGAAATCACCGTGGCTTTAGGTGTCTATGCGGTGGGCGCCCTTGTGCTCTCACTACTTTGGAAGATTGCCCTTGGCGTCAAGAAAGATGTCAACAATTTCTGCGACTAGGCCTTAGGGCGGGCGTGGGCAAAGACGCTGTTAGAGCATTCAAAAACGCCTAAGCCTTAAAAATTTAGCGGGTCAATCCTTGGATTGACCCGCTATTTTTATCTATTAGCCAAAGTTGACTCTTTAGTTTTGCGGAAATGCCGCTAGCAAGACCTTGACTTTATCCCCTTGTCAGGTACATATCTTTAGAAAATATTCGCATTTAGCTTGGGAGGATCTATGCACGCAGCCCTTAAAGTGGCTTTAGCCATCTGTAAAAATCTTCAGCGTAACGGCTATGACGCCCACGTCATCAATCCCTCCCTTCAGGAACGCCTATTAACCAATTCCTCAGCAGGCGCCGTTGATCTGGCCTGTGAACCTGACTTTGAGCACCTAGCCAAACTCTATCCCCACCTAAATAAAGCTGAAGCTCACGCCCCTTATTTTGCCAGCCTTGAAGAAGATGGTCAGCTTTGCCGCTTCTATGGTCTTGAAATGTCTGAAGCAGGTCAGCCTGAGATATCTCTTTTGCGCATCACTCCAACCATTGTGCAAAGCCTAAGTGAGGCTGAACGCAAAAATCTTGGCTGCGCGGCTTTCTGTGATCCTGAACAGAAAAAAGACAAGTATGCAGGTTTTGAACTAAACTATAAAAAACCAAGTGATGCCCCCATCCGTTTAGCCGGAATTCCTGACGAAACTCTGCGCCATGATTATTTACTTGCGGTGCGGGCCTTGCGTTTTGCAGCCAACTATGAGGCCGAAATTGAGCCCAATACCTGGCTAGCCATTGTGCGTTCCTCAGGTCGCGTACTTGACTATGTTCCGGCCCGCGACATCATGCAAGAATGGCGGAATGTGGCCGCAGAGAGCATGCATCGTTTTGTCAAGCTCATGTATGACGCCCACATTTTACAGGGTTTGGTGCCTGAGGTGGCAGCCCTTTCAAGCATTCCCCAAACCGCTCTCTGTGAAGATGGCGACCGCACGGAAAATGTCTTTACCCATACCCTTGAGTGCATGAAATATTACGCCGAAGAGGATTTCCACTACGACTGGCTTGGCGTCATGGCCATGCTCTTTCACGATGTGGGCAAGCTCTTCACCTGTGAATACTTTGACGGCAAGTATACTTTCTATCAGCACCACCGCGTGGGCGCCAAAGTCACGCGCAAGATATTGCAGCGTTTGCATTTTGACTTTGAGGACATTGACCTCATCTGTCATTTGGTTGCCAACCACATGCGTTTTCACTTCATGATGACCGACCGGGGTATTCGCAAATTTAAGGCCCTTGAAGAGTATCCTAGGCTCATTGCCATGGCCAAGGCTGACATCAAGGCCCGCGAAGACAAATACACATCCTTCAACCACAACATGAAATATTTGGCCCGGGCCGAGACCCCTGAGCAGATGCTTGAGCCGCTTTTGAACGGCAACGAGATCATGAAGGAGATCAATCTTGCCCCAGGACCGCTCGTTGGCAGCATTCGCGATGCCCTCTTAAAAGCTCAGATCTCAGGTGATGTCACTGATCGCGCAACAGCGGTCGCTTTTGTCAAAAAATATGCTGAACGTTTTAATGACTAAGCTTTGGTCTTAATCACTCCCCTTGGGAACAGGCATGCAGAATCTCCTCGACTTAACTTTACCTGAATTAAGCCTGTGGGTTGAAAAAGAGCTTGGTCAGCCCCGCTTTCGGGCCAAACAGATCTGGGAATGGCTGTGGCGCAAAATGGCTAGGCAATTTTCAGAAATGACCAATATCTCTTTGGCCACGCGCAAGCTTCTTGAGGAGAAAGCCTGCATCCTGTGGCCTAAGGTTGTAACTCACCAAACAAGCCAAGATCAGACCACCAAATTTCTGCTTGAACTTGACGACGGGGCCCGCATTGAGACGGTTTTAATCCCCTCGGTAGATCATGCTGGCAAAGTGCGTTGGTCCCAATGTCTTTCTTCGCAGGCAGGCTGTCCCATGGCCTGTACTTTCTGTGCCACAGGGCAGATGGGTTTAACCCGCAATCTCACCATGGCTGAGATCACAGGGCAGCTTTTGGTGGCACGCAACTTTTTACATGACACAAGGCCCGACCACCCCCTGATTCGCAATCTCGTCTTCATGGGAATGGGCGAGCCTCTCTTAAATCTGAAGAACCTCTTGCGGGCCCTTGAGACCTTCAATGACCCGCAAGGCCTAGCATTTTCTCCCCGCCGCCTCACTGTCTCAACCTGTGGTATTGAAGAGGGACTCCTTGAATTTGGCAGGTCTGGCCTAGCCTACTTGGCAGTCTCTCTGCACGCCCCAAATCAAGCCTTGCGCGCCAAACTCATGCCCAAGGCCGCCCGCCTTCCTCTTGAGCGCTTGCTGGCCATTTTAAAAGCCTATCCGCTGAAAACACGTGAAACAATAACCTTGGAGTACCTGCTCATTAAGGGAATAAACGACAACCCTGAGCAGGCACACGCCTTGGCTAAAATCGTGCAAAAATTGAACGGCAAGCTCAATCTCATCGCCTATAATCCTACCCCCAACTCTCCCTACCAAGCCCCCGAGCCTGAGCGAGTCCTGGCCTTTGAACAGATTCTTTGGCAGCATCACGTTACGGCGATTTTGCGTCAAAGTAAGGGCCAAGACATTGCTGCGGCTTGCGGCCAACTTAAAGCGAACTTTGCTTTGCAGAAGTTACGCTGTGCGCCTGAAAGCTAAGAACTTCCACTTCTGCCCATATAATATACTAGGATAAGAACTGAATAAAAAAAATCACCCTATAGGGAATATCTCTCTATGTAAAGCAGTCAAAAGCTGCTGTTTTTTCGTGCCATACATCACCGACATTTTAAAAAAACAACCGCTCTTTAACATACTTAATCATTTTCGGTGTTTTTCAATACGGTGGTTTCCAAACACAACCCCAATATTTCATCATAGAAGCTTATATCACAAAGACATAAATCGCTACGTAATATAAAAAAAGACAAGCAAAACACATATTAACTACAATAAAACCACCGAACCAAATATACTACTATATTTACATTTGAAAATACAAATTTTATATAAAAATATTATAATAAGCTTACTTTAATACCACATAATTCAAGACATCGATTTGCAAGTTCTTGTGTAGAATCAACTATTTTTTTCATTGAATTCACACTGTCCACTAAAATTGGCAATTCTGTGCACCCTAAAATTACAGCATCAGTATGGTAGGACTCAATCATAGCTCGCAGTTTGTGCGCCATGGCATTGTCGTATCCAATCTGTTTTACCGTAGTAATGGCCTGCGATACTATTTTTTGCCCTGCCTCATCTGGGCTGAGTCCCTCTATACCTCGCTTACTCAATGCATCACCATACAGATTATGTTCTATGACATTGCGTGATGCCAACACCAACGCACGACGGCATTTTTGCTGTACACACGCATCTGCCGTAACTGTAATGATATTGGGCAAAAACACGGAACATCCTTGAGCATACGATTCGTAAAAAATGTGAGCTGTATTACAAGGAACAGCCACCACCTGCGCCCCATTTTTTGCAAGATTATCGATACCAGCCCGCATGAAAGGCACAGGAGAGGTCTCCCCAAGTTCGAGACACCTACCACGGCTAGGAATTTTTGGATTACTATCAACAAGTATACGTATGTGTTCCCAGTCTTTCTTCACCGTCCTTGCATAACAGCGTTGTAAAAAGTCGATGGTAGCTAAAGGAGCCACTCCCAGAATACCGAGAATTTTTTCATCACTAGGCCAATGCACCTCGTCATTCTGTGGATAGTTATCCCAGTTCCCCATACTAACCTTCTATTTTGTCAAAAACATAAAAACGTAAACGCGTTTCCGAATACTTGTTTAATGTTACATTTTCTGCAAACATATTAGCATCTTCACGAAGTAGCAAGCCGCGGCTTGTGAACATCGCCACATACTCATCACGCGTACGATATACGGCAGAATACTCTGTATGCAATACATCTGACCATCGGTCATCAATAATATAGCGTTTCCCGAGTATACTCGTACCATCACGCAGAAAAAGACGACCGCCAGAACGGATGGAAGCCACGACAACATTAGCGGCAGCCTCAGCCTGAGCATCATTCAAGTAAACAAAAAGACCTGAAATAAACACTAGAGGCCATGTTGTTTCAGGAATAAATTGTTCTACCGAACATTCTAAAAAATATACATTTTTAATACCGCGTTCCAAAGCTTCTTTTTCTGCTATATCAATAAGTGGTCGAGAAAATTCAACCGCAGTTACAGAATGAACCTTTGGCGAAAATCTAAATGACCACTGACCTACGCCAGCTCCCAGATCGAGTACATCCATATCTGGTGTAAGCCCAAGTCGTGGCAACACTTGTTCCTGCTCTAAGCGAACTTTAAGCTTCAAAAGTTGTTCGTTTTCTTCAAGATTGCCAATGCTGTCATACGCAATCTTCTGATATTTTTTCCCTCTATCCAACCAAAACTTTCTCACCTTTTCGGCGTTTATCATAAGCCCCTCTTCTCTAATCCACCATGCAGGGTAGCAATACGACAGTTAACAAGAAAATCATGGTTGAACTGTGTTTCGTCATTCAGCCAACCACCTGGCACGGGAAGAACACGCACGCCTAAAGGTTTAGAGTGTCGGTTCGACAACGTGCACACATCCTGATATAGCGCAGCCAGGCTTTCTATCGGTGTAGCCCCTTCTATAGGCAGCATATCTACTCCGCAGCCACACACTGTTGACCAAAGCATAAGGGATTCCACAGATATACTCCCTGCACGAAGACGTTGGGCTATCCCCCTGTCTTCAAGCGGTGAAAACATGACCCCGTTAAAGCCTGCCTGACGGACAGCGCTTTCTTTCAACACACAATGTAGTAAGTGCGTGAGGTATGCTGTACAGGATGTGGTACCAAGACCTCCAAATATATGTAGTCCCATATGCTCCATAAGCCTTACGAGGCTATGGCGCTCGTCTGGAAAAGGAGCAATGGATATATCTAATCCGCCGTATTTGAAATATGTAGACATTTCCAACATGTGTCCTATACTATCTACAGTACTACATAAGCTTAACAGCGTTTGTTTCATGCCCGTCACAGGGAGCTGGTTATTGCCACCTTCCCATTCATCAAAAATTAAAAGTAGTGGTTCCAAGCTTTCCACTGCAAAAGTGAAACAGGGGGTTCCCTGGTGCCAAGAAAAAGGAAAAAAAGGGGTGTTTGGCCGTATATTTGCACCAACTCCCACACGAAAATTGTCAAAGCCATTGCTTGAGAGACGCGAAATATTCCGTATGGCAAGTGCAGCAACTCGCGACGCGTTGCCATATACACTTTCATCACTTGGAAGCATATAATGCAGAAAAAGTGACGGATTTTCCCTAACAAGAGCAGGTCCAAGCTCTCGAATATCTTCACCAGGCCACACACTAGCAGCAGCAAATGGGAGGCAAAACCAGCGTACACCACATGCCTCACCATGATGCTGTACGGAACGTAATAGCGCTCTTACGTGCACGCTGTCCACGGCATTTTCTGGTGAAAGTGGTTCTAACACAACGCGCTTGGTACGAACGTCTATATCAGCTCTTGAAAAAAAATCTTCTGCCTTTGCAAAAAGGTTATTTACTTGATCCCATTGGCTAGGGGCAAGTGCACTGTAAGGAAGACCGACGGTCATAGCCCTAATAACGACACTCACGCCATGGCCTCCACCAGATTCAAGTAGTCTGCTACAGTATTGATCTCAAACCATTGTTGCCCTTCTGGCAAACGCATACTCCTAATGGGCTCACCACTGTTCCCTACTGGCAATGTCTGACCATTAAAGAGATTACTGTGTCGCATACTACGCGACTTCCATTGCTTGAGCAACTCAGGAGAAACAATTTTATATAAGCCCAGTAATTCATCATGCTGTATGTCACGAAGGGGCCCCACATACGTTTCCAAAATGCGCTCCTCGTTTGTGACACAGTGTATGGCAGTAAGACCACGATTTTCTCTGGAAGAACTGAGAGCTATATTACCTGGTTCGGCAAGCATGGCTGCAACTAGTTCAGGAGCAAAAAGAAGGTCGCTCGATGCTACTATCGTAGGGGTATCATCCAAAGCGAGAGCAAGGCTGTACGCAC
>JAFSZE010000088.1 GCA_017455745.1 Desulfovibrionaceae bacterium | reverse complement strand
TGTATGAGCGGCTTCGTCAGCACTTTGGTGACCAACTTGTCTTTACCTACATCATGAGTGGCCTTGTGCGCGATGTGACGGATTTTATGAACAGCTTTGAACTTGCCCTGCCCCTCAAGGACGGAATTTGTGCCTACAATAAGCGGCTAGCCACCATTTACAAAAGTGAGGAAAGCCTTGGCAATCTCCCCATCATGATGGATGGTTTTCATCTCTTTGATGAAAACCACCGCTCCTCCTACCCCTTAAACCGTGCCTACAAGGCAGCAGAACTGTGTGAGCCAAGCAAAGCAGAGCAATACCTCTATCAACTGCGGCGGGCCACCATCTGTCAAGGCCGCCAGACCACCAAGAAGGAAGAATTGGTGCGGGTGGCCGGTGAGGTCGGTTTGGATCAGGCACGCTTTTTATATTTTTACGACCATGGCGAAGCAGAAAAAGCTTTTAAAGAAGATCTAAAGAAAACTAGAGACCATGCTATCCATAGTCTACCTACCTGCAAAATAGCATACGGTGAGCAGTGGACCCTCTGCAGTGGGTTAATCGGCTTTGCGGGTTTTGTAAACTGTATCAACGCTTTGACTAAAAAAACAAGTAAGATTTAGCTTAAGTTGTAGATAATCATTCATGCTGCCAAAGGCCTTGTTTTTTGGGCAACCCTGGCTTGCGACTTGAATTTTTCACAAAAAAAGAAAACTAAAGGTGCATTTTTCCTTTGTGCTCCTAGGATTGTGCGCAAGATCATTTCAAGGCTAAGCTAGTTAAGCCCCACAAGGGAGCTTAACTAAAGTTGGAACGAAACATTTGTCATGGGGTAAACTAAAAAAGTCAGCAGCTTAAGCGACTAGCCAGGGCCCGTAACCTTGGAACTTTTCTGCAGTTGGTCTTACCATCAGGCTTGCGAAAACTAAAGCATCTTGCAACTTGCTTAAGGCTAATAGCTGCCACAAGCTCTCTAAGGCGCAGGCAGGACAAGACAGCTACGCAGAGGGGGCAATGTGGTCAAAAATGGCCGTTAAGTCTGTGCAACCAAGGCCAGCATAGCAATTCCTCCCAAGGCAGCATCTAGCAAAACAGCCTATCTAGACAAAATTTGCTAACTAACAACAACGAGCTAGATTAAGCAAAACAAAAATAGACTGCCAGTGCTGCCTTATAAGCGTAAAATCTAAGCATCTTTGGCAATGGTTTCACGACGCGGCACACAAAAGCTTTGGGCAGAAATGACCTAAACTAGCCCCAAAAATCCTTGCTTAAAAAGTTAGACCAGTAGGTCCATTGTGGCCTGCTTAGTGCTTGGCCTAAGCAAAGCCACACGCTAACAAAGCGTTGTTCTTGGGCCTAAGATCGAAGTTTAAGCGGTCTTATTTAGAAAAAACTTTCATCAATCTAAACTCCTCTCCCCCTTAAGGGTTTTGAGGACAATTTTAGGAACATTATGAACATCTTTGCAGTCAACGGCAGTGCTCGTAAAAAAGGAAATACGGCAACTATTCTTCAACATGCCTTGGATGGGGCCCAAAAAGCAGGAGGCGCAAGCGTACAGACAGAAATGCTCCATCTGTATTCGTACCACTACACCGGCTGTAAAAGCTGCTTTGCCTGCAAATTAAAAGATGGTAAATCCTACGGTGTCTGTGCCTTGAAGGACGAGCTGAGCCCTGTTTTAGCCAAACTTTCCCAGGCTGATGGTATTATTTTTGGTTCTCCCATCTATTTTGGCGGCGTTTCTGGGATGATGCGCTGTTTTGAGGAAAGACTACTTTTTCCCTTCCTCACCTATACAGAAGGCCATGCCAGTATTGCGCCTAAAAAAATACCCACGGCCTTCTTCTATACCATGAATGTTACAAAAGAAATCATGGAAGAATGGAAATACCCAGCTAGGCTCAAGATGATGGAGGGTTACATTGGACATATCTTCGGCAGTGAGCCCGAGATTCTTTATGTGAACAATACCGTCCAGTTTAAAGACTATTCTAAATATGTCTGCACTATGTTTTCAGAAGAAGAAAAAATCAAACATAGGGATTTACATTTTGCCAACTCATGTAAGCAAGCTGAAGCCATCGGGGCCGCCTTGGTCACGTCCAAACAATAGAAAACTTTGCCAAGACCAAAAGTTTCACAAGTAAGACCATTAAAGCAAGCTTAGAAGTTAAAGCAAGAGTTCAGGGTCTTAAGCTAAAACATATTTTTTTGGCCTTACCAAAGCTTATGATCCGCTTAAACCCAAGTATTGCCAAGGTTCAGCAAACAGCAAGTTTTGCAAATATACAAACCAAGGCAATTCAGCAGTTTATGCGGATCTATTTTTTTGTGAACCATGATCTTTTAGACTTCACAGCCATGGCAAATTTCTGAAAAGGTACTTGCTTGTGGCTCACCTGCAAGTACCTTTGGCCTCATGAAAAGCAAAGTGCTATCTCAGGAAATCACTTTAGGCGCCAAGTGAATTCGTGAACCGCTTACGCACAAGAAAAGCCTCTCCGAAGAGGGGCTTGGTTTTTTAGATCCATCCTTTCATCGAGGCATATCCGATACCAAAAATCAGCGACATCACTACTCCGCTATCAGTGACCCGTGAATGATACTCGCTACTCCAAAAACGCTTCCCCAAAACCAATGATCTTAAAAAAACGCAGTTGCAACCAGTGCCGCACCAAGCATGGCATATACGTTTGACCAGTATTTTTTCCTTACTCGACTTTCGACGAGCCGAAAAAATAAATTTCCTTTAATTTCAGCCAGTTAACCGGAAACCCGCATTCTACGGGGGTTTCCGGGGGGCAAGCTTAGGCCTCAGAAATAATCTTATGATTTCAGCCAGTTAGCCGAAAACCCGCATTCTACGGGGTTTTCCAGGGGTGCAAGCTTAAACCCCAGAAATAATTTTATAATTTCAGCCAGTTAGCTGAAAACCCGCATTCTACGGGGGGTCCAGGGGTGCAAGCTTAAGCCCCAGAAATAATTTTATAATTTCAGCTAGTTAGCCGGAAACCCGCATTCTACGGGGTTTCCGGGGGGCAAGCTAAAAACACTAGGAATAATCTTATGATTTTTAGCTAGCTAACTGAACTTCCGAATTCTGCATTGCCCTTAACCTAGCAACCAGACTTTGACCAAGTTTCTCAATGCTTTTTTGGCGCTCTATGAGGGTGAGAATGGTTATTTCAACTGATCCGCCAGCACTCTGCTGAAAGTTGGCTAGAGCTGAGAAGACAGCGGCATCGAACTCTTCTTGGGTGTATAATTTCACACCGTTTACCATCCTACCAGTGGCAGCATGCCCCTCACGTATAGCATCTGCACAGACACGTAGCACGGCCTCTTCCCGAGAAATTTGCTTTATCTCCTCGCAACAGGCGTAGAATAGTGAGCCAATGCCCATTTTCCTTTTGTCTTCCTTAAGTCTTTGCCTATATGCGAGAAACATATATTGAATATACACTACGGTCACATACGCGGTCAGAGCGTCATAACTAGTGCTCTGACAGCCTTTTTCAAGCCTTAGAAATTGTTTAACGTCGTGGTGAAAAACCTCAATATTCCACCGCATAGCGTATAGTTGAATAATTTTTTGATCAGAAAAGGATGTATTTGTACACAGCAGAGGAATCCAATCGTGTGTTTTTCTGTTTCTGACAAAGACGATCTTACATTTAATAGAAGTAGCATTTTTACATTTACCGAGCATCAAATCAACAATACATGAACCAATAATATTAGCGCAGCCACGCTTTTTATTCTTGAGCTCCCTATAAACTTTTTCTATTGTCCCCATCCCACAGAATTTGAACCAAAGTTGGTTATTCCTCTTGACCATACAGACAACAGGAGCTTTTTTGCTGATATTTTCTATCACAGAATTCATTGCAAACCACGAATCGAAAACAACAGCATCATATCTTCCAAGAAGAACCGTAGCTACCATATCAAATAGTTTCAATGTGCCACTAACAGCAGTTGAAATAGCATCAGATCTCCGCTTTGCAGAATTTGACCTAGGATCGAAATCCTTCTTCGTCTCTTGGTAGCGATTTTCTTTATTTCCGCTAGATAACAGAATAAATCCCAAGGGTACAGTTGAGAATCCATCTGTCCAGGCCATATTGAGAAGACGAAATCCTTTAAAATGTGTTTGAAGAATGTGATCAAAGCATCTCGCTAGGAGTTCAACAAATTTAGAACGATTCTTTTTAAATGGAGTATCGTCAAAAATGATAACGCGAAAACGCTTTTTGCTTAAAAGACTACAAAAAAATGTGACAAGGACAACAGCAGCCTGCAATAAAAAAAACATCCAATTTGCTGAAGTCGATTTCATGAAGTCGTAGACAGCATCTTTACTGACCACTCTGTCGTTATTTTTAACAACTTCTCTATAAATATTTTTGTTGACAAAGGGAAGAATAAACAGCACCATAAAAATAATGTGAGCTGCATATCCACAAGCACCTTTAATTCCTGATGTTTTCAGAATATGCGCAAGATCTATAAACTTAAAAAACCCAATGATGCTTTCATCCAAGGAAAGACCTTCTTGGCTTAACTTTTCTGCATCAGCGTTGATAGAGCTTTTCATGTCAATAATCCTTTCTTTGTTAATGGGCTTAAACAGAAAACGTGTTTGTAGAATATATGAGATGCCTGGTTCTGTCAACTATTTTTTGGCCAAAAATATGTCAATTAAATCGGAAAGCATGCTCTGTGTTTACGAAAAGTGAAAAAAATAATTTTAAATTTTAAAATAGATTTATTATATAATATAAAGATGATAAATTTCATATTCAAGCAGACATTGATCAAAATATAAAAAAGGGCCTGGGGGAGATCCGCCCATGCCCTGGACCCGCTATTCATGCGCTTCCCATTGATTGCGCATTGAATTTGTGTTGGTCGAAAGTCGAG
>JAFSZE010000087.1 GCA_017455745.1 Desulfovibrionaceae bacterium | reverse complement strand
TAGATTATTTGCAATTTTTATGGTAGGAAAGATATATGTCGTTTTCTGTATGTGAGACTTGCTAAATATAAACTTAAATGTCAAAATATTTGCAAACCTAGATTAAACTTACCCCAAATAATACTACAAACTTGCCCTTTAGTTTAGCCAATTTTCTTCTTGCTAATTGCAAACTATCCCTGCTTATAATTTGATTCAACCGTAAACCAAAAAAGTGGGACATCTATGCTCAAAAAATGTGCCCTGCTCCTGCTCTGCTGCCTAATCTTGTTTGAAGCAGCAGAAGCCTGGGCTGAACCGCCCAAATTAGTGCGCACCACGATCGTTGAGGCCAAAGACATTATGCCGGTGGTAGATTATGTCGGCAAAACCACCGGATCTCTATCAGTACAGATTCGGGCCCAAGTCAGCGGTATTTTGCGCAAAAGGAATTTTCAGGAAGGCGATTTCGTCAAAAAAGGCCATCTGCTCTTCGAAATAGCCCCTGAAGTTTATCAGGCCAAATATGACCAGGCCAAGGCCAAAACCAATCAGGCCAGAGCACTTTACACCAACGCCCAACGCGAATGGACACGGGTGGAAAATCTCTACAGCAAAAATGCTGTAAGCCAAAAAGAACGCGACCGTGTGCATGCCCAGCTCAATAGTACCAAGGCAGATATGGAATCAGCTGAGGCCATTGAGAAAGATGCCAAAATTCAGTTGAGCTACGCCTATGTCACAGCCCCGGTGGGTGGATATACCTCTAAAGAATACCAAACTGTGGGTAACCTAATAAGTACTTCTGGGGAAACCAGTCTTTTGACTGAAATTGTCCAGATGGATCCAATTTATGTGGAATATTCCCTACCCAACACCGATCTTTTGCGACTACGCGAGCTTGTGACACGCGGTTTTGCCACCTGGGGGGAAAAACCCAAAGCCAATATCCACTTTGCCGATGGTTCACACTATGAGCATGAGGGCGAAATCAACTTTTTTGACAACAAGGTTGATCCCATCACCAGTGTAATCAAATCAAGAGCATCTTTTCCCAATCCCGACGGTGTCGTGCTCCCTGGACAATTTGTGCGCATTGCCATTTCTGGACCTGTTCTAACCAAGGCCATTGCCATTCCTAGATCCAGCATCCTCGAGACCAGTCAAGGTGCCATGGTTTTAGTGGTCGATAAGGAAAATAAAGTCGCCTCACGCAAAATAAAAATTTTGCTGAACATGGATGAAAACGCGATCGTTGAGGATGGTTTAAAAAGTGGAGAGAGGATCGTCACTGAGGGCATTGGTAAACTCAAAGACGGTCAGCTGATTCAGGAAATGAAGCCATAGGAGTTGCGCAATGACCAAGACGGCTTTTTTTTGTGCAGCGTCCTGTTCTGGCCATAATGATCTCCTTGGCCATAACCTTGGTTGGCGCTGTGGCCATTTTCAATCTGCCCATTGAACAATACCCGAACATGGTTCCTGTCCAGGTCTCTGTCTCGGCTAGCTACAATAGTGCCACGGCTGAAACCATTGCCGAAACTGTGGCTCAGCCACTCGAGCAGCAGATCAATGGCGTCGACAACATGATCTATATGCAGTCGGTGAGCTCGGGCAGCGGCAGTATGGTCTTAAATGTCTATTTTGCCGTTGGCACAGATCCTGATCAGGCCACCATCAATGTAAACAACCGGGTGCAGCAAGCTCTCGCGAGTCTCCCCCAGGAAGTCAAACGTTTGGGGGTGACGGTTGAAAAACAATCCCCAGCCATTTTGCAGCTAGTCACCCTAACTTCACCTGGCAATCGCTATGATACGGTCTATCTGAGCAACTATGCCTTACTCTATGTGCAAGATGAATTGAAACGCTTGCCTGGAATTGGCAAAGTTCAGCTCTTTGGTGCTCGCGACTACTCCATGCGCATCTGGCTTAAACCGGATCGCATGAGTATGCTTGGCGTCACCACCACTGATATTACCAATGCCATCAACGAGCAGAATGCACAGTTTGCCACAGGCCGTGCCGGTGACACTCCTGTCAAAGATCAGGTGAGCATGACCTGGCAGTTCACCACCAAAGGACGCCTAAACAAAGTAGAAGATTTTGAAAATATCATTCTGCGCTCTTCGGATGAAGGGGATATTCTGCGCCTGAAAGATGTGGCTAGGGTCGAACTTGGTGGCAAAGACTACAGTTTTACTGGTCAATTAAACGGCAGTCCCACTCAACCCATCGGCATCTATCTGGCTCCAGGCGCCAATGCCTTGGCCACAGCCGAGGCTGTGCAAAAGACCATGGAGGAGTTGTCCAAGAATTTTCCCGAAGGCGTGGCCTATGCTATTCCCTTTGACACCACGACCTTTGTCAAAGTCTCCATCAATGAAGTGATCCATACTCTCTTCGAGGCCATCGTACTTGTTATCTGCGTAGTCTTTATCTTTCTGCAAAACTGGCGGGCTACGCTCATTCCCTGCCTGGCTGTGCCCATCTCAATTGTGGGCACCTTTGCCGGTATGTTTCTCCTAGGTTTTTCCATCAATACCCTAACCCTCTTTGGTTTGGTTTTGGCCATTGGTATCGTGGTTGACGATGCCATTGTAGTGCTCGAAAACGTCGAACGGATCATGGAAGAGGAAGGTGTTGACGTCTATACGGCCACCAATAAAACCATGCACGAAGTCACAGGACCTGTAATCGCTATTGTCCTTGTGCTCTGCTCGGTCTTCATTCCCGTGGCTTTCTTAGGCGGTCTGGCCGGTCAGATGTATCGCCAATTTGCCATCACCATTGCTGTTTCGGTCAGTATTTCAGGTCTTGTGGCCCTCTCCTTTACACCAGCTCTTTGTGTGCTCTTGCTCAAGCCTAGGAAAAAGACAACCAATCCTATTTTTGTGGGCTTCAATAAATGTTTTGGCCACCTGACAAACGGGTTCACCAAACTTGCTGGCAAAATATTGTTTTCAACCGCCCATGCCTGCACCTTTTGCGTGATTTTGGCAGTTGGAATTTGGTTCCTTTTTGTCAAAACACCAACAGCTCTTGTGCCTGATGAGGATCAGGGCTACGTCCTATCCTGCTATGTGTTGCCTGAAGGGGCGTCCCTTGGTCGAACCACGGCCTTTTGTCAGTCCATGGAAGAGAAGATTCGCCAAAATCCTTTGGTCAGAGATGTCTTGACCATGTCTGGCATGGACATTCTCTCAGGTGTTTCCAAGACCAACTATGGCACGGCCTTTGTGATGCTCAAAGACTGGGCAGAACGTAAAGGGCCTGGTCAGTCAGCAGGTGATGCCGCCATGGCTGTCATGGGCTATGGGGCAAGCCTAACTGACGGCTTTGCTCTGGCCTTTACCCCGCCTGCTATCACCGGCATGAGCAATACCGGTGGTTTTGAAGGATATTTGCAAAGCAAAAGTGGAGCCTCCGAAGAACGACTCTACCAGGTGACCCAAGAATTTATAGCCAAATGTGCCCAACGCCCAGAACTTGGCCCCATCGCCACCGCCTTTAATGTAGATACTCCCCAAATGCATCTGGAACTAGACCGTGAAATGGCTAGATCACTAGGAGTCTCAGTATCAGATGTCTATGACACCATAGGCTCCATGTTTGGTGTGAAATACATCAATGACATCACTCTCTATGGCCGCACCTACTCGGTACGGATGCAGGCTGATGCCGATTATCGAGCCCATCCTGAAGATCTCCATGAAATCTATGTCCGCAATAAACAAGGTGGCATGGTGCCTTTAGTCAGCATGATGACCATGCGGCCTGGCAATGGACCTCAGACCTTGGAGCATTTCAATGGTTTTAAGGCAGCCAAAATCATGGGTGCCCCCAATGAAGGCTATAGTTCAGGCCAAGCCCTACAAGCCTTAAAAGAAGTGGCTGCAGAGTTGCCCGAAGGATTCGGTCTAGCCTGGTCAGGCCAAGCCTACCAGGAACAGCAATCTAGCGGATCAACGCCTCTAGTCTTTGGCTTAGCACTAGTTATGGTCTTTATGGTCCTAGCCTCACAGTATGAAAGCTGCACCTTGCCTATGGCTGTGCTTGGCGCAGTGCCCTTTGCTGTGATGGGCGCCCTCTTGGCCAATGCCTTACGCGGCTATGCCAATGACACCTACTTTCAGGTGGCCTTGGTCACCTTGGTTGGTCTTGGTGCCAAAAACGCCATCCTCATTGTTGAATTCGCCATTGAACAGTATAAAACTGGCCTAAACGCTGCCGAGGCAGCCATGTCTGCAGCCAAGTTACGTTTTCGGCCTGTGGTCATGACCTCGTTGGCATTCATCTTGGGTTGTATGCCACTAGCCGTTAGCAGCGGCGCAGGTTCTGGAAGCCGCCACGCCATTGGTACAGCTGTTGTTGGCGGAATGCTGGCTGCCACAGTGCTAGCTCCCCTCTTTGTGCCCTTCTTCTATCGCCTAGTAATGCGCTTGCAAGAACTTTTTACAAAACCGAAAGAGAACACCAAAACAGAAGCAAGCTAGCAGCTATCAGCACAAGCTCTTTTTATGAGCCATTTTTAAGGGCCCTCAAGCTAAAAAAGACCTTCCTCAAAAAAGTTTGCGGAAGGTCTTTTTTTGTGGCCTTGCGATTTTCTTGGTTAAGTTATATAGGCATAAAAAAGATGTTTCCAACCACATTCAACCATATCCAAAAGGCAATGGAAGCGACATGGAAAAACGCGAAAAATCTTTCTCCAAACGCGTAGAGTTGGGTTAAGCTTGGGCAGTGAAAGTTAAAACGGAAAAAGATAAAACAGAAGAAATGACTTTGATCTATAGCACAAGCTTTTGCGACTATCTGAGATATTGACCTGCCTTACCCATTGCATATTATAAAAAACATATAGTATTACATACTTACAATCTTAAAAAAGATAGTTAATTGAGTGTAAAAATATCATCATTAATTAAAAATTTTATCTTTAATTTTATTTTCTAACTTTTTTCATTGAGAAGCTTTTAAGTCCAATTTAATTGATATATTGTATGAAGTAAATTTAACTATGCTAAAATTTAATTTAGCGTATACAATAATTAAAAAAAACATAGGTTAAACTTATGACTACAGAAAGAATTAGCGTTGGTAGCGAAATGTTTGAAAGCTACATTGACAATGATTTATACTATGTTGATAAAACTAGCTATCTTAAAACAATATTATTAGATTCTTATAACCCGGCCAATATTTTTATTAGACCTAGACGCTTTGGTAAAACACTTAATTTGAATACTATTGCATCTTTCTGTAATCTCAACTATCAAAATCCAGGAGATAAATCCTATCAAGAAAAATATTTTCTCGATAATGGACGAAACCTAGCTGTAACACAGAATGCATACAAAGAACTTCGTGCTAAATTTATGGGAGAGTTTCCAGTCATTTGGATATCTTTTAAGGATATTGAAGGAGATTCTTATATAAAGGCTCTCTATAAAATACTTGATTTAATCTACTTTCTTTATCTAGATTTTGAATTTCTTAGTGATAGTACTAAAATATCAAAGAGTCTCCGTGAAAATTTTGACTATATACTTAAATTTTGTATGAATCATCATGCAAACCTTTTTAGAGAAGATATTTTGGTCGAGGCTGAATTAATTGCTGGAAAATTTTTATCAATACTTGCTTTGATTCTATATAAAGAATATAGTCGCAAGGTAATGATTTTTATTGATGAATATGATGTTCCTCTACAAAAATCTTTAACAGCCAAAGAACCATATTATGATAAAATGCTTGCCATTATTCGTGATATTAGCAGTCAAACTTTTAAACCTGGTAGAGTTGAATGGCTTTACAGAGGTCTAGTTACTGGATGTCTTAAGATCGCGCATCAAAGCATTTTCACTGGTGCCAATAACTTTACGCTCAATAATTTAAACGACCAAACATATGCTGGTTTTTTTGGATTTACGCTATCTGAAACAGAAAAACTTCTAAGTGATTGTGAGCTTTCTTTACAATACGAAACTATCAAAGAATGGTATGATGGTTATCGCATTGGCGATAAACATTTGTTTTGTCCATGGAGCGTTTTACAATTCTGTTATAAAGTTTTAAATACTCGAGATAGGAATTCTAAGATTGAAGCAGAACCATTTTGGGTCAATACGTCTGGTAATGACGCCATAAATATATATCTTGAGAATACTGTGAATGGCAATTTCTGTGATGACATTCAGAGAATTGAAAAACTCTTAAATAATGTACCACTGCAAATAGAATTGCAAGAGTTCGAAACATATCCAGATATTAGGGACGAAGGTGTAGATTTTAATAGTTGCATGACATTTCTTTTACAAACTGGATATTTGACTTTCACAGAAGATTCCCCACTAAATGGAAATGTATTCTTAAAAATTCCAAATAATGAAATTTTTAAATGCTTTGAGCTAAAACTTAAAAAACTCTATACTAAATCAAATCCAGTCTGGCTTAAACGTGGGAAGAAACTTCTTGGACATTTGCTAGCCAATGAGACTAATGATGTATGTTCAGTCATTAACCAATTTTTGACTCATTTTATAAGTATACGTAATACTGGACATGAATTTTATTATCATGGTTTTATTCTTGGAATTCTAACTATGGTAGCGCAAACTGAAGGTGTTGTCTTAAAATCAGAGCAAGAAACAGGCGATGGTTATTCTGATATAATTATATCTAATGAAAATTCAGGTATTGTCGTCATTCTGGAGTTAAAAAGAACTGAAAATGATCCTGCAAAGCGCCGTTCTGCTGCCGAAAATGCAGCAAAGCAGATTATGAATAAAAAATATTTCGATGGATTTGATAAATCAAATTATGCAAAAATATATGGTCTAGGTATAGGTTTTGGTGGGAAAGAATGTGTAGTTAAACCTTTAGGCAATCTTCTTGAAATCTCAAAAAATTAAATAAATACTGAATTGCTTTTGCTAATAACACCTTATAGCATGATGTAATTTAATATTATAATTTCTGTAAGATTTTTA
>JAFSZE010000011.1 GCA_017455745.1 Desulfovibrionaceae bacterium | reverse complement strand
TTTCTAAATAAAAAAAGTGCTGATCCAGGTATTTTTTTACTCTGGCAAAATAAACCTAGTGTGATTATTGGACGCCACCAAGTAACAAAATCTCTGATTCAAGAAGCATATATAAAAGAGCATAATCTGCCAGTTGTTAGACGTATTAGTGGTGGTGGAGCAGTTTATCACGATCTTGGCAATCTCAATTTTTCATTCATTAAAAGTATTGAGAAACCGTTTAATGTAGATGTTTGTAGTATGCTCGCACAAATTTTATTGGCATTAAAAGCAATAGGTATTTGCGCAGAAGCGACTGGTCGTAATGATATTGTTGTTGATGGGAAAAAAATCTCTGGTACAAGTCAAATTTGTTTAGGCGAGACTGTCCTTTTTCATGGTACGCTTTTGGTTAGTGCTAATATAAACGCTATGAGCGCAGCTTTAGCTATTGATCAAAAGAAAATTCTTTCTAAGGGTGTTAGCTCCATTGCAGCGCGTGTACAAAATCTGAACCAAATTTCTCCAACCAAGATTACCATATCTTATCTTAAAGCAGCTCTTTTGCGTGCTTGTGACTGTGCAATTGCACAACTAGATGCAAGCTTAGAAGCACAAGCAGTAGATCTTGCTAATAGCAAGTACCGCACCTGGGATTGGAATTATGGGGCGTCCCCACCATTTACAGAAGAACGTTCCACACGTTTTCCCTGGGGATCGGTTTGTATTCGGGTTGATGTGCATAAAGGGCTGGTTCGTCATCTTGATATTTCGGGGGATTTTATTTCCCTGCGTGATCCTAGTGAGATTGGGGATTTGCTTAAAGGTCAACCGTGGCAGAGTGAAGAATTGACTAGCCTTCTAAGAAATCTTCCTTGGGAAATTTATTTCATAAATTGTGATCCAAAACAAATGTTGGCTTTTTTCACGGGCGCATCAGCCTGAAGTAAGGATGACTTATGACTCAGACAATGACCTGCAACTCTGGGACAGATCAGCTAGCGCTTGCCGCCTATACGAATATGCGCAGGCGCTTTACAAGGCAAGGTATTTCCATCGCCATTCTTTCAGGCATAGTTTATGGCCTTTTCACAACTTTCATGACTCTAGCCATGACGTTAGGTGTGTGGAAAGACTGGGGCAGTGCTAATTCAACCCTGAGTCCATTTGTCCAGACTTATCTTGTGGGTACGCTTGGATCTGGCATCCTTTGTCTTTGGGGCGCTTTTGGTCCATGGCCCTCATAGTCATCCATGGAAAATTGGGCGATTTTGTGCGCAGTTTGAAAAGTAAGCCTGGCTGTATCGTTTTGGGTATTGCCTTGGGTGGTGGTCCCATTGCCATGACACTTTATGTCTTGGGACTACAGTTGGCCGGAACAATAATCGTTCCTATCAGTGCCTTATGTACTGCTATCGGTGCTGTCTTGGGACATATTTTGTTTGGCCAACGTTTGACGCTGCGGAAAAGTCTTGGTGTTTTGATCTGCTTAGCAGCTGGAATTTTGATCGGCACCACAGGGCTAACCGATGATGCTCCCCAAGGTCTTGTGCTTGGTATGATCTTTGGTTTTCTGGCTGCTTTTGCCTGGGGTATGGAAGGTTGTGTGGGTGGATATGTCAGTGCCATTATTGATAGTGAGATCAGCAATGCCATCCGTCAAGTAACCTCTGCTTTTGGTACACTCTTCGTTCTTGTACCAATTTTTGGCTATTTAGGTCAGGCTGATACTTTGGGCATGGTTAAAGCCGCTTTTTTGGATGGTCCGTCTGAGTTTTGGTTTATTATAGCTGGCTTTTGTACCTATTTGACCTATATGCTCTGGTATAAGGGCAATTCCATGTGTGGCGCAGCGCTTGGCATGGCCTGCAATGGTATGTTTTCTTTCTGGGGACCATTTTTCTGCTGGATCGTTTTAGGTCTCATCTATGGCCATGATGGCTATGCTCTGCCAGCCTTGGTTTGGATTGGAGCAGTGCTCATGGTCGTGGGTATTTTTGTGATTGCCTTAAATCCTCTTGATTTCTTCAAAAGGAAGCTTGGAGCATGATGCCTTTAAATTATGCCATCTTAAAATATATGACCACTGTGTCTGAAGCCTGCGCTGACGATATTCTTATAGCTCTTGATTCATCCTATAAGGGCTTTCGGGCCTTTACAGCCAAAGCCATCACAGATACCTTGTTGACAGCTGAAGTCAATGGTCTTTTGGAACAAACACGTTTTGATTTAGATGATCAAGGCAATTTGAGACTTTTTTTTCGTGCCAACGATGAAGGTAAAGTAACAATTGCTAAGTATATTAAATAGTTTGAATAGTTTGGATAGATTGAATAGTTTAAGTATGTTGAATAACTTGATAACTTGATGATTTGGTAATTTTGCTAAGGCTAAGCTATTGAATATTCACTATTTTAGAATATTATTTTATTGTTAGTTTTTTATTAATTTTATTATTTTTTTGCGATTTATCAATCATGTTTTTATATATTTCTATTTAAGAATTTAAGAAGTTAGGAAGTTAAAAATTCAATAATTTGTGAAGTTTATAAGATTAGAAGTTTAAAATTTAACTAATAGTGCGTCCTGCATGGATACTAACTATATGGTGAAACTCTCGAACTCAGCAGCTGATGGCGAGATTTGAGCTTCTCCTAAGGCGTGTCTCGTGAGGTTGGTGGGCTGAAACAAGGAAATGGCCAACCTTTGACCTAACGAACAGGAACACTCTGAAGGGAACCGCCGGATGCGAGAATCGCACGTCCGGTAAGCGTAACAAATTTTTGTCTGGAAAAAAAAATCCCCCTGGTCTATATTGAATATTCTGGGGCTTTTTTTACGTCAAATGACCTGCACAAAAGGCGCCTTGCCAAATTGCAGCGCGGGTTTTCATCAATTTTAGAGATTCATGGCTATTGACCTGTGACTGTACGGCTTGAGATGGGGAGGCTTTTTGGGTTAATTTATCTAGAATGTATTAAGACAAATTGCAATTTTTGTCTAATAGCAATCTGACTTATAAAATTGCCAGATAACTTCAGAAAATTATTTTGTTTGCCTCTGATTTTGGGCTAGGCTTTACGCTAGACCAAAGCCTAAAGGCGCATATCCCTGATCTGTTCTAGCATACCGCTGTAAACTGTAAGGTATCTAGTGCCCAAGCATAACATAAAAAGGGTGCTGTGCGTCAAACAATAATTGTTCTTACAGTCGATATGGTTGGTCATTTTAGTAAGAAAATTATATAAATTAACTATTAACGTATAAATAGATCATATTATTACGCTTCACTCATAATTTTTGAACAAATCAGCCAGCTAGGCATCGGATAAACAGACATACACATATAGCCGTGTTCCAAAAATCTTACAGAATTGTAGTATATCTAGATTCTATTAACCATGCAATTATAATTAATTTTTTAATATCTATATCATAAATTATAAAAATTTGCTAAATTTCTATAGACGTAACTATTAAAAGAATGTGATTTAAGAAAAATTGTGGTCATATTTGCCATGATAGTTTGAAACTTATTTTTATATGTAAACTTGTGTCAATATTATATTGACTACATAAAATTAAAGATATAATGCATTGTTATAACAGTCCTGACAAGAGGAGAATTAAAGATGTCTCGCATCATTACACCAGGAACCCAAAGCTTTGTTAAATTACGTCAAAATAATTATTTTTATGTGGATAAAACTAAATTTATCAAAGAATGGTGGAATGGTGGAATAGATGTAACTCTTATCACGCGTCCGCGTCGCTTTGGCAAAACACTCATGCTTGATACAGTTCGTACCTTCTTTTCGCCTAGATTTGCAGATAGATCAGATCTATTTGAAGGTCTTGAAATTTGGGATGATGAACAATTTCGTAATTTGCAGGGAAAAATACCTGTGATTTTTGTATCATTTGCCAATATTAAGGAAAAAAATTATGCTGCAGCAGTAGAACAGATTAAAAAATGTTTGAATGATCTATATGATGATTTCTCACGCCAATTTGATATGAATTTATTTTCTGAACGTGAAAAAAAACAATTTGACTCTGTTCAAGATGATATGTCTGATACGACGGCTAAGACATCACTAAATTATTTATGTAAACATTTTGTAAGTCAAGGTTACGCTAAGCCCATCATTTTGCTAGATGAATATGATACTCCGCTGCATGAGGCATGGTCAAATGGATATTGTGATGAACTTGTTGATTTCTTACATGGATTTTTTAATTCAACTTTTAAGACAAATCATAATATCGAACGTGCTCTGATAACAGGTATAACAAGGGTTGCCAAGGAATCTATTTTTTATGATCTGAACAATCTTGAAGTAGTAAGTACTACAAGTGATTTGTATACAGATTGTTTTGGATTTACAGAAGAAGAAGTCTTCGCCGCTATGGATGAATACGGACTAACCAACAAGTCTGAAGTAAAGCAGTGGTATGATGGCTTTATTTTTGGAACGCAGCAGAAAATATATAACCCTTGGTCGATAATTGGCTATCTTTCAAAAAAAAGAATTGCTCCTTATTGGGGTAATAGCAGTTCCAATTCCTTGATTGGCACATTGATCTGTTCTGGCGATGATACGATAAAAGAAGAAACGGAAAAACTTCTAAAGGGTGAATCTATAATCACAAAGTTAGATGAGCAAATCGTTTTTAGTGAATTATATACTAAAGAAGGAGCCATTTGGAGTTTTTTCATGGCTTCAGGATATGTAAAGCCACTATATTTTAATTTGGCAACTAAAATATACGAGATTACAGTCACCAATCTTGAATCTAAGATGATTCTTGAAGATCAAATTTCTACTTGGTTTTATGAAGCACGTACTGCTAAAAATAAATTTATAATTTCACTGTTGAAGAATGATTTAGATGCAATGAATATTTGGATGACCAATATTACAAAAAGTGTATTCAGATACTTTGATACGGCTAATCCAGGTAAATCAAAACAAGAAATAAGACCAGAAACTTTTTATCATGCGTTTGTGTTAGGTTTGATTATAGATCTGAAGCAATATGAAATAAGTTCGAATGGTGATAGCGGGTATGGTCGATATGATGTAATGTTGATGCCCAAGAAACAATCAGATCATGCTATCGTTATTGAATTCAAAATACATCGTTCAAAAACAGAAAAAGATTTGTATAAAACTTGTGATAATGCTCTTAAACAAATTTATGAAAATGAGTATATCACTAAATTCAAAGAGAATAATATTACTTTGGAGAACATTTATGTTTATGGCTTTGCCTTTAAGGGTAAAAAAGTACATATCAAAGGTGGAGCTTATGCAAAAATAGATTGGCAGAGTTTATTGCAGCAAAAGTAATTCGATTTATTAATAAATAACTTCTTTCAAAAAATTAAGATATAATAATATATTGTATTGACTATTGTTATGATAATTTGTTATATTGTAAATAAATAGAATTCTTGGAGATTTAGTTTGTTTGTTACATAAGCATACTTAAGAATTTTGTAGCGGGAGCAAAGCTTTGCCCCTCCCACACCGCACACGCTATTTTTAGTATTAGTTTTGATAATTTAAAAAAGAGTCTAATTTTATATTTACATTACATAAAATAGACTCTTTTCTTTTTATTATTCTTGTAATTTTTATGCTTATTTATTAGATAGTATTAAACTATAGATACTGCTAGATCATAAACTAACCAATCTAGAGATCATGTAAGAACAGTTTTGTAACTTATAGATTAAAGCTTATGGGTTAAAGATCAAATGCTAGGATAGAGTTAAAAAATATCTTGCAGTTAAAAGCCTAATCTCTTTGCTTCTTTCTCTAGCTTTAGTTTTTGCTCAGAAATTAAAGCATCAAGCAAGGCATTATGTTCAACTGTGGCTGGATCCTTCATCCAAAATTGACGATGGACAGCCGTAAAATCTCCTGGAGCCAGCATCTTTTGGTTTTGAAGTCTTAGAAGAATTTCAGGCGGCGTTGGCTGATTGCTTAGCGGGGCCAGCATTTTTAGGTAGAGTGCGCTTAATTGTTTAGCATTGGCGTATGTGAATTCCACCTTGAAGGAGAAGCGGCGCATGGCTGCACTATCCATGATCTTGCGGTGGTTTGTGGTACAAATGCAGAACGATTGACAACTTTCTAGTTGGGTCAAAAATTCATTGACCATGGTGATTTCCCAGCTACGCGCCGCACCTTCGCGTTCTTGCAGAAAACTATCCGCCTCATCGATCAAAAGCACAGCATTATCTGCGTTCGCTTTTTCAAAAGCGCAGGCGATATTGTATTCTGTTTCACCCACAATGCCACCAAGCAAATCGCTAGCTTTTTGGATGAGACATGGCCGATCTAGGATATGTGCTAAATACCGTGCTAGTTCGGTTTTACCGGTACCAGGAGGCCCATAGAAGAGCATTGTGGCTTGGCCAGGCATTTTCATTGCACGATCTTCGAGAAGCATGGAGTTTAGGCACTGGCAATTTTCTACAATTGTTTCTATGGGATCTTTGGTGCAGGTACCGTTTATATCAAACATATGCCAGTGGCTAGGTTGTGAGGGCCTTTTCTTGCCATCGTCTTTTAGTAGAACTTGCGCCTTGATTAATTGTTTTAAGCAGGGGACGAAATCTTCTTTGGAAGGTGCTATTTCGTTGGCTGCACGCATGGCATTTTCTATGTCAGCTACTTGTGCTGGATGCTCGGCTATTTCCTTGATTGTAGCGTCACTGAGCTTCGAGGATACACGCAACCGTTTGGCGATGTTGCGCCAAAGGACAGTGCGTTGTCTTTGCCCAAGTTCTGGAAAGTTGATGGAATAGGTAAAACGGCGGCGTACGGCCTGGTCAATGTGGCTAACTTCGTTGGTGATCCAGATAATACGTATACCAGGTTCTTCTAAAAAGGCGTTCAACCAAGCTTTGGGGGAGGCACTATGATGATGTGCTCCAAGGTCAGTATCGAGTATGTATTCTGCTTCATCCACTAAGACGAAGGCGCCTTTATGGCGTTTGGCTAATCTGACACACGCGACTAGTGCAGCCCGGCGATCTTCAGATGAGTCATCATCTTGGCACGGTACAGCCCAGGCATCGACGTTAAGTTCATGCGCCAAGCTGCGTGCAAAGGTTGTTTTTCCGGTACCTGGTGTGCCATAGAGCAAAATGTGTCTTGCGGAAGAAGTCTTTTGACTGAAAAGTTTTAAAACGATTTCTCTGTCTGTCTCATTGACGTTGCAGTCGGCCAGAGGCAGGGTACTACCTTCAATTTTTAGGCAGAAACTACTTTTTATAGCCTCTTCATCACCAGTTTCCAAGATGGTATCTATTTTGGATCGAAGACTTATATCGCAATGTTGATCAAAGATGCCCATATTTATTAGGGTAGCGATATTTTTGTTCAAAGAAGAAAACTGTATACCTAACATTTTTGCTAGGTAATAGCGATTTGGGTATTCATCGATATCGATATGACGCATTACAGAATTTAGCGGTCTATACTTCTCACTAACAAAAGCATATACACAAATTTTAATCGCAGTATCATCGAGGCCGAAAAATTTTTGAAAAGAAGAAATTATACGCGGTTTTGTTGTTTGGGAATTAGCAACTTCTGTAAGTTTTTCTGAAACTTCATTGATAATTCCAGAAGGTATAGCTGGATATTCTTCAACGATTTCTTCAAAGGAACGTTCCTGGTAATTTCTTGATTGTCCTTTGATAGTATCTATAAGCTTGGATAATTTTGTATTTCTAGTTCGGCCATTATTTGTTGAAATTAAATCATTTTTAACCCAGTCAATCAACCAGTCCAATCCATCACAACACCAGCTAACAGAGGAGAAAAAGTTATCATCATATTCAACAATAGGCATACCTATTAGGCGGTTGACCCACGCGGCCCCTTGGGCCTTGAAATACCGAGTGTTGCTTGGGGTAAAAGGCATGGCGCACTCCAGGTTTTGATAGATAAGAAGCCAATCATTCAAACTTTTTTGTCCCAAAATTATTGTCTTAACTGGGGCCAAAAAATCTGTCAGCGTTAACAGATTTTTTGTTGCAGCTAGGTTCAAGTAGATAAGCTTTTTTCTCTAAACCAGGATCTAAGCCATGATCCTAAGAACTTTGCGCTTATAGCCTATTGAACCTACTGTTTGATTAGGTATACCGCCTATCGTTCCAAAAATTGTAACGCCAAAAAAGAAATTTTACCCAGCTTTTCTTACACTAAAATAGGCCCTGGCTGCGGCTCTAAGCTCTTTTAGGACTGATTTTTTGAGGCATTCATATTCCAGTAAATAAACTTTATCCCAAAAGCTAAAAGCCACGAGATGACCGCGACAGAACTTTGAGCATCAAACTCTTGAGTTAGGCTGCCTGCATCATTCATCAATATCTTTTGCTTCTTGGCTATCTTTTGCTTGTTGCTCCATTTTCTTAGCCTTAGTATAGGCTCTGGCAGCGGCTCTATGCTCTTTTAGGACTGCTTCTCTGAGCCATTCAGGCTCAAGCACATAAGCTTTGTCCCCAAAAGCTAAAAGCCAGGAGATGACCTCGGCAGCACTTTGAGCGTCAAATTCTAGAGTTAGGCTTCCGTCATCATGGACAGTCGTCTTTTGTTTGTTGCTCCATTGGCGATCGTAGACATAAGCGACAGCATGAGAGAAAAATTGAACTTTGACGGTAAAAATATCGCCTGTCATGAATCCGAAGGGCCTTGCGAGATTTTGATTTTCTGTTGGCTCAACGACAATTTGCTCTGAAGATCGTTTTGTTAGCTGCACATCTAGGCAGCGTTGCAAAAGAAGAGTGAGGGGATTGTCGTAGATTTTTGCGACTGGATCAGTTTCGCTTATCTCCCAGCCTAGAAAAGAAATGCTTTCACGAAAAACAATGACACGTTTAGGGGCAAAATAAAAAGTGCGTTTGACATCTGGTAGGGCTCGCCTGTAGGTCAATTGACAGACAAGATTTTCTTGGATGCAGCGAATAAGCAGGGCATAGTGCTCTTGGTGGGGACCATAGTCTATATAGCCTTTGCTGTAGACTAGACCTATTTCTTCACTGCCCTTTTTATCCTCAGTTTTGCTTTCTTCGCCAAACAAATCGGCTACACCTTTGGGCAGAATGTGCATAAGCATTTTGCGGCATAAGGTTAGTTGTGCGAGTTCTTTAGCACCTAAAGCTAAATACGGATCGTGTGTTTGGAGTAGGCGGTAGAAATGTTCGCGACCCTTAACTATGGGTTCAGCCAATTTGCCATAGCCAGATGCTTCTAGTTGAGTGAGAAGACGTAAGACCGTCTGTTTGGAGCATTCAAGAGCTTTAGTTAGTTCGGTGAGCGAGATTTCTTTTTCGCCACGCAGTATAAGCAGTGTATAGAGAGCGAGGAGCTTTTCTCCAGGTGTGCTATCGGATTGTTTTGATGGCATAAATTTCCTCTATAAAGAAGCGTTTAAGTCGATTTTATGTAGGATTTGATGTGCTAGTTTTATCAAAAAAACGAATCTTTCTGCCTACAAAAAAGCCTAGACTAGGATGCGGGCTGATCTTTTTCTTTCCACCATTTGACAGATCAAAAATAAATTTTACTTTTCCAAAACAAAAAAAGGTTACAGTTTTTAGCTGTAACCTTTTTATATTTTGTTCATATATATTGTGGTACCCGGGGGCGGACTTGAACCGCCACGGACTTGCGTCCGAGGGATTTTAAGTCCCTTATGTCTACCAATTCCATCACCCGGGCAAATTTAGCGAGTAATTTATTATCTGCCTATTCTTTAGTTGCTGACCAACTCTTAGCAGTACTAGGTGCAGTTAAAGGTAAGGCTAAATTTTCCTCTTGCCATTCATGTGGTTTAACCCAGTAAAGGGTGGATCCAGCTAGATCATGGGAGAGAAAAAACATCCGTCCATCAATACCTTGGGGTAAAATTTGAACTAAATCACAGGCTAGTTTACGGAAAATATACAATTTATGATGCGTAAATTCGCACTGAAACATTAGCGCGTCGCCTAATGGATTGAATTCCATATGCTCGGCTTCAGCTTGTTCCAGAATACGTTCTAGATCTTCAATAAGCTGTTCTTCAGTATCAAGGAGTTCATCATAGGTCAAACTATCGGCATAAACTAGGTGGCCGAACAGTTCAGTGATCATTGACTCCATCTAAGCTCCAAAATCAGACTAATGCAAAGTGAGGAAAAAAGCAAGCGCTAGCATCCACCAAAATTAAGGCCGTTTTAAAAATTTAAGGCTACTTTACGCGGTAGGTAATGCGGCCACGGGTCAGATCATAGGGCGATAATTCTACTTTGACCTTATCGCCTGGCAAGATGCGGATATAGAATTTTCTCATCTTGCCTGAAATGTGGGCTAAAACGACATGCTTATTTTCCAACTCGACCCGAAACATAGCATTGGGCAAAGCTTCTTGAACAATTCCATCGACTTCAATGGCACCTTCTTTGGCCATCTGATCCTCCAGAGGAGCTTTTAGTCCCTGCAGGATCTGCAGTCAAAGCTCGAAATTTAGGCAAAAGCCAAAGACAAGTTTTTTATTGCCAAGGCTTTGTTATTTAACTTAAAGTTTTGCCAAAGTGCCTGTCTCTTTCGAGACTAAGCACTTCTGCATTTTTGACATACTCCCACGACAAGTTCGGGGATTTATCGGCGCAGTTTTTTAAGGTTCAGCGTAAGTGCTAAGAAATATACCTAGATGAACCGGAATTCCTTATGTTTTCGCTAAAAAATTTGATTCTGTCAATAAAAATCCCCTCTAAATATAGTCTAAAACGTTTCTAAAATACTATTATTTTCGGGGGTTAGCCATGATTTTATTTGGCAGCCAATTTTTCTGGGCGAAACAAAAGCCACAGGCCGATCAAAAAGAGCGGCAGGCACAAAATTTGGCCCATGGTTAACCAGCCAAAAGCTAAATAGCCAAGCTGCGGATCTGGGACGCGAATAAATTCTACCCCAAAGCGAAAGACAGCATAGCCTAAAGCAAAGAGCCCTGAGACAGCTCCAGGTTTGCGTTTTTTGTTGGCATAGATCAAAAGGATGATAAAAAGAACCAATCCTTCTAAGAGTGCTTCATAGAGCTGAGATGGGTGTCTAGGCCAGGGGCCTCCGTCTGGAAAGATCATGCCCCAAGGTAGGGTAGTTGTTTTGCCCCAGAGTTCGCCATTGATGAAATTGCCAAGCCGTCCAAAAAAGATGGCTTGGGGCACAAGCGGGGCTAGAAAATCAGAGACTTCCAGAAAGGTTTTGTGGCGAGTTTTGGCAAAATAGACAAAGGAGACTAAGACCCCTAAGAGACCTCCATGAAATGACATCCCCCCATTCCAGATTTTGAAAATTTCGCTAGGGTTGTTCCAATAGAGCAGGGGATCGTAAAAAAGCACATAGCCAATTCTACCGCCAATAACAACGCTTAGCATGGCGATAGTTAAAAGATCGTCCACCTCGGTCTTGGTAAAATTAACGTCGAGGTGTTTGGCTCGGTAGTGGCCGATGAACCAGCCGACAATAAAGCCAGCCAAATACATTAACCCATACCAGCGTAGTTCAAAGTCGCCGATGGTTAGGGCTATGGGGGAAATGTTGTGGGTTAACAAGGGTTAAATCCTGGTGCCGTATATTGGCCACTGCGACCGCCGCTCTTGGCTAGAAGCTTTATGTCGGTGATAACAATGTCTTTTTGCACTGCCTTGCACATATCATAAATGATCGTAGCTGCCATCTGTGCAGCCACGATGGCTTCCATTTCAACTCCTGTGGTGGCCAAAGCTTGGGCTTCTGATTCGATTCTAATAATTGACTGCTCACTATCCACTTCAAAGCGCACATCAAGAAAGGTCAGATTGATGTTGTGGCAGAGAGGAATCAAGTGGCAGGTTTGTTTGGCCGCCATTATGGCGCCAATCCTAGCGCAGACCAAGGCATCACCTTTGGGCAAAGCTTTTTGTTGCAAAAGGCTCATGGTTTCTTTAGAGAGCCTAACATACGCTTCGGCTATGGCACGACGCTTAGTGATGGGTTTTTCGCCCACATCGACCATGGTGACCGAGCCTTGAGCATCAAGATGGGATAATTGGTTAGCCATTCTATCTTTTAAGGTTGATCATAAGGCTAATAGCCCTATTGATCGGTAAAAATTGATCTGTAAAAATTTTACTCGCGAAACGGGCTGCGTTCTTTGGGCGTTGAGCGATAGTTGGGATCTTCTGGGGATAGCCCAGATTTATTTTGCAGCTTAGCATTCATAAATTTTTGACGGGCAACCATGGTATCCATTCTGTTATGCATATAGAGCATACGCTGATTGCCATCGGAACCAAAGAGCGGATAGCGCATCTGTTCGGCTACAGACACAGATGTTTTTTCATCGCTTTCCGCCGTATAATCCGAACCAATATCTTTTGGTCCGCATGCCGCAAGCAGCAAGACTTGGGCCAAAATCAAGATCAGAAGAGATCTTTTTAGCATAGATGGAACTATTTTCATGGCTCTAGTCATACTCCCTTGTCAGAAAACTAACAAGTCCAACAAACTTCTAGATTTTTAGCGCTATCCATCTCTTGGCACGCGTCTCTTTTAAGATTAAACTACGTGTTATTGACAGGGTAAAAGCGTAAAAGCCTTAGTCTAATCTTTTTCTAAATTATCCTTTAATTTATATTTAAACTTTTGAATACCTCGGCAATGAACTGAATATGTATGCCAAAATCTTTTCTAAGTATCATTCATATTGAAAAACTATGCAGATAAAAAAATTTTTCTAGATGCATATTCTGTTAATAATAACAAATCTTATTGCTAGTTGAATGTATAAGGCAACTTTTTTGATTCTTTTGTCAGATAGAATAATAATTTTAATTGTTTTAAATATTTTTATCTAATACGCTATTTTATTAAAGCTAATAAATTATTGCATTTGGTTTAGGAAGGAGATTGTATGCTACCAGCATCCATCGGGATTGCACCAGAAGGTTTTCCGATTATTTTTTTAACAGCCTTAGCTACGCTTGTCTTTGCCTTGCTTAAATGGCCTATTTTAGCCCTCGTAGCTTTAATTTTGTCTGTTTTTAGCGTCAATTTTTTTCGCGACCCCGAGCGGGTGGTACCTTCAGATCCCAATATCGCTGTTAGCCCAGCAGATGGCACGATTGTTAAAATTAGCAATCGTGAAGATCCCATCACCCATGAAGAGCATTGCTGCATAAGCATTTTCATGAATGTGTTTAATGTGCATGTGAACCGCGTGCCTGTGGCCAGTAAAGTCTCAGATCAGCTTTATTTTCCAGGCAAGTTTTTCAATGCATCTTTGGATAAAGCCTCTGAAGACAATGAACGTTGTGCCTGGCAGTTGACTGAGCCTACAGGTGAAGTTTGGTGCATGGTGCAGATTGCCGGTCTGATCGCTAGACGCATTGTTTGTCGGGCTAAGGTTGGCGATCAGCTTGCACGCGGTGAGCGCTGTGGCATGATCCGTTTTGGATCAAGAGTTGATGTCTACTTGCCTGCCAACTATAAGCCTACGGTTACGATCAATGACAAAGTTGTGGCCGGCCAATCAATTTTGGCTAGAAAAATTGACGAAGGCTAACTAGCACTTATTTTTAGATATGCGCTAATTTGCGTAAGCAGCGCTTAGGTATTGGAACGTTTATGAGCAGAGAAGAAAAAAAATTGCGCCGCAGCGCCTATCTACTTCCCAACATGATCACCACCTTGAGCATGTTTTTTGGCTTTTTGGCCATGGTCTGGGCAGTAGGTGGCGCCTTTGAAAAAGCTTGTTTAGCCATTTTGTTCTCAGCCCTTTTGGATGGTTTGGATGGGAAGGTGGCTAGACTAACCCATACTGCTAGTGAATTTGGGGTGCAGTATGACTCTTTGGCTGACGCTGTAGCCTTTGGTCTTGCTCCAGCCTTTTTGATCTGGCAGTGGCAGCTTTACAATCTTGGCAATTTTGGTGTGGCTTGCGCTTTTATCTATGCTGCCTGCGGGGTTTTGCGTTTAGCCCGCTTTAATATCACCACCCGCGTTTTGAGCAAACGCTTTTTTGTAGGTCTGCCTATTCCGGCTGGTGGTTGTACCATGGCCACATTCATCATCTTTGCCAATAATTTACCGGAAATGTTGGCTGGAACTGTGATCTGGTTAGCCGTCTTTATCTCTATTTTGATGGGCATTCTTATGGTTAGCCGTGTGCGCTATTTTTCCTTCAAAGAATATGATTTTATTCGGGCCCATCCGGTGAGATGTTTGGTGGCCTTTTTCTTTTTGTTAGGCTTACTATTCTCTGAACCCAAAGTTTTTAGTTTTATCTACTGTTTGATTTATATTTTAAGCGGCTTAATCTATTCTTATATCATTTTGCCAAGGCGTGATCGCCAGCTGCGGCGTGTTTTGGCCAGTAAAAATGATTAGTTGGGCACTAATTTTTCGATCAAGAAATATTTCTAACCTAAAATTTTATTACAGTTCTGCCAGATTGTTGAACACGGCTATATGTGTATGACCGTTTATCTGATCTTTATCTCATGTCTAGGATGATGATTTGTTCCAAAATTAGGATGTAAGCGTAATAGCTAATTTAGTCTTGTTCTTCTTTGCCAGCGGCTTATTTTTAGATTTATCTTGAGGTCTTCCATGGATAATAGAGTTTATTTTTTTGATACAACACTCCGTGATGGCGAACAGTCCCCTGGCGCCACCATGAATTTTCAAGAAAAATTACGTTTAGCGCACCAGCTAGAAATATTGGGCGTTGATATTATCGAAGCAGGTTTTCCGGCTTCAAGTCCTGGTGACTTTGAATCGGTGGAGGCCATTGCCAAGCAGGCAGGCGGTAAGGTGCAGATTGCTGGTCTAGCTAGGTGTGTGGATAATGATATTGATCGCTGCTGGGAGGCCGTTAAATGTGCCAAAAATCCCAGAATTCATGTGTTTATTTCCACATCCCCCTTGCATATGCACCACAAGCTCAA
>JAFSZE010000086.1 GCA_017455745.1 Desulfovibrionaceae bacterium | reverse complement strand
GTAGTATCTCTTGAGGTAACCTTGGGGTAATAGCCTGAGTGTAGTGGTGAGAGGCCAAAACCTTGAGTGCCCTCAATCAAGATTCTTTTTTGGGCCTTAAGGGCTAAGCTTAAGGTACGTGGAAGATCGTGGCAGATATATGGTTTAAGCTGAGGGTAATCTTTGGCCAAGTGCATAGGTTCGCGCATCGCCCGTGAAGCAAGTACAGCTCCAACTCCACTTCCGGTCGAGCTAATTGCTTCTTTAAGTGGCCTTTCTAAAATCTTGTGCTTATCTTCAATAATAAGGGCATTAGGAGAAATGTAGAGGCGATCAGGGGATAAGTTTACAAGATCAATTTCTTTAAGAAGTACTGTTGGATCAATGCAGGCACCAGGAGAGATGACAAGTTTACAATCAGGGAGTAGAGCTGCTGTCGGCAGTTGTCGAAAAATATAGCAGCGACCAAGGTCATCATAGACCATATGGCCTGAATTGGGGCCACCACAGCGGATAACAAATGCAGCCTGTCTGTCCTTAGCAAAAATTAAGGCAACCTTGCCTTTGCCTTCAGAACCAAACTGGCCACCAACAATAACACTTATGGGCATAATTTGTCCTTAATTAGCGGCTGAATGGATTGAAAAAATTCAGACAGATTACCATTATTGGAGACTCTGTATGTGGCCAAAGAAGCAACTTTTTGGATTTCTTGTTCCACAAGATGTGTTCTAGCTATATCTTGGGTAACATCTTCAACTCTGGCTTGTCCCCTGTCATACAAAATAGCTGGAGAGCAATCAATATGGATATGAAGAAATGCCGGTCCAAAGATTTCAGTCAAGGCAGCATGATCAACGGGAAAGCGGAGGCCATCAACAACAGCCTTGGGGGCATTTTTGATTTTTTCAGCCACTTGTCTAGCTAGTTGGTGTTGTTGGCCTGAGGATGCTATTTCAAGGCCAATTTTTTGTAGATTTGAGCGAGTAGCTGTTAGGCCTTTATTTTTTAATTTTTCAGAGAGCAGATCACTAAACTTGGTTGTGCTAAAGCCTTGTTCTGCAAGGTGGCTAGCTAGAGTTGTTTTACCAGCAGCCATTTCGCCACTTAAGCCTAGAATAAGTCTATGCTGCCAGATGTGGTTGGAATTTTTTAGATCCGGTATGATTAGGGGATCTTCATCTTCGGTCCCCAATTCTTCGAACATTCCGATCCAGAAGAAGTGGTCCACCAAGGCAGCTGTAATGGCATCTAATTCATCGTGGCTAACCATGGTGGTTAAAAAAGGACCTTGAAGGCCAAAAAGTTTTAGTCCTTCAACAAGATAGGGAAGTCCGGCTTGTTTGCGTGGTATTTTCAAAATATCTTGGGCTGCCCCAGGGTAACTTTCAATGGTGGCAATTCCCAAGTGGCGTAGTGTATTAGCTAGTCGCATACCCCGCAAGGTTAATTTTTGCATACTTGGTATCAGACATGGATAGCTTGAGACACCACGGCGTTTTAACTCTCGTTCGCAAAATCTGGTTATCCCACATTCATTTCTTTTAGGGTCAGTGTCGAAAACCGATGTGCGGCCTTTGGGCAGAGAAAGTGGGGAGTCAATGGAAACTACAGTCGGTTTAGCCTCAGCAATCAGGGCCAGCATTTCAGCATCTGTTTTTACGCGTTTAGTTTCAGCGTATGGGCCGCGTAAGATGCAAAAGCCGGATTCTTTTTCTTCGGAAGCAACTAGGTCAATACCAACCACGCAGAAATTGTCCAAAGGCATGATGGTGTTCATTTGACCATACTGGATGCTAGGTTTTGTGTCTCCCTGATAGGGTGAGATTGTGATAGTGTTTTCTTGTAGGCTCGAGTTGTTAGTTAGGGGTGTGTCCTGAAAGTTTAGTTTGGCTTTTTGTTGGCCAAAGAGATTTTTCTTGGGGCGAATTTCAGGCGGTATATTTTCTTTTTGGCAGTACTTTTGGATACAGGTGTCCAAAATGGCTTTCATCCCTTCAACGTCATCGTGGTTATAGGCAATCAAGCGTTTAAGTGCGTCCAGATCTCCGCGCATATATTGGTGCCAAAGAATGGGTGCAGTTTCACCTAAAAGGCCATGCGAGCTTTTTTTACGGGTAAATCCAATCGTCTCTTCGATGGCTTTTTGACCGCCGACAAGCCCTACCCTTTTAGCGAAAAAGCGCAAGTCAAGGTGTAGTTTAGGAAAAGTGATATTGGCAAAAAGGTGGCGGATAAATTTGAGATCAAAAAGAGTTCCGTTAAAGGTAACTAGAGCCTTAGCATCTTTTATGGCAGCCAAGAAGTTTGCTGGATCTGATTCGGCCAAGTAGATGTCGTATAGAGTATCTTTTGACCAGCCGATTAGAGTAATTGTGTCGTAGTAGAGGCTTAAGCCTGTGGTCTCGATATCTAAAAAGAGGACATCTTTTGGAAACGTGGCCGCAATTCTGTACCAGTCATGTGGTGAGAGGTGGTTAGCAAAGTAGTCGATATCTTTGGTTTCGAGTGCATGGACCGATTGAGTCAGCAGATTATCTTCTAGTCCATCTTGACAGAGAGTGAGAAGAGGATTTTTGAAGCGACTATAGTCTTTCCAGGTGAGGATGCCTTTGCGCCAAAGATTACGCTCGGTCTCATGGCTAATGCCTTTTAAGTGGGCAAAGGTGTTTTGTAGCATAGCGATAGTTAAGGTAGGAAATTTAGGTTAGGATCTGCCTGTAAAAAGTTGTCTTTCTCTAGAAGGAAAAAAGGAGCGCTGAGAGCGTCACTTCGGTATTTAAATTTTCTAGAGTTTTGCATATTATTTCCAGACAGATCCTTAGGGGAAGCTAGATTTAGCGAGGTTTAAGATCCGTTTTACCTCTTTTTTGTGTGATTAAGAGCGGCTAAGAGCTGTTAAAAAAAGTTTTTGCGATTTCTGTGGTTAGCGGGTATGATCAAAAAAAGATTTGGACCGATTGGCTTCCTAAGCTCTGATTTAGGCTTTTAGCTGTGAATGTCATCTGACATCTGTGGTTTATATGTTTAAGATCGCGGACGCTAGACCTAAAGTTATAAGTTTGCCGATTGAAGCCTCTAGACCATAAAAATTAGCCTAGACGCAGGCTTGGATGGGAAATATATGTAGGCAATATCTTGAACTTTGGATATTGGGTTTGATGGGGTATTTAGGGTGAAACCAGATGGCTAGATGGTCGAAAATATAGGGTTGGGGGGGAAGTTTGCAGGTTGATGAGAAGATTAGAGTGAAGGCTGTTAGGGTTAAACAAAATTACTGGCTGATGAAAAATATAAGGGTGAAGATAGATTGGATGTTGAATGTGGAGTTTTAAGGGGCAAGGAATGTTAGGGTTAAGCGAGGTATCAGGATGATCTAGATGATCGGAAATTTATGGTTGGAGATGGTATTGCTGATTGGATGGAGAAATTTAGGTCGAAGGGATATTAGGGGCAAGTGAGATAGCGGATGATCTGGATGATCGGAGATATGGAGTTGAGGGGAAGTTTGCAGGCTGAATGAGAAGATCTGAGTAAAGGCTGTTAGGGGAAAGCGAGATTGCTGGATGGTCCAAAATATAGGGGCGAAGAGAGTTTGTTGATTGGATGTAGAGATTTTGGTTAATGGAATATTCAAGGTATTACGCTTCCTTGGTAATTTTGGAACAAATCAGCCAGTAGACATCAGATAGACGGGCATACACATATAGCCGTGTTCCAAAAATATAGTGGAATTGTAATAAGTAAAGTATCTGAATTATCAAGATGAAATAAGAAATAATGTTTTAAGATAGTTGCTGGATGGTTTGAACTTAGACAAAAACTAATATTTGATATTATCAGCAAATTTCTGTTTTATTTTTAACCTTTTGTTAATGTAATCCACATACGTTTCCCACATTTAGGGCAGGCATATTTTTTATTAATCACATTGATAAATTGTTCTCCGATGTGTGATGTCGGAAAAAATATAGCCACGATCATTCCAATAAAAGATCCTGGAAATGCCTTGAAAGCTAATTCAAATATTTCTTGTCGACAATATTGAAATAAGAAAGTTGTGGATAATTTTTCAGTATACCAGCATTCTTTGCATTTTATATATGGATTTTCCATATAGGCTCCAATTTATTGTTAATATGCATAAATATACGTGGATATGCATAGATACTGTTTATTATATATAGACTTCTACTGATTTTTAGCCTATTTGTAGTGCAAATTCATGTTACATAAAATTATTGTTGAAATTAGTAGATTAAAATATTAATCAATTTAAATTTTTCATCTGTGGTTACACTTGGATTTTTGTTTGAGTTTGGAGTTTGGATTTTCATATAAATATTTCAATATTCATTTATCACAATAATTTTGTATTGTTTTTTGCCAATAATAGTTTTATTCGTTACTTTTCTCTATGATTTTTTGTACGCTAGTCGATATCTAGGTAAAAAATTTGGTATATTGTTGAGATAGGTATAACGAAATCATATGGCGTAATGATATCATAAATTGATGATCATTTCCAACATACACATATCAACGTAATAAGCTCTGTAAATCGATTGCAATTATTAATAATTAATCCAGTATTTTTAAGGTTAAAATTTTATTTAAGGGCCACGTCAACCATTTATCCATGATCTCTTTATACATTTCTGGGGCAATCCGTTCGCCAGTACCCAAAAGCTCATAGATGAACGAAAGTTCCTGCATCTTTTGGTGCAATTCTTTGAACCCACAGTTGAGATAGAAATTCTTTCGTTTCACGCGTTCGTCAAAATTGGCGGCTGTTTCATCAATCGGTTCAATAGCGATGAAAACATTTTGGCCCTTATAAATCTCCAAGAGCTTCAGCAAGGCTACCCTGCCAATGCCTTGACGCCGATAGGCTGAATCAATGGCGAAAAAGATCAGATAAACGTGGTCCTTGTGTTTGATGGCATAGAAAAATCCGACGTAAGTTTGTCCCAAGCAAATAATCCACCAATCCACAAACTCTTTGGCCCATAAGCGTAGAAAAAAATATGCCATCCGCTCTTCCGGTGGAAAGGCCGTCAAAAAGAGATTTTTCATCCAAAAGCTTTTTTTTACAGATTGATCGGCTGGTAAAAGTTGAACAGCAGAAAGATCACAGTTGAGCACAGGCAAAGAGCTCCTCTTGGTAAGCAGAAATTATTGATTCGGTAAAAATCGTAACCGTCTTCAGTGATTTAACGCTTATGGCAAAGTTGTCAACAAAAAAATTCAAAATAACCTGAGCCTGTCTTGGATTTATGTGGCTTATTGAGGTTTAATGCTTAAGATTTAGCATACTAAGAATTGACAAGCTTAAGCTTAACCGACGCACACATCTTAAAAATATCCTACAACCTTTAAGCTGCTAGGCAATAAGTTTAGCCACAAAAATAGCCTATAAGGCAAGCCTAACTTGCAGTTGAATGTTACAATTCTACTTGATTTTTACGACGGGGCTCTTTGCTTATGCTCTTGGCAGTGAACTCATAGATCGCAGATCGGTTCAAAAATCCCCGGTAATATGTAATTGTAAGTAAGTTTTCTTGACGTCTCCTTGAGCCGTAACGGCAGAATTTATACCTTTCGCTAGTTGTGATTTTATGACTCAATCTCCATGACAGAATTGTCTCAGCTTTTGCGAAAATCAAGTCCAACGAGCGGTAAGCTACCAGGCAAAAATCATAGAGCTTAATTTTTTGTATCGCGTTAAGCAGTAGCTCTCAATATGCTTCTCATGGAAATTTTAACGTCTTGTGGCTTTACATCAAGCCTATCCATCTAAACTTTGTGGCAATAATTACACAGCTACTATCAATGGGTGCCGATTCATCATTTGGTCGATCTTGAGTTTTTATTTTCAAAGGAGCACTTAAATTCTGGCATGATATGCGAAGATGATATTAGCGTTACTAACCTGATCAGTAAAAAAACGTACAATTTGAGGCATTAACATCCAATCGCCGCAGTTGAAAGTAATAGTTTCCATTTAAAAGTTCCGCATCCAAAGGCCAAATTTTCATGATTTTGATGGGACCAATCGGTATTAGGCCCAAAAATTCAACGCTGACCAAAAAAGCAACATTTCCAGCGCGGCAAAGACGAAAGTCTAAATGCATATATTAATTGTTCAAGCAATTATCACCCGATACACACGCATGGAAGAAAAAAACTACAAATCGGCCTGTATAACACAGCTGATCTATGAAGCTTGCGAATCCATAACCATAAACCTTCGCCAAAATTTCTTTTTTTTAAATTCAAGTTTCAGATCATTTTTTTGTCTTAGGTTTATTTTTTATTTGTTATGATGTGTTAAAAATAATATACTGGAGTAAAATTTATTGTCTTGAAGAATTCACGAATAAGAAAACTTCAAGACATTGAACACTTTTTGCCGTCGCCTAATCCTAAACAGTCAAATGGGAGCTAAAAGAAGGTCGTCAAAATCAAAAAAAGTCTGTCAGCAACATAAAGAATTTTCAAATGGATCCATAAACCAAAAGCCTTATAAAATTGATTATTGATTGAAGTGAGCATATTATTGGCAAGTAATAATCTTTGTAGTATGAAAATTTTAATCCCATATAGATATATCTTTATGGTAAATATAGATCTTATAATTCATAAATAAATTTAATGATACATATGAAAAGATATTATATAAAGACATTAATACAAAATATGCTACTTATTCCTAATCATAAAGCTAATTAATCAAGATAACCCAAAATTTTGCAGTAGACTGTCTTTTAGGAAATTTGTGCATAAATGATTTGTTTAGCATATGCGAAAAACAGTAAAATTAAAATTTTAAAACATATCAAAGTTACCAAAAAATATAGCCTACCGCATATGATGATTCATTTGAATATATCTTTAAAAACTAATGCAAGTATAGCGTTATTATAATTCTAGATTATAGAACTAACAATATTGTTTTATGTATTGATGTAGGAAATATGGCTGGTAACATCTTGATCAGAATAAAATATATAATTTTACTTAAAAATTTTTTATGGCAGACTAATAATATATTGAAAATGTTGATCTAGAAAAAATAATCACACGATAATATATT
>JAFSZE010000085.1 GCA_017455745.1 Desulfovibrionaceae bacterium | reverse complement strand
ATATTTTATATTAATGATAGAAAATATTTATCTGGTATGTTTATAAATAAATAAAATCTTAAAAAATACCTAGACAATGTGATTTTGCATAAGAATAATAATGTTACGCATAATTAGTTATGAGGTGTATAAATAATTATTAAGATGATATTATATCAATTAGTAATGATTCGCATAAATATTTATTGATATAAAATTTTTTGTTCCCATCAATTGTTTACATCAAAATGCTGTATTTAATTTTTCTGTGCAAATTAGATAAAATTGATAGTGTTTGCAGCTGCTAAAAGTTTAAGCCTGGTTGTGCAATGGGGCTTGCACGTTTAAGGCATGCCCACATGTTCTTATGACTGTAAGGAACAAGGCATCTTGTGCAAGGTCTTGCGAAAAAAAAGTAGATGATTTAAAAAAGAACAGTTCCTTTTGCAAGCTGCAACAAGGCAGGAGTTTTCCTGTCTTGGCGTTTTTTTATGTTTAAAGGCTTGCCTTCTGTCAAGGCCAGCATGAAAAAATGCAGGTTCAAACCGCAAGTTTGGGCTGCAAGTTTCGCAGAGGGCCAAAGCTGTCTTAAGTCTAGGCGCAACATGACGCATGCAAAAATCCCCTTGGCTAGCAGCTTTTAAAGTTTCCGCAATTTTAAGCGATGTTTTCGGTGGCGTGAATACTCATTTTTAAGTGGAGGAATGGCAATGGCGAAATTTAAAACCCCATTGTTGGACCAGCTTGAAAGCGGCCCATGGCCAAGCTTTGTGTCCGACATTAAACAGGAAGCTGAAGCACGGGCAAAAAATCCTAACGGTTTAGATTATCAAATTCCCGTCGATGCCCCTGAGGATCTGCTCGGTCTTGTGGAGCTTTCCTACCGCGATAAAGAAACGCACTGGAAACATGGCGGTATCGTGGGTGTGTTTGGTTACGGTGGTGGTGTAATTGGTCGTTATTGTGACCGCCCCGAAGAATTTCCTGGTGTGGCGCATTTCCATACCATGCGCGTCAACCAACCCGCTGGAAAATTCTACACAACTGAGTTCTTGCGTCAGCTCTGCGATATTTGGGATTTACGTGGTTCAGGCATTTTGAATATGCACGGTTCCACTGGTGATATCGTCTATTTGGGCACGCAGACTCCACAACTCGAAGAAATCTTCTGGGAATTAACCCACAAGCTGAACAACGACTTGGGTGGATCTGGCTCTAACTTACGTACTCCTGCCGCCTGTTTGGGGATGAGTCGCTGTGAATATGCCTGCTACAACACGCAAGATGTGTGCTATCAGTTGACTCAAGACTATCAAGACGAATTGCACAGACCTGCTTTCCCCTACAAATTTAAATTCAAATTTGATGGCTGTCCCAACGGCTGTGTGTGCGCCATGGCCCGTTCTGACTTTGCCGTCATCGGTACCTGGAAAGATGACATCAAGATCGACCAGGAAAAAGTAAAAGCCTACGTTGCTGGTGAGTTCAAACCCAATGCAGGTGCGCATGCTGGTCGTGACTGGGGTAAATTCGACATCCAAAAAGAAGTTATTGAACGTTGTCCCAGCCATTGCATGAGCTATGATGGCAGCAAACTTAGCATTAAGACTGCTGACTGTGTGCGCTGCATGCACTGCATCAATACAATGCCTCGCGCTTTGCACATTGGTGATGAGCGTGGTGCAAGCATCCTCGTTGGTGCTAAAGCCCCAGTAGTTGAAGGCGCTCAGATGGGCTCCTTGTTAGTGCCCTTCATTGAAGTGAAGCCCCCATATACCGAACTCAAAGAAATCATTGAAAAGATTTGGGATTGGTGGATGGAAGAAGGCAAAAACCGCGAGCGCGTGGGTGAAACCATGAAGCGTTTGTCCTTCCAGAAACTGTTGGAAGTGACCGAAATCGAAGCTCAACCTCAACAGGTTAGAGCTCCGCGGGCGAATCCCTTCATCTTCTTCAAAGAAGACGAAGTACCCGGTGGTTGGACGCGTGATATCACCGAATTCCGCAAACGGCATCAACGCTAGGACAAGGGAGACGCAAACATGGCTTTTATTTCTACAGGTTACAATCCGCAGAAACCGATGGAAGGCCGTATCTCTGATATTGGCCCACGTAAATATGATGAGTTCTTGCCCGAAGTCATCAAAAAGAACTTTGGCAAATGGGTCTATCATGAGATTCTGCGTCCCGGCGTGTTAGTGCATGTGGCCGAGAGCGGCGACAAAGTCTACACTGTGCGTGTAGGCGGTGCTCGTACCATGACCATCACCCATGTGCGTGAAATCTGTGATCTTGCTGATAAATATTGCGGTGGGCATGTCCGTTGGACAACCCGTAGTAATATTGAATTTATGTGCACAGATGAAGAAACCACCAATAAATTGTGCGAAGATTTAAAGAGCCGTAAATTCGCCGGTGGTTCCAATAAATTCCCCATCGGTGGCACAGGCGCTGGCATCAGCAACATGATCCACACCCAAGGTTGGTTGCACTGCCACACACCTGCCACTGACTCTTCAGGCCCAGTGAAATGCGTCATGGACGCCTTATATGACGATTTCTGTGACATGCGTTTGCCTGCCCCTGTGCGTGTGTCTTTGGCCTGTTGTATCAATATGTGTGGTGCTGTGCACTGCTCTGACATCGGTCTCGTAGGTATTCACCGTAAACCTCCGATGATTGACCATCAGTGGGCTGACCAACTCTGCGAAATTCCTTTGGCCGTTGCTGCATGTCCTACCGCCGCCGTTCGTCCCACCAAGGTCGAATTGGATGGCAAGAAAGTGAACACTGTGGCCGTCAAGCAAGATCGTTGTATGTATTGCGGTAACTGCTACACCATGTGCCAAGCCATGCCTATTGCTGACTCCGAAGGTGACGGTATCGCCATCATGGTTGGTGGTAAGGTTAGTAACCGTATTTCCATGCCCAAATTCTCCAAAGTCGTAGTGAGCTATATTCCCAATGAGCCACCGCGCTGGCCCACTTTGACCAAAACCGTCAAACACATTGTTGAAGTCTATGCCCAAAACGCCAATAAATACGAGCGCTTAGGTGACTGGGCTGAACGTATTGGTTGGGAATCCTTCTTCAAATTGACTGGCTTGACCTTCACCCATCATTTAATTGATGACTTCCGTGAAGCTGCCTACAATACCTGGCGTCAAAGCACACAATTTAAGTTCTAGTTTTTTTGGTCTATCGAGCCGGCAACATCTGTTGCCGGCTCCCTCTTAATGTCTTAATAATATACTCTTCTTAATAATATTGTGATCAAGTTAGTTGCCAAGTTGTCCTCGGTGTAATAAATTCAATGTTTAAATGTATTTTTTAAGTTGCCAATAAGTGTTCCGCATATATAGGTATTTTCTCACAAGTTACTTTTTACAGAATATCATTTATGTAGAAAGTACTGCTTAAGCGTGCCTAACTTTGCTTAGGATAAATATAAATTGTCTAACAGGAGCATACTCATGGCCGAAGAAGATGTTGTGCTTGATTTTTTGAAAAGTAAGTCAGGAACTAAATCCAAATTCTATTTCAAAGATTTCTTAGCACTTTTCCCTGACAAAGGACCACGTGAAGTCAAGAAGATTTTGACTAAATTGGTCAATGAAGAGAAACTTGAGTTTTGGTCTTCAGGCTCCACTACCATGTATGGCATGAAGGGAGCTGGCAAACAAGCCCAGACCGAAGGCGAAGCCTAAGCTCTTCTGCCTAAACTTGAGGCGTCCAGGTTGCTTCTTGCTGAAATATTACATGCCGCAACGTTTTGTTGTGGCATTTCTTGTTTTTGGAGCCTTTTGTGAGTTTAGAATCGAGAGTAAGCCCCAAGTGTCGCAGCTGGCTAGCTGGTCAGGTTGTGCGTGTAATCACTGCCCATCTCAAGCAAGAGCAAGTGGAGCTTGAGAGCTTTGATGCAAGTGATTTTACACCTACTGACGCGGCTTTGCTTTTGGCCAAGGGCAGCGTCTTTGTGACCTTAAAAATTAAGCAGAATCTGCGCGGATGCATTGGATCCATTATGCCCTATGAGCCGCTCTACGTGAATATTCAGCGCATGGCATATAGTGCAGCCTTTAATGATCCAAGGTTTCCCCCCTTAACCCCAGCTGAATGGCCCTTGTGTAGTGCAGAAATTTCGGTGTTAAGCCAACCCACCCTCTGTCCTGATCCCAGTAAAATTGAGATTGGCCGCCATGGGCTTATTTTGCACTATCAAGGCCGCTCGGGTGTGTTTTTACCCCAGGTTCCCGTAGAACAACATTGGGCATAAGAAGAGACCCTTTGCATCTTGTAAAGAGGTGCAAACTCAGTGTTAAATGCTTGTAATCCCTAAAGCCTTACACCTAAACAGTAATCTGAAAAGATAAGCTGAAGAAATTTCTT
>JAFSZE010000084.1 GCA_017455745.1 Desulfovibrionaceae bacterium | reverse complement strand
TATTAATTTCAAGCTTTTTTTGCGCCTTTTATCTCCAACCCATAAAGGGTTGGAGTTTTACGGCGCTTTTTATAAATTGCTCAAATTTAAACAAAACGCATTTCTAAGGGTTTACTGCAGAGATCTTCGTACCTAGCTACAGCATCCTCCACGTTCTTATAAAAGATCAAAGATCCATTATTTAAGACCGCAGTTGCATCACAGTGTTTTCTGATGGTGGCGATGTTGTGAGATACAACGATCAAAGTAGATTTTTTCTTCCGTTCGTTAAAGACGGCATTACATTTTTTGCGAAAAGAAGCATCGCCAACCGCCGAGACTTCATCGATTAGGTAGTAGTCAAAGCCTATGGCCATGGATAAGCCAAAGGCCAGTTTGGCGGACATACCTGACGAGTAGTTTTTGATGGGCATATCCATGTATTGGCCGAGCTCGGAAAAATCTTCCACAAATTTGGTCACTTCTTCAATATCGGCCCCATAAATGCGCGAGACAAAGCGCAGATTGGCTCGTCCGGACAATTTATTGTTGAAGCAGCCTGAAAAGCCGATGGGCCAGGAGATACGGCTTGTGCGCTCCACATGGCCTGTATCAGGCAGGATAGAGCCACCGATGATTTTGACCAAGGTAGATTTTCCAGTGCCGTTGCGGCCCAAGATGCCCATATTGACGCCTGGGATAAATTCGGCATTCAAGTGATCCAAGATTATGCGGATATTTTGGCCAACTCTGTAGCGTTTACAAACATCGACTAGACGAATCATATGGCAAAAAAGGACTTTTTTGGTTAGGTTTTGTGATATAGATATGAGCCTTTAAAAGGCTTTTGGCTGCCAACCATAGAGGTTTGCTACAATACATAATTTGAGTAGCTATTTTCGATTAAGAGAATCATTATGGAAAATCACGCGTGGCAGAGCTGGCAGACGCGCCGCAGTAGGCAACTATTGATCGGCAAGATCAGTGCTGTTTTTTTTCTTTGTGCAATCCTTATGCTTTTGGATGGCTTGCAAGCTCTTGTTCGGAGCAGCAGTAATACCATTGTCTTGGAGGCAGGCCAAGCTGAGGGTGTTTCAGGACCATGCCCCTTCCAAAATCCGGTTCAGAGCGATTTGACGTTTAAGTTTGAGCCAGATAATGGACAGCTCTCTTTTAAGCTTGAGGGCTTTTTTGCTGGCTATCTAGTTGGCAATGGTATGTGGCGTGGTTATGTTCTGGCCGAATCTTCTGCTCAAACTGGCCGCTATAAATTACGGGTAGGCTTTCGTGGTGCTCCGCAGGCCAGACAGACCTTTGATTTGGAAGTCTACGCCACATTTGACGATTTGCGGGCTGCTTCTTACTCTAAAGCTCTCTATTTTTTGGGTCTACAGCCATTTTGGTTGGCGGCCATTTTGGGTGGCGTAGCCATGGTTTTGGGCATTTTCACCTACCTTTTGGGGCGAAGAAATCTTAATTTGCTTTTAAACCTAGGTTTTGCCGAGATTTTTAGAACAACTCAAGTAGGTGTTGATCCCATGTATGTTTGGTGTTCGGCTCAAGGGGCTGAACGTTTAAAAGTGCAACAGAAACTGCCCATCTATTCAACTGAAGGCGAGCTCTTGGGTCAAGGTAGCTTTAAAAGTAAGGCCAAAAACGTTCTGTGTCTAAGTCTACCCTATAATGAAAAGATTACATCCGGTTGTTTGGTTAGGTTGACCAGTAAAACAGACAAGTAATGCTCAAAAATACCAAGGCTTAGTTAACATTAAATTTTTCTGCTCTTTCTTTTGATTTAGATAGATATAACAAAACTTAAGTCTGAATATAAATTAAACCTGCATATAAATTAAAAAATCTATGTAGATAACATATCTGTATCAAAGAAAATTTTTAAATAGTAGGAGATGTAAATAGTAAGAGATCTAAGAGCCAAAGAACTTTTTTGATTACTAAACGATGTTTTTTCGAGGTAGTGGGGAGAATCAAGGTAATTGTGTAAATTTTTTTGTTTAGATTGATTGACGATTAAGATTGATCTGCGATTGAAATTCTTAAATTCGGGGCAATTAGTTTTAGTTGCCAGTGTTAGGAAGATTTATTTACCTTCCATGTATTTTGCGAAAAGGAGGTTTTTAAGGATGGCCAATTTACTCGAATGGTCGCGTGCTTACACCGGGCGCTTGGATGAAGCTGATAAAAGCAAAAGTGCCTCAAAGCTTGCGGCCATTGAAGAACGTTTGAAAACGGAAGTAGCCACAGGGCTTTTGCCATTTCTATCCATGCCCTATAGGGCCAAATTTGAGGCTGATTTAGCGCAAGTTTTGCCCAAGATTACTAACTTTAAGCATATGCTTTTGTTGGGTATTGGCGGTTCAGCTTTGGGCTGCCGGGCCATCCAGACAGCCTTTGCTCCAGGCCAAGATTTACCCAATCATCAGGGCAAGAGCGTCTGGGTGATGGATAATGTGGCTGCAGGTCAGCTCGAGGCCATGCTGGCTGCTTTGGATCCCAAAGATACTGTTGTTGTGGCTATCAGTAAGTCTGGTGGCACCATTGAGACCATCTCGCAATATTTCCTGGTCAAAGATTGGTTGAAGGCAGCCTTGGGTGAAAATTGGACCAAGCAGATGGTGCTCATCACCGATGCTGTGAAAGGCTATTTGCGTGAGGAAGCCAATACCCACAACTTGCCATCCCTGGAGGTTCCGGACAATTTAGGTGGCCGTTATTCGGCTCTCTCAGCCGTAGGTCTTTTGCCGGCAGCCTATCTGGGCATTGACCATAAGGCCCTGTTGGATGGTGCCTATCAAGTGGCTAAGCCTTTGGTTGATGATGTGAAAAATTTGGCTAATCATCCTTCGTTTGCCTTGGCCACTTGGGCCAAAGCCTTGATGGACAAAAATTATAGCCAATTGATCTTCTTTAGCTATATTCCCCAATGGGCCATGTATGGACCTTGGTTCTGCCAGTTGTGGGCTGAAAGTTTGGGCAAAGAAGGCCAAGGCAGCCAGCCTGTGCCAGCCACAGGTGTTACCGATCAGCACTCCATCAATCAAATGTTTTTAGATGGTCAGAGGGATAAAGGTTGTATCTTTGTTACCTGCCGTAAGTTGCAATCTGGCCGCAATTTTGGTCAGGATTTACCTGAAAAATGGAGCTATCTGCGCGGCAAACCGTTTGCCAATTTGCTGGAAGCCGAAGGCTTAGGCACTCAGATGGCCCTCTGTTCATCAGGCGTGCCACTAGTAAACATTGATATGGAAGATACAGGTCCAGCCCAAGCTGGTGCCATGATGATGCTCTTAGAAGCTGCCACCGTTTTGACGGGCTGGCTTATGGGTATTAACCCCATCGACCAACCGGCTGTTGAGCTTGGTAAACGTTTGGCCAATGCCAAACTAGGCGCCACAGGCTACACCAAAGAAGAAGCAGATTTGAAGGCCTTTTTGAGCGTGGCCCGTCAAGAACAGGCCTTTTAGAGCCAAGGTAGCGCATGGCTGAAGCGAGTCATCAACCTTTGCCAGCAATAGCACCAGAACAAGAATTGCCCCTAAGCTATGCCAGGACTTTGTCATGGTTATCTCTTGTTTTGGTGCTTTTGACTAATTTGGCCTTGTCATTTTTTATTTCCAATTCGGCCCGCGAAACATTGCTGACAAAACAGAAAGAGTTTGGTCATTTGTTGATGGAAAATTTGAATAGCCAAATTTTCCGTCGTTTTGCCCTGCCAACCATTTTGGCCAGAGGCAGGATCGCCTTACGCCAGCCAACCCAGTATGAACATTTGGATACGGTGGTAAAATCGGTGATCCAGGGCTTACCTGTGGCTAGGCTTCGAATCTATGATTTTTCTTATCTAGTAGCCTATTCCACAGCAGTAGAAGATTTGGGGCGGGCCGGACTATCTTCGAGCAATTTGGATGGCATCTTACATGGTGGTGGCACAACCTCAACCATCATCTCAAGCTTTCCAGCCTGGCAGGCGCCTTTCAGATTGCCGCTAAAACCGGGCACCTTTGTTTTGCGCATCTTGGCGCCCCTTAAAGGCGAACCCTTGCCAGGACAGCAAGATGTGCCCATCATGGGGGCTTTGGAGTTAACCCAAGATATTACCGAAGACTATGAGCGCGTCTTGGCCTTTCAGGGCATTATTGTTGTGCTTTGTTTATTGTCCTCGGTGATTTTGTTTGCGCTCTTATTGATCTTGATCCATAGGGCTGAGCGTGTTTTGTCTGAACGGATGCATAAAAATCTTTTGCTGGAAAAAGAACTGCATAGCAATGAACGGTTAGCTAGTATGGGGCGGGTTGTGGCCAGTATTGCCCATGAAATTCGCAATCCCTTAGGCATTATACGTTCAAGTGCGGAGCTTTTGCAAAAAAGGGCCGATAAGACCGATCGGGGTACAGCTAGGATTTTGGGCGCCATCTATGATGAATCGGTCAGACTCTCCCAGACGGTCAATGATTTTCTAGATTATGCCAGGCCTAGAAAACCCAGACAGGATCTAGTTGATCTGCAGATCGTCTTGGATCAAGTGTTGGCTTTTTTGGAGAGTGAATTCCGTCTCCATGATTTTACCGTAGAACGTGATAATGCAAAAGAACCCCTCTTTGTCTTGGGCGACAAGGATTTGCTCTACCGCGCCATCTACAATATTTTTGTCAATGCCCAGCAGGCTATGGGCGATGCAGGCACTTTTTATGTGCATCTTGAGCAGCAAGGATCGGGGCAAGATGCGCAGGTGGTCTTAACCATTCGTGATTCTGGGCCAGGTTTTGATTTAGCCATCATTGATCATATTATGGATCCTTTCTTTACAACCAAGGATGGTGGCACAGGTTTGGGCCTACCTATTGTCAATTCCATAATCACAAGCCATGAGGGCAGCATCGTCTTAGAAAATGCGCCTGAAGGTGGGGCCATGGTTGCCATAACCTTGCCAGCAGCGGAGCTGCCAGATAAGCAGCATGAAGAGAGCTAGTTTTTTGGCACAAATTTTTCTTTGAGCCTGCAAGGAGGTCGCCGGCGTGAAGCGCAATGTGGCGGATTAAAGATGAAAGAGCATGCGCATATTTTGATTATTGATGATGAAAAAAACTACTTGCTTGTTCTGCAGACCCTGCTGGAAGATGAGGGGTATACGGTTACAGCTTTGAGTGATCCGGAAACGGCCTTGGCATTTTTGCATGAGAGTGAAGTCGATGTTGTTGTAACAGATATGAAAATGCCTAAAATCAGCGGCCAAGAAGTTTTACAACATGTCAAAAAGTTTTGGCCCCATCTGCCGGTTTTGATCATGACAGCTTTTGGTTCCATTGAGAGCGCTGTTGAGGTGATGAAATATGGAGCCTTTGACTATATAACCAAGCCTTTTTCCAATGATGAGCTTCTGCTCTCCATCAACAATGCCGTGGAATTGGCCTTTGCTCATCAGCAGTATTATTTGCTGCAAAAGGAGATGAACGATAAGTACGGCCTAGACCAAATAGTTGGTGGCAGTCGAGCCATTCGCGATGTGTTGGTCATGGTTGAACGGGCTGCCCCTAGTCGTTCCACGGTCTTGATTTCTGGCGAGCCTGGCACAGGCAAAGAATTGGTGGCTAGAGCCATCCATATTGCTAGCGATCGGCGTGATAAGCCTTTTGTGAGCGTTAACTGTATGGCCTTAAACACAGGTGTCCTTGAGAGCGAGCTCTTTGGCCATGAAAAAGGCTCTTTTACTGGGGCTGTAGCCATGCGCCGGGGTCGTTTTGAGCAAGCCGATGGTGGCACCTTGTTTTTGGATGAGGTAGGTGAGCTTTCGTTGGATCTGCAGGTTAAGCTTTTGCGCGTCTTGCAGGAACGTTCTTTTGAGCGTGTTGGTGGCACAGAACAGGTCTCGGTGGATATTCGAATTGTCGCGGCCACCAATAAGGATTTGAGCAAACTTGTGTCTCAGGGAAAATTCCGCGATGACCTCTACTATCGTTTAAATGTGGTCCAGATCCCCTTGCCGCCACTAAGAGAACGGCGGGAAGACATTCCGCTTTTAGTTGCCCATTGCGTGGATAAAGTCTTGGCCGAAAACAAGATGCAGAAAAAAAGCTTTAGCAAAGAAGCTTTAAACTATCTCACAGGCTATGAGTGGCCAGGCAATATTAGACAGTTAGAAAATGTGGTTGAAAGCTGTTTGGTGCTCGTGGCCCACGATATTATTGAGGTTGATGACCTGCCACCTGAAATTCGTGATGAAGAAGCGCAATTTAAAAGTGCCGTGGACCTTTTGCCCTTTCCCTTGGATCTTGGCGATACGTTGGAGAAAATTGAGGCAGCGTTGGTTAGACGGGCTTTACTTAGGGCTGATCTAGTGCAAGTCAAAGCGGCAGAATCCCTTGGTATCTCAAAGAGTCTTTTGCAGTATAAGTTAAAAAAATATGGCATTACTAGCCATTAGCCTTCGCAAGGCTTAAATTTTAGACAAAAAAAGAGCGTGACATAATCAAGGTCACGCTCTTTTTGTATCTATTTGGCTAATTATTTGTCAGCTAAAATGATTTTGGCTTCAGGATGCGCTTGTCGTAAGGCTTCATGCATGGCTGAGGCATCGGAAAAATCTTTGTAAGGGCCAGCTTTTTGTTGGCCACGTGCAGCCTTGTATTCCACAAAAAAGGCTTGCTTGGATTTTAGCGGTGCGCCTTTGGAGTCGCTAACAACCTCTAATTTAACATCGCCCACACCTTTGTTGCGGAGATCTAGCTGGGTGGCAGCAGCATAAGAGAGATCGATAATGCGGCCACGTACGTATGGGCCGCGATCGGTCACACAGACCATGACGCTTTTTCCACTGTCTTGGGTTGTTACCTTAACGACTGTGCCCATGGGTAAGGTTCTATGGGCAGCGGTAAAGGTATACATATCATATTTTATGCCGCTAGCAGTGGGGCCACCGTGGAAATCTTTACCGTACCAAGAGGCTTTGCCGGTCATCTTTAGTTGGCCCTCTTGGGCGTGTTCAAGCCAGGTTAATTCTCGTTCAATGTTACGTCTAGATCTTCTTCTTTCCGCATACAGTGCTTTGTAACTACGTCTTTTACTGTATCTGCGATCCTCATCCCAGGATCTTCTTGTATGTCTTCTACTGTATTTGCGATCGTCATACCAGGCATTTCTGGCGTGTCTTCTACTGTGTAAGCGTTCCCGATCCCGTGAGGAATGTCTTTTGCTGCGAATGCTGTCGTCAGAGCGATCTTTTTTGGAGCTTCTTGAACTGTAGAGCCGATCGCGATCTTTTTTGGAACGTTCTCTCTTTGAGAGTCTGTCAGGCCGCTTATGGGGTGGTTCTTTTTCTATATGCCTGTTTGGGTGGCGTTTTTCCATCTCATGCTTGGGATGGTGCCTATCGACTTCGTGTTTATGTCTATGTTTGTGAAGGTCTTCTTTGGGGGAGTGCTTGTGAACTTCTTTGTGCTTGTGGTGACGTTCAATTTCAGGCTGGTGATTGCGGGCATGCACTCCATTAGACGCGGTTAAAAATAGGCTTAACGCCAAAAATATAAAACAGAAATATTTCATCGACTTTCACAGCGTAAAAGATATCACCTTATGCTGAGATAATAACGCTGTCTCCAATTTAATATAAAAGGTTAAAATTTAGATTGACCTTTTAACTTAAACAGTTGAAAAGTGAAGAAAATACTTTGAACCCAAAAGATCAATATGGTCAAATAATTTATGACACGGCGATCGTTGGACAAAAAATGAGGTCAATCGACGTGTGATCGTCTGATCACTTTGCTAGACGCAGTTTAAGATGCCATTTACATCATTCTGCGTTTAGCCATTAAGTCACGAGAGATTGTGTGCTTGTGAACTACCGCACCCCATAAAGGGGTGTGGCTTCATAAGAAGTGTAATTTATGCAATTCTTATTCTTACAGGCGTATCCACATCGCCTCTATAGTATAGGATCGAAAGATCCACAACTTTACTTTTCCGTAAAATAT
>JAFSZE010000001.1 GCA_017455745.1 Desulfovibrionaceae bacterium | reverse complement strand
ACCTCCTTCCTTTTAAATTTTATTTAATTTAATATACTTATATATTAATTTCAAGCTTTTTTTGCGCCTTTTATCTCCAACCCATAAAGGGTTGGAGTTTTACGGCGCTTTTTATAAAAAATCAACAACAGTTAAAAAATCTTTTTAAATTTTGAATACCAAACTCTCTGGTTATTGAAAATGGGTTAATTGAACTAAAAAAATAAGATAACTAAAAATAGAATAACTAAAACAACATTGAATTGAATTGATTTATTAATAGTAGGATTGAAAATTAACGAGACACTAAGATAAAAAAACACTTACAATCAAAAAAAGTTTTAGAAAAACATCTTGAAATTATCAGTTGAAATTATACTTTGAAATTATGTATTGGCAAATTACGTTTAAAAAATATCAATATGCAATTGAACTAAAAAATAGAATAACTAAAACAACACTAAATTGATTTGAATTGGATTAGATTTAATTAATTTATTAAAATTAGAATTGAAAGCTAACAAGGCACTAAAATTAAAGAGACAACTTAAAATCAAAAATAAGATCGTCTTAAAAAATACCATGTAATTATCAGTTGAAATTATACTTTGAAATTATGCATTGATAAATTACGCTTAAAAAATATAAATATGCAATTGAACTAAAAAATAGAATAACTAAAAAAACAGTGAATTGATTTAATTTGTTAAAAGGAGAATTGAAAATTAACAAGACGTTAAAGTAAAAAACTTAAAATCAAAAAAATAAGATCGTCTTAAAAAAATAACTTAAAATTATGCGTTTGTAAAATTATAACTTGAAAAATGGAAAGACTCTTAAAAGACTACAAGAAAGATAAAATTAAATTGAAATTTCTTTGATGGGAGATCATCGATTATGCTTATGGTGGATAACTAAAAAAACTGATCCAATCGATATAGAACAGGCTATAATCATTTGTCTCGAAATTGGTTCGTCGCAAATAAGCCAGCCACAAAAAAGGCCAATAACTGGTACAACATATTCATAGGACACTGCTACTGCAATTGAAACGTGTTGCAACAACCAAAAATAACAAGCATACGCAAAAATAGATCCACCTACAACCATCCAACTAAAAGCCAAAAAAGTAGTTAAATCTAGTCGATCTAAATAAATTGCTGTGGCTTCTCCCGAGCATAAACCGATCAAAAGTGATTCTAAACCACCAACTAAGAGCAATAAAGCGGTATCTTCTAATGGTGGCAAAGGGTTTGGCCGTGGAAAACGTTTGATTAATAATGATCCTGCCACCCAGCCAAATGTAGCTAACAGCACAAACAATATACCTAAGAGACTTTTAGCACCTAAAGTTGTTGTCTGATACTGCTCACTGGCCAAAAGCAAAAGACCTATTGAGCCGCCTATCAGCCCCAAAACCTGCACCCAGTTTGGACGCTCTTCACCAGCAAATAGCCAACCGGCTAAAATCATACTTATGGGGGTCGAGCCGACAATAATAGCAGCTACGCCACTTGGCAAATACTGCTGACCGAAGCTTAAAAAGCCACTGGCAACCACGACCAAAAAGATGCCAGCCCACGCTGCATGGCGCAGATCATCTAAAGAAATCTTCGGCCACCGGCCAAGGGCCAGTAAAATTAAAGCTAGCAGTAAACCGCCAAAAAACATTCGAAAGCCGCAGGCGAAAAAAGGCCCCACGACCTGCAAAGTCAACTTAAAGCCGATATAGGTTGTTCCCCACGATATATACACCAGAAACAGATGAAGGAGAATATTCAGCTTTAAGGCTAAGGATGGTTGCATAATTTTCCCGGAAAAATATTTTGAAGCAAAACTTTAGCCTGCTCAAAATATGAGGATTCAACCGTCAGACGCGTTAAAAATATGATTTGGCGTGTTCCCTCTATTTTAAGCTTGACTTGTATTTACGGGGAGAGTTCTTAAGCTAACCCCATTCTTGTTCAGAAAATAATAAATGTAACTTACCTTCACATTGATCCGGCATTGCTTCTTCAAAAAAGCCTTGATGATTGGAGCAGACCAATAATCAGAGGTGATCCCAAATTCGGTCGGTAAATGGTTGGTGATAGCTTCGAGCATGGTGTTGTAGGAAGCTTCATCGATGACTCTAAAGTTGCTAGACGGAGCTCCACGCCGCTTTTCGACGAGATCCGCAATGGTTAGGTTGGGATTCTTCCGCAACCGTTGACTTATGGTGTTGACTGTGCCTGCACTACAGCCGACGATACCGGCTATTTCCTCTTGGGTCAGCCTATCCTCCGAGGTAGCATTCTTCTTTAAGATTTCTAAAACCAAGGAGCGAGTCCGTAAGCGTTCGTCTTCGTTGAACGCTATTTGATTCTGTCGAGCAATTCTGTGGATCATTTGCGAACCCCCTTGTAAGTTGTAAGAATTTGTAACTACATATAAGCAATTTATACCCTAAACGTCAATACCTTTAGCTAAAAAATGACTTATAACTTTTAAGACATATTTTTTCTTAACCAAAAACATCTTTGAAAAATGTTGGTACCAAGCCTATTTTTTAGACAAAAGGTTACATTCCATAAAAGATGCCTGCGGTACAATGAAAAAACATTAATTACACCATTATCATATATACAAGATTTAGCTTATTTTTTGCTTTATGTATAGTTATATCAAACTTGATATTCAAAAAAAATTAGCTTTTAATTGAAGATACCACCACGATTCCTGGATGTATGGGCTGATTTTAAAAGTTTTCTAGAACTAGCCTTTTAATATATGCTTATGTATTTATAGTATTAAATACTTCATCGATTTAAATATTATCTGATACATTAGTTATCAATATGTCTAAACTCCTTAAAAAGATTAAATACAGGTGGATAAATTAGTTGATTATAAACAAAAAATAAAACTTATAGGACTGATATGCGATAAACGATTGAATCAAACTGATTCGTAAATTATTCTTTGTTTTAGTTAAAACAATTAACAACTTAATTCGAAGATACAACGGATTTTTTTTGAGAAATTACAGACATAAATCCTGATAACATAATGAAACAAAAACAGCATATCGACAATTAACCCTTTCTAGCAGTCAAAAATAAACAGATTATATTTCAAATATCTTGTACAGAAAAATTCCAACCGCGAAAAAAAATCAATAACCCCTTGCTTTTTTTTGGCCTTTGCCTTATTTTGGCGGCAAGGTTTACCTTAAAGAACCATGTTGATTTTTTTCTCTCTTGTGGGCTAATTTTAACGTTTTTGGCCGATTTGTTTGAGAAATCCAAAATTCTGGCCAACAATTCCAATGGTTTCGGTCATTTTTTTTGCAACTTTTCGATATTTTTAATCTTTTGGACACTTTTAATATTGAATTTCATTTCTAATTCGTGCCAAAAGTCAATATCCGAACTCACTTTAATTTTTTTGAACGCAAATAGGTGCGATCACAAAAACTTTCCTGTATTTAAATGAAAGATATTGTAAAAAATATCGGTTGATAGTCGATTTTCTTTAAAATGTTTGCGGCACAAAGCAAAAATTTTTCCACAGCAAAATTATTTTACTTTTACCTTTAAAACCTATTACTATCATTCATAAAGTTTTGCAAGCTAAATTAAACCTAAAACACTATTAGCTCCTTCTAAAAAATACACCTTACAATTCATTTAACCCTATTTCAGCACAAAAGAGCCAACCTAAAAGGTTTCTATTTCCTCTAAAAAATATATACTTTCAGAAATCCAATGCGCGTCTAAGCCCAAAAATGTCTCCCATGGGCTCGTCTGTCTTTCATATCCCACATAACCTCTTCTACTTACTGTTGCTAGACTCGCTGAGAAATACCGGAGGTTGACATGGACAAAGTCCAGAACGCCACAGTCAAAAATTTCTTAGACTTTATGAAGCGTAAAGGCATGAATACTACAGTTCAGCGCCGCACCATTGCCGAAACCTTTTTCAGTCTACCAGGCCACCACTCGCTGGAAGAATTTTATAATATTATTGCCAAAGAAGACCCCAGTATCGGCCAAACTACTGTCTACCGCACCTTAAAGCTCCTCTGCGAAGCAGGTTTTGCCACTGAAATCCACTTTAGTGACGACATCACCCGCTATGAAGTAGCCAATCCGACCAAGCACCACGATCACTTGATCTGCTTAGAATGCGGAAAAATCGTCGAAATATATGACCCTAACATTGAAAAATGGCAAAAAGAGATCGCCGCAGCCAACGGCTTTAATCTAACCGGCCATATCCATAATCTCTATGGGCAATGTACAGATTGCCGCAAAAAAGAAACTTACAACGATATCTAGCCAAATTTGCCTAGCCCCAATTTCAGCCTAGAAAAGTTAGCTTGCTCAAGACGTGTGTCTAAACCTAAAAACTAAGCTATATCTGGTAAAATGCGGCCATGACTTTTGCTTCTCCTAAAGACCGGCCCAAATAGCTAAAAAGCTGCTCTACCTATCTAATTTAGTCTCCAAATTTTCAGAACACATATCTATCAGCCTTAACTTTGAGACGACGGCCCCTGATTTTAGACACTCACACGAATTATTGAACTTGACATTTAATTTCAAAAATATATTCTTTGCCAAACAAACTCTCGTTTTTTGGGGAAAATCATGGAAACTGTCATCATCATTGCCATCGTGGGTGCAGCCATATTTTTTATGGGCCGTCGCGTCTATAGTAGCCTCAAAGGTGAGGCGGATTGTGGTTGCGGCTGCGGCAAAAATTGTCGCTCCAAAACTCGCATTTGCCACTAAAATTTAGCCTAATATAGTTTAAAAGAACATTTCAGTCTTAGCTCATTGCATACAAGAGCCTCACTGTAACCATTCAGGTGGGGTAAAGGGATGTTGATTTTGTGCGGGTTTACCGATCCCAAAATATCTAAATTATCTCTAAACACAATCTAATATCTCGATTTTATAAGGCTTTTTCGATTTGAATTGCCCCCCCACCTGAATGGTTACGCATGACAACAAAAGAGTCCTTGAGGAAAATTCCAGGGACTCTTTTTTTTCACGCTAAAAAAAGAATTTGGCACAGAAATAGGCACGTTTTGACTCTTGTCAACTATTTTTTGCAAAAAAATTTTTCCTTTTTTGTTATTAGCCCCTTTTAAATGAATTTTTTAGTAGGCAAGCCACGTTATTTTAAGAAATTTTTGCTAAATTTTGCCACGAATAGCTATTTAAGCTATTTTTAGACAAAACTTTCAAGGTTAAAGTGCCAAGATTAGTTACTCTAAGTCAAATCCGTAAAAAAAGAGCCTTGGGGAAAATCCCAAGACTCTTTTTTGTCATGCTAGGAAAAAAATTGGTCAAAATTTTGGCTTTTTGCCTACTCTAAAACCAATCTTTTAGATCAAAGTTAACTGCTTAAGGGAATTGCCCATATCTTGGGAGGCTTTTTCACAGCGATCGGTGTAGTGGGTGTGGAGGAGATGGTGCGCCTTTTCAGAATTGGGGGCATCCAAATACTCGCTATAGAGCAGCTTGATTTGAGGATTATTATGGGATTGTCTAAAGGGCATCTGATCATCTAATGTGTAGAGAGACTGCTGTTTGACCGCACGTTTCGTGTGATATTGACCTCTAAAGCGTGAAGTTCCACCACCATCGACGCAGCCACCAGGACAAGCCATGACCTCAATAAAGGTATAGGGCGACTCCCCACGCAACACTTCCTCGGCCAAGATTCTAGCATTACGCAAGCCATGACAGATGGCCACTTTAATCTTGCCCACAGCAGGCCCTAGATCAAGCTCAGCTGTTCTAACACCATCAATGCCACGCAAAGGTGTGGCCACAATGCCCGTCAGCTCTTTATTGTTCAAAATGGCGTAGACTGTACGCACTGCAGCTTCCATGACGCCACCTGTGGTGCCAAAAATAACCGCAGCGCCAGTGGATGCGCTCATAAAGGGGTTATCGAAGGGTTCAGGCGGAAGAGTTGCCAAATCAATGTTCATGCGCTTTAAAAGTCTGGAAAATTCGCGCACAGTTAAGACAACATCGATGTCTGGCACGCCATCACGACTCAATTGCGGTCTAGCGGCTTCATCTTTTTTAGCCGTACAGGGCATGACGGAAATATTTTTGATCTTCTTGGGATCTAAGCCCATGCGCTCTGGCAAGTAGGTTTTGGCCAATGGTCCCAAAACGCCTTGCGGCGAACGCGTAGTTGAAAGATGGGGCAAGATGCCCGGGATATGCTTTTCGGCAAAATTGATCCAGGCCGGGCAACAGGACGTAAACATGGGCAGGGTTCCGCCGTTTTTAACCCGACCTAAAAGCTCGGTGCCCTCTTCCATAATCACAACGTCAGCAGCAAAGTCTGTATCAATGACCACATCAGCGCCAAGTTTACGCATGGCGGCCACGATCTTGCCTTCCACGTTGGTTCCGGTTGGCAGCCCAAATTCATCGCCAAGTACAACACGCACCGATGGAGCAAAGCTAAAGACTGTGATCACATCTTTGTCAGCTAGGTAATCTAAGACCTGCTCATTTTGATCTTTCTCAGCCAAAGCCCCTGTGGGACAGACAATGGTACATTGACCGCACTGCACACAGGCAGAAACATCCTGTTTGGGTGCCTGGCCAACACCGATCAAAGAGCCCAAACCTTTACCATCAAAGGTTAGAGCCGAGACATCTTGGATCTGACGGCAGACCTCCACACAACGCAAGCAGCGGATACACTTGGTCATATCGCGGATCATGGCGTTGGCTGAGGTATCTAGCACCCGATTCATGGCCGCAGGCAGCAAATTCTTGGTAAAACGATTTTGCTGTAAGCCCACTTCCAAGCCCAAAGTTTGCAATTCACAGTCACCATGGCGTGTACATGAGGCACAGTCTTGGTAATGATCGGCCATGAGCAGCTCGACCTGTGTTCTCTGCATCTCACGCACTTTGGAGGAGATGGTATCAATCCGTGCGCCAGGGGTAACCTGGGTATCACACGAAGTTACCATGCGCGTGCCATGCTCGTCTGTTAATTGAACCAAGCAAACACGACAGGTTCCTGGATGGTGCTTTAAAGGCTCAAATTGGCACAGTGAGGGAATAAACACGCCATGACGTTTGGCAAAAGAAAGAATGCTTTCACCCTCTTCCAGATCATATTCACGATTGTTCAGGTATGCTTTCATCACATCACCGCCTATTTGCACCCCGGAATTGGCTTAGCCGTCATCACCGAATAGATTCGATAGCAGCGCAGACAACGATTGGCTTCCTGCCAGGCTTCATCTTGGGTCATCGTCTGTTCCACTTCCTCAAAATTTTTCTTGCGCACTTGCGGGTCTAGCTCATGCAAAGTGACGCGACTCTGGTTAAGCTTCAAAGGCGTAGCCTCTTTTTGCACATTCAAAAGCTGGCCACTTTTAAGCATTTCCGTTAACCGCCAACGACTGTCAAAGGAGACATCCTCAGAGCCTTGTAAGTAGCGGTCAATGGCCCGGGCGGCAAAATAAGCTTGCCCCATGCCCATGATCATGGTTGATGGACCATTGGATCTTGGACCTGCCGTACCATCGCCAGCAGCAAAGACACCTGGCCGCGATGTCTCTTGAGCTTGATTAACCACAATGCAATTTTTGCGATTAACTTCAATTTTATCAGCATCTATAAGCATCTTAGCTTCAGTGCGCTGACCAATGGCGGCAATAACATGAGCGCAAGGCAAAACCTTAACAGAATCTGGAATAGGTTTAACGCCACGTCTGCCACTGGCATCAGGCTCGGTCTGCTGCATATCTTGCACCTTAAGACCGACAATATGTCCATTCTCAACCACCAAAGAATCCTGGCCGCAGAGGAAATGGAATTTGACACCTTCGGCCTTAGCTGCTTCAATTTCTTCATTGTCGGCTGGCGCATCAGCTTCGGTCCGGCGATAGATCAAATGTACAGTGTCTTTAGCCACTCTGGCGGCTGCCCTACAGCAATCCATGGCCACATTGCCGCCACCAACAACTACCACATCGCCTTCTAAGACTGGGGGCTTGTTATCTTCAACGCCCTTATAGACCCGATCCAAAAATTCAATGCCATTTTCATAATCGGGTAAACTTGTATCTTCGCCTGGCATACCCAAATAGCTACCTTCTGGACATCCTGTGGCAATAAATACTGCAGCATAGCCTTTATTAAACAGATCATCGATATGGAAATCTTGGCCAAGCTTCTGGTTAAATTTGATCTGGCCACCCATACTTGTGACGATATCGACCTCATTTTGGAGGGTTTCCTTGGGCAGACGATAGACAGGAATGCCATAGCGCACCATGCCACCGGCCTTGTCTTTAGCCTCGAAGATGTCACAACCATAGCCCATGTTTAATAAATGGTAAGCACAGGAGAGACCCACAGGTCCAGCCCCAATAATAGCCACCTGCTTTTTCTGGCTAGCCGAACTTTTAACAGGCTTAAGGACACCTGACGCAATAGCTTTGTCAGCCACAAAGCGTTTGAGATTGCGGATGGAGATGGGTTGATCGATTTGACCCCGTTTGCAGGCAGATTCACAGCTGCGCACACAAACACGACCACAGCTACCAACCAAGGGATAGTGCATTAAAACAGTGCTTGCTGAAAGATCCAAGTGACCGTCTTTGAGATAATCGATATAGCGCGGAATATTAACTAACCCAGGACAAGCTTCGATACAGGGACTAGTTTTTTGGCTGTAGAAGCCTTGTGTTGCATTGTCTGACTTTATCTTAAGTTCATCTGGGAAGTAAGTAATAGCATCAACCAAAGGTCTAGGACCAGTTTTACCAATCCCACAGAGGGATGTGGCCATCATATGGTCAGCCAACCGCTTAAGTTCAGCCCAGAAATTGGCATCTTTTTCGCCATTAAGCTCATTTAATTGACGCGAAATCAAGGCTGAACAGGTGCGACAGGGGGTACATTTGCCACAGCATTCTTTGGCCACGGTCTGAAAATGCTTGGTTAGAGCACTTAAAAGTGACACATTGGGATCAAAGACCAAAAAACCACGCTCGCTCAAAAAAACGCTTAAAGGATTTCCGCTATTAAATTCAGTGAGCGATTCCAGATTAATATCTGTGGGAACTTCAGGAGTTGCTTTTTTGCGATTATCATAAGGCACACCGTCAAAAACACCATATACAAGTGTTGGCATGCAAACCTCCTCTTAGGCTATGTTAGGCACTAGCTCACCGTAAAGTGAACTACCGCACCCCATAAAGGGGTGTGGCTTCATAAGAAGTGTAATTTATGCAATTCTTATTCTTACAGGCGTATCCACATCGCCTCTATAGTATAGGATCGAAAGATCCACAACTTTACTTTTCCGTAAAATATT
>JAFSZE010000083.1 GCA_017455745.1 Desulfovibrionaceae bacterium | reverse complement strand
GAGGGCACAGGCTGGAACTCCCAAAACCTGGATCTTGCCTTGTTCGGTCATAATGTTGCCAACTAAGCTCATGGTGCCAGGCAACATGGGAATGCCATGAATAATATCGGTTAAGCCAGCGGCAATTAAGGTTTGTCTGGTGATATCATCAGGATCAACTGAGAGGCCGCCTGTAGTAATTAAGAGATCACAGCCCAAGTTTTTAAATTCAGTTAAGGCTTCTTCCATGGGCTTAGCTTCGTCTGGGACGATTGTGGCCTTGATGACTTTGGAATTGAGGTTGGAGACCTTGGCCGTGATGATGGGAATGAATTTGTCTTCAATTAAGCCTTGGAAGACTTCGGTGCCTGTGACAAGTATGCCAACTCGAGCACTGCGCAGTGGTGTAACCGTAAATAATGGTTCAGCACCCAAAATGTTTTTGGCACTTTGTAAGTGTTGACGTTCAAGATACAGAGGTATGGCTCTGGTGCCAGCCACACGGGCGCCTTGATTAACAACTAGGCCATCTTGGCGGGTGGCACACATAAGGTCTGGCACAAGGTTAAAGGCCATGAGTCTATCAATATCGACACTGAGCAGACCTTGGCATTCAGCAGTAAAGTCGATTTTGCCTTCCCGTGGGGGGAGTTTATAGCCAATGTTTTTCCCGGCCATCATTTCGGCCAAGGTTTTAGCGACTTCGTCTTCATGGATCAAAGTGGTTGATGGATTGTTTTTTTCTGCATCTGTCCTAACAGCCACATGAAAGCGTCCCATCTGTTGTAGACGGCAAACATCGCTGGCCGTGATGCGTTGGCCAGCTTTAAATTCAGGACCTTTAAATTGGCCGGGCACGATTCTTGTCATGTCGTGGGCAGCAGTTTGGCCTACGGCATCTTCCACCTTGACAATTTTGATTTCCTGACTGGCTGATTTTGAATCTTGATTTAGGGCACCTTTCAGATCTTCATAGGGAGCATCGCCCTGGCAGCCCCGACAGATGGGACCATCTGCTTGTGGATAGGCTTCGCCGCACACAGGACAGATGCCAATATTAGCCATATGGCTGTGGCCAATGTAGTTGGGCTTGATGGTGATTTCTTGCACATTGCAGATGGAGTCACCGGCTTCTTTAATCTCAGCTTCAAGCTTTTCTGAATCCTGCTCTGCTTTTGGTTTTAATTTGAAAAACCAGGCTGAAATCTCAGGCCACTGGCGCATCTTGGCTGGATCCAAACTTATCCTAACCCCACGGCCTGTGTATTTATCAAATAAAGAGACCGCATAGCGGCCCAAATTACAGATTTTTAAGCGATTGTTGCCGATGGAGCAGACGGTCAATAGCTGCACAGCATCAGGCAAACATTTTTTGCTCTCAACCACAGCTTCAAAGAGGGTTCCTTGAGGCAAGTTTCTTTTGCCAAGCTCGACCATGTAGGCGCCAATCAAAAGGCCAGGGGCCGGATAGCCATGAAAATTGGTGGCTAGCTGCCGAAATTCGTTAAATGAATAACTCCCGATATCCATCCTATCTATTCCTTATGAAGTTTCAGCGTTTTTAGGGTGTATTATTGTGGTTTCCTGTACTGATTTTCAAGCATTGGATTAATTTTGCCGTGTACAGTTTCTAAGTTTAACCTAGTAAATATGTCTATGCTTGTATAAACAATAGGGACTAAGATATGTAAAGAAAAAAAAGTGCTTTTCTATGCCTGACTGTGCGAATTAATTAAGATTAAGGGCAAAAAAGCTCTTATTTTTGTCCAAGATCAAAGATAAAATCAAAAAAGAAAAAAGATTTTTTTTAGATAAAAATCTTAAACTCAACGCCATTCTTTTAAGTTGAGATATGAAAGCTAAGGCCGGAAAATTTTTAAAAGTAGCAAAATATAAGGGCAAAGGGACTTTTTTAGCAATTTTTTTTAAACAAAATCACGTTTTTTAGATTCTTGGTACACTCAAGATTTTGATTAAAAATTTAAAGAGCATCTTAACTTTTAAGCCTAATCTAGAAGTTTATTTTTTATATAGGATTGAGACTAAAAGAAATATTTTTTCGACATGAATAGATGTCTCAAGTGTAGCTTAGACGTATAATGTCTATAGACAAATATAAAAATATTTTAAGTTGCTTGTATCTAGGTTCCTTTTCCCCTATGCTCGGCATACAGTGATTTTCGAATTAATCTTCCAAACGATCTCTTGAAATCGTTTGTTTTCTAAAAAATCTTATTGGACTATTTCTCTGCTGAAAGGATTTACGTCTTGACTAAGATTTGTATGCCAAAAGTGTTATCCTTTTATCCATTTTAGATTTAAGCCAGCTTTCGGGCTTTTTGTGCATAGGCACGTATTTTAGATCCAATTACAGTCCAAAACTGCTTAAGTGCTTTTAAAATGGATATAACTTAATGTTTAACTTGAGGTTGTTCTTTGAAACAGGCTCTATTTGGCTTTTAAGATATGCTCTTATAACAAGATCTTAGTGGGACTTTTTGGTTTTCAAAATCTGTAGGGAATAGCGCTTGTTGTGATCATCATGGATACACATAAACACGCTACAGATTGTCGGGCCTGGCTGGTCGTGATGAGTTTGCTGCTTTTTTTGGGGGTAATGACCTTAGACTGTGAGTATGCTTTGGCTTTGCCCAAACAAGCCCACAAGCAAAAGCAGTCTTTGGCGCCACCTAAACGGGGAGTTAAAAAAGTGCCTGTTTTGAGTGCCACAGGCCAGGTAGGCACAAAAAAAGCTCGTCGGTCAAAAGTTGATTTGGTGTCTAAACAATCTAGCCCAAATCAGCGCAAGAAAAAAGTCCGGCTAAATCAGGCAGCCTCCGCTTCCCCCAAAGAAATGTTGACACTCAAAAAATCTGAGGTCCGAGCAAGAGGCAAGTTTAAACTTGCAGATGCATCTGATGTAGATTCATCTAAGGATCTGGCCTTAGCCACATCCAATGATTGGAAACAAAGTCGTGCTCGTGGCAAAAAGCCTGTCTGTTATCCCTACGTTTCTCCCTCCATGCCAGTTCGAGCTGCACTGCTTTATAATATGACAACTGGCCAGATTCTCTACCAGCACAATGCCAATGTGCCCATTCCACCGGCATCGCTAACCAAAGTTATGACGCTCTTTTTGGCCTTTGATGCTATAAAACAAGGGCGTTTGTCTCTAAACAAGCGGATCAAAATTAGTCGTTTGGCTTCTAGAACCGGTGGATCAAGTATGCATTTGCGGTTTGGGGAGCGTGTGCCTTTAATGAAACTGATCATTGGCACAGCTGTGGCCTCGGGCAACGATGCAGCTATGGCAGTGGCTGAAACTGTCAATGCCAATTTAGCCAAATTTGTTAAGCTTATGAATGATCGGGCCCGCGCTTTGGGTATGCGCCAAACAAGATTTTGCAATCCCACAGGTCTGCCTGCACCTGCCCAAATAACGACCGTAGCTGATATGCTTAAATTGGCCTTGGCCTATTTGCACAAACACCCGCAAGCATTAACTTATCATAATATTGCCACATTTTCTCATGGTGGTCATCTTCTCTCAACCACCAATCCTTTGCTTGGAGCTGTTTGCGGCGTAAATGGTTTAAAAACAGGTTGGACCACCGCTTCTGGTTACAATATTATTGTCACAGCTCAACGTGCCGGAACCCGTCTTTTGCTTGTGGTTATGGGCGGACGCAGCCGGGTTAGTCGTGATTTTGTGGCCCGCAAGCTTTTGGAAGCAGGTTTTAAAAACTCCAAATCCCCTAAAGAGGTGCGCACAGCCTTTTTAAGCCACAAGCCTAAGATGCGCAGGACCAAAAAAGCCTCCCGAGGCTAAACCTAAAATAAGCTACCAGATCCTTTTAGCTCAGAGCATATGGCGGTGAAAAGCAGCACGAAGGCGTGCTGCTTTTCGCCGTTTTGCTTTTCCTTGACATAGGCATTGAACAGATGTAAACTATTGGTACAGAATTATAAGTTTTTTATTTACGATCCGGTTTTTAATGGTTTTTGTGATTTTTGAACAGAAATTCCTGATTGTAAAACTAAACTCAGCGTGATCAAAGGGGTGTTGAAATAGCAAAATTTGGATGTCTTAAAGGGTATTTTAAATATTTAAAATAATTAGCAAATTTCTTGAGGATGTATTCTGTCATCAGAAACTGTTAAATATTATGTTGATATAGAAAAAATGCTCTTTTAATGCTTAGAATTCAAACCAAAGCTAAGTAAATCGTTAATTTTATTAGAAGAAATTAAGTCTAACTTCCAAGAATAAAATATTAGTAAAAGTAAATCTATTGTAAACTGTACATATATAGAAAAATTAATAAAAAACTATACTTAGCAAAATCCCCAGTGATATAGATTTTTATCCACAAGGTAAAGATGTTAAGTAATTTAAATGCATAGTTTATTTCCTTGATATTAGGATAATTTCCAGTATTTTCTGCTAATTGCAAGTAAAAATTTGTCGATAATCCAGATTTTGACCGTAAAGATAATAAAAGCCAGCCCTTAAAGTCGCCTGGCAGGCATATTTTCAAAGTTTGGATAATGATGTATAGTTAAGAGCTAGCTTGGCGGTGAGAAATCATGGATTTGTCCCTAGACTAGCTGGATAGCTTTTTTTTCAGATGACTTTGGGTCTAGTTTTGGCGGTACGTTTTAGAAAAAATGCGTGCGAGAGTTAGTTCTTGGTTTGTGCATCCAAAGTTGTTTACGGGGAAAATCTTTTGGCGCTAAGAGTAATTCAAAATTAAGAGGGGGCAGCGTGTTTTGACAAAGTTAAAAGCTTTGTTTGCGCTGAAAAGTTAATGATAGGTCCCATTGGCCCGACAGAATTGATTATTATATTGTTGGTCGTGTTAGTTTTGTTCGGCTCGAAAAAATTGCCCGAAATTGGCTCAGGCTTGGGTCGGGCCATCCGCAATTTTAGACGTGCTACAACTGAGCCTAGTGAAGTTGATATAACGCCTAAGGCTGAGAAAGATGGCGTACGCACAGGAGATGAGCGTAAGGCTTAAAAAGTCTTAGTGCAAGATGGCACTAGATCTTTGCCCACGCTTTTGGCCACCCAAGCGTAAAAATTGTAGCTTTTTGAGCCTCGTCAAGATATTTTGCCTATTTTTTAATGTCTCTGTAGTTTGTCAAGGATCAGCTCCAACACCAAAAAAACTATAGGAGCAGCGTTTCCACCACATTTTATTATGTGGTGTTTGCGCTGAAAAATTTATGAAAGTAGAACAACTTGTGGTTTTTCTTGAGAATCGGGCCGGTCGTGTGGCTGACGTCACGCACGCCTTGGCTGAAGCTAAAATTAACATTCAAGCCCTGTCATTAGCTGATACTTCTAATTTTGGTATTTTGCGTCTGTTGGTTGGTGAGCAGGAAAAAGCCAAGAATGTGCTTAAAGAAAAAGGCTTTACCACAGGAACAACCAACGTCGTGGCTGTGTTAGTTGATGATAAGCCAGGTGCCTTAGATCATGTTCTCCAGATTGTTTCAGCCCATGGCATCAATGTTGAATATATGTATTCATTGATTCAACGTGAAAGACCAGGAGCCGTGATGATTTTCCGCTTTGATAAGAACGATCAAGCCATTGAGGCTTTGACTGAAACTGGCGCCAAGATTTTATCAGGCCCAGAATTGTTTCCAGGCCACTAGTTTGGCTAGTTTGAGATTTGGTATGGCAGCTTAAGGCTGCCTTTTTTGTTTTTTGCCTTTTTTTGTCTTTGCTCGGGCCTCTACTTTTTGGGTCTGTTTTTCTTTGGGGGAGCTACTTTTTGGTTTCCTCGCTTGCTGGGGAGATAATTTCGGGTCTTCGCTTCTTTTGGCCACTATATTTTTTGTCTTGCCTTTCTTTGGGCAGTCTTTTTCGCCTTGTCATGTGTGGCCGGGCCAAAATTTTCTTAAAAAAATTTTATCAATAAAATTGGGCAGTTAAGCAAAATTTTGCCTTGAAAGTAAGAAAAAAATGGTCGCCCCCCCTTTTCAATTTGCCAAAGGGCATTATCTTTTTTTCTGTCCAACGACATCCCCCACATTATGGCCTTTTGCTTAAGATTTTTGGGCAGATCAAAAAGTCTTTTTGGGCGCAGAGCTATTGATATTTGGCTTGCGCCGTACTTTTTGCCTAAAAAACTTTTGGCAAGGCCTAAGAGCTGATTTTAGACCAAAGTTTGGCCGAAAATTATTTGGCTCAACTGTGGAGACAAGTGAATATTCGGTCAGAGCTGATTTTCACAAAAAAAATGATAAAAAATACATTTTGGAGGAACCATTATGAAGCTGCATCCGTTAAACGATCGCGTACTTGTTAAACGTCTTGAGTCTGAAGAAAAGACTGCTGGTGGCTTATACATTCCAGATACAGCCAAAGAAAAACCTTCCAAAGGTGAAGTTGTGGCTGCAGGCCCTGGCAAATTAGGCGATAACGGTCAGCGTGTGGCTTTGGCGGTTAAT
>JAFSZE010000082.1 GCA_017455745.1 Desulfovibrionaceae bacterium | reverse complement strand
ATATTTTACGGAAAAGTAAAGTTGTGGATCTTTCGATCCTATACTATAGAGGCGATGTGGATACGCCTGTAAGAATAAGAATTGCATAAATTACACTTCTTATGAAGCCACACCCCTTTATGGGGTGCGGTAGTTCACAATCTAACATTTCTACAATTTAACTTTTTAAGGAGTGGTTAGGATGCCCTTTTATGTTGTTCATGAGCTTAAAGGTCTAAAGACATCGACCGACGGTCGGATGCGCGTACGGGCAGACGGTCCGCTGCCTGCCATAGCTGCCAATGATCTTGTGCAGAAGCTCACCAAAATATCGGGTATCACCGGGGCATCGACTAATCCTAGAGCAGGTAGTTTTTTGTTTTTTTACGACAATGAGAAAAGTCGTACGCAGGCTTTGAAGCTTTTTGCAGCCAATGAAAAACTTCCCGCGATGAAAAAGTTATTAGGCGGTGAAGCTGAAACCAAGCCCTTCTTGGGCGGATTTTGGCCATTACTGCGTTTTATCTTTATTAGACCTTTTCTGCCAACTAACGTGCGCATTGGACTAGCCGTTATTGGTGCTATTCCCTTTATCTTTAAGGGCATTCAAGCCTTGGCCCAGGGCAAATTGACAGTGGAGGTTTTGGATGCCTCAGCTATTGGTGCTTCACTCTATATGCGTGATTTCCGTACAGTTTCCGTATTAACCCTTTTGTTGGGGTTGGGTGATATTTTGGCCTATTGGACCAAGCGGCATTCCTTGGATTCTTTAGCTGAAAGTTTGACCCTAAATATTCAAACTGTGTGGTGCAAGGTCGATGGGGCGGAAGTTTCCATGCCCTTATCCAAGATCAAAAAGGGTGATCTAGTTATCGTACGGGCCGGATCAGCTATTCCTGTTGATGGTATCGTAGCTGAAGGTGTAGGTGTAGTTAATCAGTCCTCCATGACCGGAGAGCCCATTGGCGTTAAGCGTGAAGCTGGTGGGGCTGTCTTTGCTGGCACCGTGGTTGAAGAAGGCGAAATAGTTATTCGTGTTACTAGTGTTGGCGATGACACAAGATTTAGACAAGTAGCGACCTTTATCGAAGAATCGGAAGCTTTAAAGGCTGGTATTCAGGGAAAAAGTGAACGTATGGCCGATATGGCTGTGCCTTTCACCTTTGCTTTAGCCGGGATAGTCTTTTTAGTTACGCGCAACTTTGTTCGCGCAGCTTCCGTTTTGTTGGTTGATTATTCTTGCGCTTTGAAACTGGCAACACCTTTAGCTGTTTTAGCCTCCATGCGTGAAGGTGCCCATCATGGCATGGTTATCAAAGGCGGTCGCTTCTTGGAAGCCTTAAATGACGCTGATACGATTGTCTTTGATAAGACCGGCACATTAACCAACGCCAGTCCTGTTGTGGCCGAAGTTATTCCTTGTCCAGGTCATGCTCGCGATGAAGTCTTGCGCGTTATGGCTTGTTTGGAAGAGCATTTTCCCCATCCAGTGGCTAGGGCTGTCGTTAAAAAGGCCCTTGATGAAAATTTAAACCACGAAGAAGAACACGCTCAGGTCAATTATATTGTCGCCCACGGTGTATCTTCTTCTTTACATGGTAAAACTCTTCATGTGGGCAGTCGTCACTATATCGAATGCGATGAACATGTGGATGTTTCACCTCTGGAAAAGGAAATTATCGAGCAGACCAGTTTAGGTCGTTCCTTATTGTACATGGCTGAAGATGGTCAGCTTGCTGGTATGTTAGCCATTGAAGATCCGCTTAGAAGTGAGTCTGTGGCTGTGATCAAGCAGTTGCGTAACGAAGGTTTTAAACGCGTAATCATGCTTACAGGCGATGATGAGCGTACAGCCAAGGCCATTGCTGAGCGAGCCGGTATTACCGAATATCGTGCCCAGGTCTTGCCAGCGGATAAAGCGGAAGTAGTTAAAGAGTTAACTGATCAGGGCTGCAAAGTCTTAATGGTTGGCGATGGCATTAACGATGCGCCGGCTTTGTCGGCAGCGCATGTGGGTGTGGCCATGATCGATGGCACAGATTTGGCTCAAGAAGTAGCCAATGTGCTTTTGACCAATCCTGATTTAAATGGCCTAGTGGAAGCCAGACGTTTGGCCAGATCGACCATGAAGCGGATCAAAGTTAACTTTGCCTCGACATTAATTTTCAATAGTATCTTTTTGGCTGGTGGCTTATTTAATATTTTACCTGCTGGTACATCGGCACTCTTGCATAATTTGACCACTCTAGGTATTTCGTTGAATGCTATGCGTCCACATTTAAGCCAACATAAATTACCATTTTTCAACAAGAAAAGTATTAATAATTAAAAGATAGTCTAAATATAGTATCAATCTATATCTTTTATTTTGAGCGAACGTAAGTGTGAAAATTTTTTCACGTACGTTCGCTTTATAATTGCTATTAGCAAAGAATATTTTTTAGGCTGTTGTGCGTTGTCACAGCAGCTATTTTGTAAGCCTTCAGTCAATTTTTCAGCCGGTTTGGCACAGTTTTTGCAACAGGCTTTTAGGTCGGATTTCGTATATGCAAAAAAAGTGCCATGTTATTTGGAACGATTTTTGCATGCCAAGAAAACTGGATTTTTGTAAATTTAATTTACTATTTAGAATCACAAAAATCATTTATATAGGACGGCAGATATATGGAATCTGAAAATTTAGAAACTCTTACGTCTGAAAAATTAGATAAAATTGAAGAGCTTGAGCAAGAAATTGTTGCGTTAAAACAAGAAAATGCTGGGCTAAAACTGGAAAATATCGGATT
>JAFSZE010000081.1 GCA_017455745.1 Desulfovibrionaceae bacterium | reverse complement strand
TTTAAGCAAAATCATTTAGTTCGTTTACAATATAAATATATAACCAAAGTGTTATGTTTAACATAGTATCATTTGCAGCGGCTGGGCAAGCGAGAATAGGGCTCTTCACGTGAACTAAATTAAGCTAAACTTCACACTTGGAATATTTTCAAAATCTGTCTTAGGCATTATAGCAACTGGTGTAGTCGGTGCCACGGGCATTGCGCTTGTTGTTGGGGCCCTACCGGCTCTAGGAATTTTTGCTTCAGTTGGTTTGAGTGTAGCTGCGGCTAAAACCAAAGCGCCCAAGGCTCTTTACTCTTCGATTAGTTCTGCCATTCTTCTCTGTAATCCAAAAACCAAGAAAACTCTGACAAATATTGATGCTTTACGTAAGGGCATATCAGGAGCACCTACTGAATTCGCTGCTAACCCCAAGAAAAAAGTAGCTGGTTCGCATGATGAAATTTTAAATGTAATCAATGCAAGAAAAAAGCAAACGGCTAATAATATAGAGTCTGATGATCTTCTTGGTGCGTGGTAAATACAGCAACAAGGACTCCCCAAAACGGCAAATGAGATTATCTTTGATATCAAACACCAAAAAATTACCTTGATTGATGCTAAGATCTTAGGTTTAAAAAATATTAAGAAATACCAGCTTGAACAGTTGAGTAGTAGTCCTGAGGCAGTACACAAACTGGCAAATCTTGAAATTGCGAAACTTCAAAAATTACATGCAAAAGAACTTTCTATTTTGAGCAGAAAACTTGATGCTTTGGTTGCCACAGGGACTAAAACTGAAGCTGATAAAAACGCAATTCTTGATCGTCGCAAAAAACGTCAGCAAAAAAACATGGATAAGCTGTGTACTAAGCTTTTCTCTACTTAATACCAGCTTAGATCTAGTATGCATCTAATTAATCATACTTTTTTCTTTTTATATCTCAAATAACGCATCTTTTTTTGCTTTTGGAGAAGCAGTATGAAACATTTAAACATCTGCCTAGTTGCATTTCTTGCAATAACTCTCTTAGCCTGTGCGCCCAAGCAGCATAATAGTGCAGATATCGATGTGCCAACACGTGCTAAACTTGCGCAAATTTCTGTCAATGCCAATGGCAGCAACTTTCACTATTGGAACAAAAATGCTCCCTCTTTTCAGAAACTTGTAGCTTATGTACAAGATGTGACAGATCCAGCAAGTCCTAATTTCATTCCCGTAGAGGATAGGATTGCTGTGTTTGACCTTGATGGCACCTTAATTTGCGAAACAACTCCGTCCTATTTCGAATGGATGCTTTATCTTGAGCGGGCGCTGAATGATCCCACATACACCCCCGCTCCAAAGGAAAAGGCCTATGCTAAGATGGTCAAGGCTGGCATCTATCACATCGGCATTCCTAATCCAATAAAAGGTACTGGGCTTGAAACAAGTCCCAACGGCGCTGGCCTAACAACTCCTAAATCGTTGCCCAAAGACATCTCCCGCGAAGAGGCTAGATCCCAAGAAGCCGTCTTTGCTGGCATGTCGATTGCGGACTACGATGCTTATGTAAAACGCTTCATGCAGACTAAAGCTGAAGGCTTAACAAATCTTTCAAGAGGTGACAGCTTTTATTTGCCAATGGTTGAAGTTCTCTCCTATCTTGCTGCCAACAACTTTAAGCTCTTTATTGTCTCGGGCTCTGACAGGCAGACAGTGCGCGTGCTCGCAGCTGGCGCCCTCCCTGTGGCTTCTGACAACATCATTGGCACTGACGTGAAAGGCTATGCCTCAAACCAAGGCAAGAATGACGGTCTAGCCTACAGACATTCAGCCAAAGACGTCATCTTACGCGGAGAATTCATTGAAAAGAATTTACAGATGAACAAAGTCTCGAGTATTGTCAGAGAAATCGGCAAGCAGCCTGTTCTAGCCTTTGGCAATTCCTCAGGCGATTATAGCATGTTCAGCTACACAGTCACAAATAATCGGCACAAGGCCCTAGCTTTTGCATTACTGTGCGACGATACCGAGCGTGAACTTGGCAATGTAGGCAAAGCCGAGAAAGTACGTGCTGCCTGCCAAGAAAACGGCTGGATTCCAATTTCCATGAAGAATGATTTTAGGCTTATTTATGGCACTAATGTAACAAGGGCCGATCGGTAGTTTACGCAACCGGCATTTTATGAACTATCACACCTCTGTATATGTGTGATAGTTCATACATATAATTGATACAAATACGCATCTAAAAAATCATTATGATGCACTGTTTGATGTAAAATCATTTTGCCTTCTTTCTTATGCCTGAATCCGTGACAAAGCTTGTCAAACCAGACCCCGACTGGGCCTTCGATGATATTTTTGCAACAATGTCACTTATTTTTTTATATTAATGGGTTTATTAGGTATAAAAATGACGATGAAATACATTCGTTAGATTGTTTTTCAAGGAAAAATAAATTTTTTGTCGTTTTTAGTCAAATTTTGGGCGCAATAAAGCTTCAGATTTATTTCATCAAGTTTT
>JAFSZE010000080.1 GCA_017455745.1 Desulfovibrionaceae bacterium | reverse complement strand
GTCTATATAAAACTAAATCTGGTAAATTATTAAATGCTGATGTCAACGGAGCATTAAATATTTTACGGAAAAGTAAAGTTGTGGATCTTTCGATCCTATACTATAGAGGCGATGTGGATACGCCTGTAAGAATAAGAATTTCATAAATTACACTTCTTATGAAGCCACACCCCTTTATTGGGTGCGGTAGTTCACTACGTTTCCCAAAGAATGCTGGAACAAATGAGCCAATGCGCTAAAATCGTTGGATATGCTATCATCTGTTCCCAAAATCGGTCTAAAATGTAATAGCATCTTGGATAAAAATCATAAAACTTATAAGACTTACAAAAAAAAATTATAACAGTCAATTTTTAACTTAAATACTTCTTTATGATGTGATAATCAATTATATTTACAACATATTTTAAAAATAACTAAATATAGATATTTATCAAGAGATATAAATAGCTAATACATTTTGGTTATTTATCTTAAATACAATAGAGATTATTCTTTTAATATTTCTTCTAAGAAAGATATTTTTAATCTAAGTTATATCTTTCTTAGATTACACCATATCTTTACAATCATTAAACAACACTACCAAACTATAAATCAACCTCCTCGCACTTACCTAAATTTATGGCAGCGCAAGGAGGTTGATTTATTTGATAAATTAAAAAATACGTCTAAGTTCAGCTTTTATTATGGATTTTTGATCCTGTTTGACATGGGTAAATTGCTCTTAACTGGATTTAAACCCCGCTTAAGAGTATTGCTAGCTGAATGGGCTAGGGTTTGACCTGAGCTTGTGGCAGTTTGCCAAGCTCCAAGACTATGGACAATATGTGATTCGCTACCCAATCCACCAACTTGCTGCCCCATCCAGCGAATGAGACGATCTGGCATTTGGGTAACCAAATCAAACAATTTCCAGGTTAAGAGCGTTATGGCTGCACAGGTCACAATAAACATAAAGATGGAACCTACAAGACCCAAGGTAATCGCGCTTAAATCAGCCTGCGAATCAATAAAAGGCGCCATTAAAGTTCCGATCATGCTACCAGTAGCCCGCATGACAATAAAACAAACGAACATACTTAAAACCAAAAGCATGGGCCGCAAAAAAACGCTTAACAAAAGTAAATAGCCACTCCGCCCATAACTGCCAGCAAAACCATCACCTTCAGGCATAGCCTGACCGATCAACCAAAGTGGCGCAGCAATGACAGCTTCCACTGCCAAAACAATCCAACCGGCAATGGCCGCAATCCAGATCAAAAAAGGTATGGCAGGCATAAGGTAAGCCACACAGGTGGAAAAAGTCCATAATGGTAAGATAATCAGCCGCAAAAAGAAGGTTAAGTCAAAAATAAGTGCCTGGAGGGCCGAATCTCCGGCTTCACCACCACCGGTAAAAAAATCAGCCACACGCATGGCCGCATTTTTGGTCATAAGTTTAGAACCACTGATTGCCGCAAGCTTTGCCCCTTCTGCTGCCACCAAAATGGCCGAACAAGTACCACTAGTCCATCTAGCCAAACTAATCATCGCGAGCAAGGCATCGGGGGAGGCTTCCAAAGCTTGCGCAAAACGTTTGCTTAGACCTGTAAATGGTGACACATAGTCCCAAAGTTTACTCCAAAGATCATCACTAGGCTTATCACCTAAATATGATGCCTCATTGATCCTAGGCCAAAAAGATGTGGCAAAAGAAACTGGCAAACAGTCAGCAAAATTTCTAAACTTGGGCTCAATCCAGGCCACAGCCAGATCATCAGCCGCCTGCAACTCCTGCTCCAAGGTAGCTAAAGACCAATAGTGGGCACCTAAACTAAACCAACCAAAGTTTTCACTGTTGGTCCGAAAGAGGGCCAGTTTCTGATCCAATTGGGCCGAGCGTTGCCCTCGACCCCGAATAAGACTGGCCAACTTATTGGCATAAATAACACCTTGAGCCTGCACTTTGGCCCGATCTTGAACAACCGTGACCGCTTCCCTAGTATCACCATCAAAACGCATCACGGCAAAATGTTTAGGCGCACCAGTTTCTTCAACATTTTTGATCAATTCCTTAAGCAAATCCACCCTTTTGCGCATATCCACCTGCACAACCACATCATTGGCTTGACTTTTAATCAGCGTAAAACCACCGAAAGACTCAGGTTCTTTTTGGATGTAACCACGCTGACACTCAAGTCGACCTGTGTTCCTAAAGTACAAAGTGATGTTCCCGGTAGCCGCATCTTCTACCTCTGTTAACTGTGCGGCAAAATTCTCGCTCGGAGCATCGCAACCAAGCTGGGTATGCAAATAGGTCAAAAAGGCTTCTGTCTGCAAAATTTGCACAGCCAAAGTTTTGCCACTCATCTTGCTAGCCCCAGTCACTGCATCGCCTACATCAAGCGTGCCTTTAGTGATAGCATAGTCATGGCTTTCACTGGCACTGTTCATGGCCACCAAGGAACTTTCACTAGCTAACCAGTTTAAAGCGGTTGTTTGCATATTATTGGCCAAATTGATGGATACACCGATAATGCTCAAGATAATCAGCTGCAGAGCGCCTAGACCGTTTTGGATAGGTGCCACTGCTCCCATGGCAAAAGCCAAACGCAGGGGGACCCAGGGTGTATGATACTGCCCACCCAGACCACGCCCTTCTTTAGCGGCTCCAACCACAGACACAAGCAAAATAATGATCATAACCCAGGCAATGATTACAGCACCCACTGCATTGAGGCTGGCTAAAAGCTCAAAGACAGCCTGACTTCCTTCCGACGCTTGCCCTGGATCCCACCAGTTCGCACCGAAAATTGCCGTTAAAACTTCACGCGACAGATCACTTGCTCCTGGAGCCGGATCCAATAAAATCCCACTGATGTCGCTGCCAGCCATGTTTTCTCTCCTTTAAGTTGTCCAATCGCTAGACCCAGATCCTAAATTCAGCTAAATCCAAACTTTCCACCTAAAAATCATTAACTGCGCAAAAACAGCCCTAAAATCGCCAATTTGCCACGACCTTGGGACAAAACTCGCACAAATCATCATGCCCATCTTCTTCTTAACCTTTGTCTGCTTAACTCTCTTTGCCGCCAACACGATCTTCTGCCGCTATGCCATCATTTCCGAAGGCATGGGGCCTTGTACCTATACACAAATCCGCACACTGGCCGCCATAGCCGCTTTAGCGCTTCTGGCCCTACCCCATTGCCCAGGCCAAAATTTAGCCCAAAAGCTTAAACTGTGCCTAAAACTCATCAACATAAAGGCCACTCTTTTTCTGTTCATCTATCTGATCTGTTTCTCTGTTGGCTTAGCCAAAATCAACTCCGGTGCCAGTACACTGATCATTAATGCCAGTGTACAGATAAGTATGCTTGGTTTTGGCCTAGCCCACAGCTTAAAACTGACTGACCATCAAAAATTTGGCTATGTCTTAGCCTTTTTGGGCTTAGGCTACCTAGTTTCTTCCAACATTTTGATTCCTGATACCTTTGCAGCCATCTGTACGTCTTTAGCTGGCATAGCCTGGGGCTGCTACACAGTTGTGGGGCAAAAATCTCATGCACCTATCCAGACAACCTTTGTTAATTTCGCAACCACCCTGCCCCTGATTTTGCTCTTAAGCTTATCCTCCCAGCATGAACCTCAAATAACCACCAACGCTCTTTGGGCTGCTATTTTGGCAGGTGCCATGGCATCAGCCTTAGGCTATATCCTGTGGTATAAAATCTTACCTAAACTTAGCCTGCAACTTAGCGCCATTATCCAATTGGCCGTACCTGTCATTACTGCTATCCTTGCAGCCATCATTTTGCATGAAGCCATCACCCTACGCTTAATCATCGCCGCTACCCTCATCTTGGGTGGCATAGCCATTAGCCTAAAACACGATCAACAGAAAAAAGACACCTATAGTAAACGACAAAAGTCTTTTTTCTAGATTTTCCCTAAAGGGCCGAATCGCTTCGAACCGCAGTGGATAATTAAGCTAAAAATCGATACTTTAAATTTTTTCTAGGTAAAATAACTGTGTCGCTTACTATAAGTTTCCCGGCAATCGATTCTTCCGATGCAATCTATTATCAAATGCGCCGTAAAACCCCGCCCTTTAGGGCTGGGGATATAAGGCGCGTCCGGCGGTAGCCGGACATTTGTTTTTCCTTGTGTTCGACAAATCAATATCGTATAATACAAACATGAAGTCGGTAAAATATCAT
>JAFSZE010000079.1 GCA_017455745.1 Desulfovibrionaceae bacterium | reverse complement strand
TCTCTATGGCATGGCCGGGTTACGTGTACCGATCATTGCTATTTTTTCTGAAGGCGGCAGCGGTGGAGCTGAAGCCATAAGTCTAGCTGATAAGCGTTTGATGCTCTCCCATGGCTATTATTCGGTCATCTCACCAGAAGGTGCGGCAGCCATTGAGGGCCATATCCGTCAAGGGCAGCGGGCTTCAACCGAATTGATTGAGCACTGTGCAACCAATTTACATATCACAGCCCAAGATAATTTAGATTTTGGCTACATTGATCAAGTTATTCAAGAGCCACCTTTGGGTGCCCGTCCGTGGCATTTTGATTTTTTTAGGACCTTGCGCCAAGAAGTGATTCGGGCCACCGACGATGTGATCATTTCAACTAGACTTATTCCTGGTTTTCGGGGCTTAGCCAAAAAGCGCCACAATGCGCCCCAGGCAGATCTAGAAAATCTCTATATTAGGTGGGGTTTAACCAGTCAGGCTCAAAAACGTCTGGTTAATTTGCGCCAGAAAAAGTTTTTGCAGATGTCGCTCTCAGCTGTGTCTGATAAACGTGCCTGGCATACCAAGATGTGGGCTAAATGTGTTGATTATGTGACCAAACCATGGAACAGCTTAAAATATGATTTTTATAAGAAGCATAAGCGCAAGATCAAAACGATCATGGAAGAGCTGGACAATGAGTGGGAGACCTTAAAATATAAGATTTTAAAACCTCTGGATCGTTTTTTTGAAAACTTGGAGCAAACAGCTCCTGAGGTCAAAAATGAGGAGTTAACCACTCTTTCCACCTGGAAAGATGATAATCGCCAAAAGAAATGGCGCTATCTTTCACCACGCTACCAGATCGATCAGGCTGTGACCTGTCCCAATAGCCAGGAGTATGGCTGTTTGGATCTGTGGGGCCCAGATCTGTTTGGCGAGTTTGCCGGGGTCTGTAGTTACTGTGGCTACCATTTTCCCATGGAGCCAGAATGGTATGTCCAAAACGTGGTTGACTATGACTCGGTGATGGAGTTCAATAGTGAAATTGAGGCCAAAAATCCGCTAGATTTCCCCGGTTTCTCGGAACGTATCGCCAAAGCGCAAGCCCAAAATGGCACCAAAAGTGGCTGTATGACCTTTGAAGCCAGGTTAGGTAACATTCGTCTCATTGTAGCTATGCTGATGGGCACATTTCGGGGAGGCTCGGTGGGAGCTGCTGAGGGCTATAAGTTTATTCAAGCTGCCGAACTGGCCATGAAAAAACATTACCCCTTTTTGGCTTATGTGCATGGCACAGCTGGTATGCGCATCCAAGAGGGTACCCATGCCTTGATTCAAATGCCCAGGTGTACAGTGGCTGTGCGCCGCTATATTGAATCTGGTGGTTTGTATGTGGTGCTCTATGACACCAACTCCTTTGCTGGTCCTGTGGCGAGCTTTTTAGGTTGTTCGCCCTATCAGTTTGCTGTGCGTTCGTCCAATTTGGGCTTTGCTGGCCCTGGAGTCATCAAAGAGACAACTGGTATTGATATTCCACCCAAATATCATCGCTCAACCGAGGCTTTAACGCGTGGCCATATTCAAGGCATTTGGGATCGCCGCTATATTCGACAAAACTTAAAACAAGCTTTGCGCACCATCGGTGGTCGCAATCTCTACTACCGCTAATTTATTTTTTAGACATAAATAGTTTTTTGAGCCGAAATTTTTGGGGAAAAATCTGGCATGGTTAATATTACGGCATTACTTGAGAGTATTAGCAAATCTCCCTATCGCGATATCGTTTTGGTAGCACCACACACAGGTCGTGTGACCTTTGCCAAAGTAGCCTTGCATGATGAAGTAGCCGGACCTTCTGGCCAATGGAAGGAAAAGCAGGGTACTCTTTTGGCTACATTAGAGCGCGAACGCAATGACAAGCCCATCTGTGCTACAGAGAAGGGTGAAATATGCGAACTACATTTGGAATTGGCAGGCCAATTTGTCCAGGCTGGTACCCCCATCGCAACCATTCGGCACAAGTTAACGCGTGAAGAAGTGGAACGCGACATTTTGCAGCAGACGCTGCATCTTTTTTGTGCTCCACAGCAGGCCAAATATTACTTCACTCCGGAAGTTGATAAAAAGATGCATGCGGCCGAAGAACATACGGTTAAAATTCGTGATGGCATGGAAGTGTTTATTATGTCCCGCATGAAGCGCGAGGTGCATTTAAAATATTC
>JAFSZE010000078.1 GCA_017455745.1 Desulfovibrionaceae bacterium | reverse complement strand
GTATTATACGATATTGATTTGTCGAACACAAGGAAAAACAAATGTCCGGCTACCGCCGGACGCGCCTTATATCCCCAGCCCTAAAGGGCGGGGTTTTACGGCGCATTTGATAAGCGGCTTCCGCAGCGCGACGTGAAAGACCATCCAGAGCAAGCAGCGACTGAGCGAGAGCAGCGGCAGGAATATCATGTCCGTCAAAAGCTGGCCCATTAAAGGAAATGGAAAATGCTTCCTGCTGTATAGATTCATTATGCATATCACACCTCCGATGCCATTATGTCTTGCGAAGATAGGCATTGTCCAATCGCTCGACCTTTTCCGCCAGAAATTTCCCCATCAGGTTTCAGAGAGCTTGCCAAGGCCGTGAAATCTGATTTTTTTTGCCTTTTTTTCCATAAAGGTTTCGCGTGTATCTGGGGCATTTTGCTTCAAGTGGGTATGGAGCTAAGGGTTTGTCTATAAATAAGTTGTCGTTTTCTAGAAGAAAAAAAGGGGGCGCTGAGAGCATCACTTCTGCATTTAATTTTCTAGAGTTTTGCACATTATTTCCAGACAGCTCCTTAAACCGTCAACTTTTTTGGGTTTCTATATTTTTCAGGGCTCTGCCAGCACAATTTCGGAACAAATGAGCTAGTTGTGTTAGAATAGATGGATATGCCGATCGAGACCTATCATAAAAATTTGGCAAAATTGAAATATCAATGATATGGAAAAAACAAGCTTTTATATATGAAGGCGACTAAAAGAAAAAGATTTTTAATCCCCAAATCATAGTTTACTTTTATATGGTTACTAAGAAGTTATTTAGAAATTTTATCTACATCTAATCTGATAAGATAATAGTAAAATTTCAGAAAAATTTTATTTTTACAATCTATCATATTGATAAATTATACTTCGTTAATATTTTTAAATAAATATCGTACGCTTTAAAATATTTTCTGATTAACCAAATGGTGTTAACAATTTCTATTATCCTTCATCTTTTTGAATAAAATTTTAATTTGCTAAGAACTTGTCTTTTATCTAAAACAAACAAGCATCTATTATCTAAGATTCCTTTTAACTAAAACGATTCTCTGCCAGTGCAAGTGCATATGTTAGGCTAGGTTGCCCAGAAAATCGCTCTCGTCAAAAATGTCGAAAATGGGCTAAAGCCATAAGGCCGTGAGTGTCAAGGCAGCTAGAAGTTTTATAGGTAGATGATTTATGCAGGCGCACGGATTTTTTTGGGGAAAAATCAGGCTTTAGAGTTGGGCTGAGAAACAGGTTTTGCCTTTTCTAGAAAAACTAAATTTTGACATTTGTGACGATTATTTTTTTTCTCTAGATATTGCGCGAGAAATCTTTTTGCACTATCTTTTCCGAAAGCCCATAAGCGTTGAGGAAAGATGTCCATATCTTGCGCGACTAAAGAAAAAAACGCAGATTAGAGAGTCGCCCTTTCGAAGCTGTTTCGGCTTGTTAAAAACTAATTTTGATTATTGATTAAAAAAAATAAAATCCCACAATTTACCGTGACTGGGAGAACTTTTATGAGTCAAGTCAATTTGAATGGCGCATCAAATGTCAGTGGCACGCTGCTTGATAACGTTGCTAGAAGCCCGCAAATGGCCTTTGCCTTGTTGCAAATGAAATTGGCTGAAGCTAATAAAAATGAGGCTATGAATGGCATTCACAGCATTGAGGCCACCCAGGCCAAGAAGGCTGAGATGGCTGAAATGTTAAACAAAGCCCGTGATTATAAGCAAAACGGACTGCATTTGAACGATGCCGGCATACCTTCAGGCATAGACGATAAGTTTGCAAAATACTGTAATGATAATGGCATAACCGTACCACATTATGCCAAATATGCGGATAGTAAGGAAGATTTGGATAAAAAGTGGGATTCCGCCATTGCTCAGATGCAGACCAAGATGGATACTATTGGCTCAAATATCCAAACCAAGATGGTGCAGCTGCAAGATATGATGGGCCAGTATAATAGTTATATGCAAGGTGCCAATAGTGCTATTGCCACTAGCAATCAGACTTTGTCTAGTTTGGCACGCGGGCAGTAAAATTTAAATTTTGCAATTTGAAAGAGGTTATATTTTATGAGTCAAGTCAATTTAAATGGCGCATCAAATGTCAGTGGCACGCTGCTTAGTGACGTTTCTAGAAGCCCGCAAATGGCCTTTGCCTTGTTGCAAATGAAATTGGCTGAAGCCAATAAAAATGAGGCCATGAATGGCATTCACAGCATTGAGGCCACCCAGGCCAAGAAGGCTGAGATGGCTGAAATGCTAAACAAAGCCCGTGACATGAAGCAGGGCCATCACTATCTGAACAACTGGGGGGATGAGAATAATATCCCCGACGATTTGGAAAAATGGGCTACTGAAAACAAAATTAACCTACCCAATCAAGACGATGTGGGTCGTCCCAAAAAGAGCGGCTCTTGTGATAACTCTAAATGTGATGCTGCTTGGGACAAGGTTATCGCGCAAATTCAGACCAAGATGGATACCATTGGCTCAGATATCCAAACCAAGATGGTGCAGCTGCAAGATATGATGGGCCAGTATAATAGCTATATGCAAGGTGCCAATAGTGCTATTGCCACTAGCAATCAGACTTTGTCTAGTTTGGCTCGCGGTCAATAGGCTACTTGTAAGTTTCGCTTTTTTTTGTCAGATAGACTATCACTTAAAATCTTCTGGCAAAGAAAAAAAAATTTTTGATCACGAAAACAACAAACGCCGTGCAATATTTCTTGCACGGCGTTTGTGTTTGGAAATAAATTTGTTTTTTGGGCTAATTTTAAAAAGATCGTTGGCCTTCATCCTTAAGCCGCTAGCGAAGCAAATAGATCTCGGGCATTGACGTTGGTGGGATTTGCGGCCAAAACTTTCTCAAGATGAGCCTTGGCTTCTTCTTCGCGCCCAAGTGTAATTAGGCAGCCAGCTAAAGTGACCCGCACAGCTTCCCCTTCTTGGGTATTATCAGAAGCCTTATCAAGATAGGGCAGAACCTTTTCAACGCAGTTTAATTGATAAGCTTCGCGCACCATGCAGTTCAAGGCAACAATGTTCTTGGCTTCGAGATCTAAAGATTTGGTGAACCATTCAAAGGCTTCGCTATGCGCACCTTGTTCCATATAGACTAAACCCACTCCACAGTAGGCTTTATCTGACTCTTCAACTTCAGCGGCCTTTTTGTACAAAACTAACGCCTTATCTAATTGCGAACGTTGCACAGCCACTGTGGCTAAGCCCATGTAGGGAGCCGCGCTTTCGGGACTATTGACAGATGCCTTGCGGTAATAGTCCTCGGCCTTATCGAAGTCGCCCATAAACAGGTAGCATTCACCTAATTCTTTGTTAATTTCGTAGTCCATTTGGTTGCTCATGATATCCTCCGCATGATGGGTTGCCCCTATGATCTGCATTTGCGTTCTATTGATTTGCAGGATCTGTGCCAAAATTATTCTTTAAAAGTTCTAATTTCGGCATTTTCATTCTCTTTCTATTGTTACAATCGCGACAATTTTGACCCCAACTTGATAGGTTGATTTTCAAGGCCCGAACACCCATCCGGGCCCAGAAAATCTTGTGGGGAGGGAGTATGTTCAAGGCGTGGTAAGGTGGGGGAGATTATCTCCCCCCAGATATTTTCTTACGCGGCCATTGTTGCAATGAGTTCTCTGGCGCTGGTATTGGCGGGATTGTTGGCCAAAACCTCTTCCAGATGTTGTTTAGCTTCAGTGTTACGTCCTAGGGTCATTAAGCAACCAGCAAGGGTCACATGAACGGCTTCGCCTTCTGGTGTTTGATCAGCCGCAGCTTCTAAGTAGCCAATGGTCTGCTCAACACGGTTAAGTTGATAGGCTTCCCGTACAAAGCAATTCAAGGAAACGATGTTTTTGGCATTTAAATCTAAGGATTTGCCAAACCATTCAATGGCATTCTCATGCTTACCCTGTTCCATGTAGACAAGACCAATACCACAGTAGGCCTTATCTGAAGGCTCAACCTGGGCTGCCTTTTCATAGAGTACCAAAGCCTTGTCCAAGTCACCCTTCTGTACAGCAACCGTGGCTAAACCCATAAAAGGTGCTGAGCTTTCGGGATTGTTGGCAGCAGCCTTGCGATAATACTCTTCAGCCTTGTCATAATCGCCCATGAAAAGATAGCATTCACCTAATTCCTTGTTGATTTCGTAATCCATTTGATTGCCCATGATATCCTCCCCAGGATTTATTTTTTTGTTGATTGCTCAAGTCTTTGGCTTGAGTGTTGTTTCCTATCTTTATGCAGAAAGCGTGCCAAAATATAAAACCCCCGAATTATCGGGGGTTTTATGGTCTAAGGCTTTTTCTATCTTTGCCTAGTAGGCAAAAGGTGCCTTATTTTTGGCAGAAAATTTCTTAAGCTAGCCGTTGGATGAGTTATTTTTTGACTTTTTATAGAGCTGTGTCTCTAATTAGAAGCTTTGGGCAGGCTAGGTTTTTGACAGTGATCTAGCAAAAGCGCTTGGCAATTGATCTAAAATTTGCCTAGTTTTGGCCATTAAAGCCGCCTTTGGCCCTAATTTCATCCTCCATGATCTTAAGAACAGCATCTATAGTTAAGTTCGATGTATCAATTACAAGGGCGTCGTCGGCGGCTTTGAGAGGTGCGATTGGGCGGTTGCGATCAAGGGCGTCGCGTTCTTTAATTTGGGCAATAAGGGTTGCGAGATCTGTTTTTTCTTGATTGTGCGGGTCATTTAGGCGGCGATTGGCACGAATTTCTGGTGAAGCGTCTAGGAAAAATTTACAGCGGGCTGTGGGAAAAATGACGGTACTCATATCACGACCTTCGGCCACCAAGGGGGATTGGCTAGCTATCTTGCGTTGCGCTGTGGCCAAAAATTCCCGAATGAGGCCAATTTGGGCCAGTTTAGAGGCTGTCATGGCCACAGTTTCTGTACGAATTTCCAGGCCAAGTGGGCGGTTATTGCAAAAAAGTTGCGTTTTTTCTCCAAAACCTTGTAGGCTAAAGTTGAGATCTTTTACCTTACTCTCCAAGACATTGTGTGCAAATTTTTCAGATCCAGGCCCTAAGTGTAGTGCTATAGCCCGAAACATGGCTCCGGTATCGAGAAAGGCAATCTTGATCTTTGCGGCTAAAGTACGGGCTAAAGTGGTTTTGCCAACTCCAGCCGGGCCATCAATGGTAATCACATTCAATGTTTCGTCCATAGCTTTTTGCCAAGAACCAGATCGCTCTGGAAACTTAGTCTCCTCCGTTTAGGCTAGATTTAGAAAAAATTGCCAGGCTTTTAAGCCAAAAAATTGGCCATAGCCTTGATGAACGCCTCATTTTCATGGGCATTGCCTATGGTTACGCGCAAGTGTTCTGGCAAATTATAGCTTGTGAGGCGGCGAATGATTATGCCTTGACTTAAAAGATATTGGAAACAGTCATCTGCGGCGTAATTTTTAGGTAAAGTAAACATGAGAAAGTTGGCTACGCTTGGGAAAACCTGACAGCCCAATTTATTAAGATCTGCAGCAATCATCTCGCGGCCCACTTGGACTATTTGAAGAGTTTCCTCATGGAAGGGCTCATCTTCCAAAGCGGCTAGGGCCGCTTCTTCGGCTAAAATATTGAGCGAGAAGGGTAGTCTGGCTCGCCAGAAAATATCAGCTACTGCCTCTGGCACAATGGCATAACCAATTCTTAAGCCGGCTAAGCCATAGCTTTTGGAGAAGGTGCGCATGATGGCCACATTATCTGGCAAGGGCTGTTTAAAAAGGAGCGAGGCATCCTCCTCATGGGGGCAAAAATCCATATAGGCTTCATCGATGACCACGAGACAATGGGGGTAGCTAGATACTTTGAGAATGAAATTGAGCAAATCGTCTCTTGGTGGGCAAAAACCTGAGGGATTGTCTGGAGTTGTTAGAAAGACAATTTTTGTCTTGGCATCAATTAATTCTAGGAGCCCTGCAAAATTAAAGGAAAAATCCGGATTTAGGGGGCAAGATTTGATTGTAAGCCCAGCGATTTGGGCCTGGATGGGATAGAGGGCAAAGCAAGGATCAAAGCAGGCAATTGCGTCTTGATTAGGAGTTGTTAGGGTGCGCAGCAAAAGATCAATCACTTCATCTGAGCCATTGCCAATAACGATATTTTTAGCACTGACCTGGTATTTGCTGGCTAAAGCCTGAACCAATCTGGGATTGCCACTGCGAGGATATCTGAAGGCATCGCCTGCATGACGGCAGATGACCTCTTGGACATAGGGGGATGTGCCCAAAGGATTTTCATTGCTGGCCATCTTGATGACCTGGGTTAGGCCATATTTTTGGCGAATTTCATCAATGGAGAGACCTGGGGTGTAAGCTTTAAGCTTAGCGATTTCACTGCGCAGCTGAACCTTGTACACTGATTTGTTCCTTAAAAGAAAAGTTAGACAGCAAGGCCGCCGAACAAACGGCGGCCTTGGGAAATTTTGGGCAAATCACAGCTTAACCTTGGCGCTTGAAAAAAGCTTCAACAATTGACCTCAACGCCAAAGGCAAAAATTGGGGCAGGAAATTTTGTTTAAGCTTCTGGCCTGATTGTCAAAACCGGAATGCGGGCATTTTTGACCACCTTTTCGGCCACCGAACCAAACAGGATGCGATCAATGCCTTTGCGACCGTGGGTGCCCATGACGATCATGTCGGCATCTTCTTCCTTGGCCCGATTCAAAATTTCTTCAGCTGCATAGCCGATAAGCACATGTCCTTTGGCTGAAAGACCTTCAAAGTTTTCCGCCACAAAGTTTTCCATAGACTGTTCAGCGCCAGTAACGATCTCGCCCACAAAGTTTTCGATGGTGTTGGGTGGCACATGGAAGCCGACATATTGGCTAAGCGATGGAGCAGTGTAGACAACAGTAACGCTGGCTCCAAGGTTTCTGGCCAGGGTAGCGGCATATTCAGCAACCTGCTTGCTGTGCTCCGAAAGGTCAACCGCGCAAAGAATCTTCTTGATTTCTTTCATGAAAAAACTCCTTAAACCTTGCAGCTCCACGGGAAATTAGATTTTTGCCGTTACAGAGTGGTTTGCTAAACAGATGTATTGTTAAAAAGCAATTATATGAAATGATATTGAATGTGTTAATAGTACTATGTTTTTTGCGCCTTTTATCCCCATCCCTTTATAGGATGGGGTTTTACGGCGCATTCTATAAAGAATGTTTTTAAGCTTATTAGCATGATAAGGCAATATCTTAGCTATCTTGTAGTTACTTGTTGCGACCACAACATTTTTTGTATTTTTTGCCACTGCCGCAAGGACATAACTCATTGCGACCGATCTTGGGTTGAGAGCGCTTTTGCGATTGGTTGGTTTTGCGCGAATGGCGTGTTTCAGCCTCAGAACCAGCCACATACATATGTTCGTCCAGATTATTTTGGTGGCGAAATTCTTCCTTGGGCGAGATTGCTTCGCTTAGAGAATCCTCTGGCTGAACTGCAATATGCATATGGCTAATAGTCCGCCAAACGCCTTCTCTAATCCTAAAGAGCATATCCTGGAACATACTGAAGCCTTCGCTTTGATAGGCTTGCTTGGGATCGGTTTGACCATAGCCGCGCAAACCGATGCCGTCGCGTAAGGCATCCATGGCCCGTAAATGCTCTTTCCACGTGCGATCAAGAGTCTCGAGCAGGAAGTAGCGTAACAGATGGATATAGTGTTCGTCAGCTTCTGCTTTAATCTCATCCAAGATGGCTAAAGTGATCTCTTCAGTCTCCTCTTGGCTTGGGAAATGTTCAGATACAGATCTTATGCGTTCAAGATTGAAGATGTCTAGGAGCTCGGCTAAAGCCTGCTCTTGCATTTCAGCCATTTGGTCAGGATTGCCATCTTCAATGTCGCCGTAAATACGATCCAATATATCGGATCGAAATTCCAGCAACATACCCTCAACATCAAAGCTTAGCATCACTTCCCGGCGCAATGTGTAGATCACCTCGCGCTGCTGGTTCATGACGTTGTCGTAGTCCAAGAGGGTTTTGCGGATCTCAAAATGGTGGGCTTCCACCTTTTTCTGAGCATTTTCAACAGCGTGGGTCACAATGGAATTTTCAATAACCTCGCCATCGCGCAGACCAAGTTTGCTCATGACGCCCTTGATGCGGTCAGAGCCAAATAGACGCATCAAATCGTCTTCAAGGGAGAGATAGAAACGAGATGAACCAGGATCGCCCTGACGCCCAGAACGGCCACGCAACTGATTATCGATTCGTCTGCTCTCATGGCGTTCGGTACCTAAAATATGTAAACCGCCCAGTTCAACGACACCTTCGCCCAAGACTATGTCTGTACCGCGACCGGCCATGTTGGTGGCAATGGTTACTTTACCTTTTTGACCGGCCTGGGCCACGATTTCGGCTTCACGCTCATGCTGTTTGGCGTTAAGTACACTATGGGGGATACCTAACCTGGTCAGTCTTTTGGAGAGCATTTCCGAGGTTTCGATTGAAATGGTACCCACCAAAACAGGCTGGCCTTTGGTGTAGAGCTCCTTGATGGCGTCAACGATGGCCGCAAATTTTTCTTCGCGTGTGCTATAGATAAAATCTGGGTAATCGGTGCGGATCATGGGTTTGTTGGTCGGAATGGACACAACTTCCAGATTGTAGATTTGTTGAAATTCTACAGCCTCAGTATCCGCTGTACCGGTCATGCCTGAGAGATTCTCATACATCCGGAAGTAATTTTGGAAGGTAATGGAAGCTAGAGTTTGGTTTTCAGCAGCGACCTTGACGTGCTCTTTGGCCTCTAAAGCTTGGTGTAAGCCGTCAGAATAACGTCTGCCATGCATGAGACGGCCAGTAAACTCATCAACAATGATGACCTCATTGTCTTTGACAATATAGTCCACATCGCGTTTGTAGAGGGTGTGGGCACGTAAAGCTTGTTGGATGTGATGTTGGGCTGTGATGTTGGTGGGGTCAAAGAGGTTGTCCAAGTTTAGCAGCTGTTCGCAATGAACTACGCCAGCATCGGTTAGAGAGGCAGATTTGGCCTTTTCATCGACGGTATATTCGTCTGGCGTAAGTTTGAGTACAACTTCATCAATTACATTGTAGAGCGAAACATCTTCATCTGCTGCGCCAGAAATAATCAAAGGTGTTCTAGCTTCATCTATCAAGATCGAGTCAACTTCATCGACTATGGCAAAATTGTGCCCGCGTTGGACCAACTCTTCAGGATAGAATTTCATGTTGTCACGCAGGTAATCAAAGCCGAATTCGTTGTTGGTACCGTAGGTTATGTCGCAATTATAGGCAGCTTTGCGTTCTTCATCATCCAAGTCATGGACAATGACACCGGTTGTCAGGCCGAGAAAAGAGTAAATTTTTCCCATCCATTCGGCATCACGTCTGGCCAAATAGTCATTGACGGTTACAACGTGTACACCTTTGCCAGAAAGAGCATTTAAGACAACAGCTAAAGTTGCAACTAACGTTTTACCTTCGCCGGTCTTCATTTCAGCGATCTTGCCTTTGTGGAGCACGATGCCACCAATCAACTGGACATCAAAATGACGCATACCCAAGGTGCGTTTGGATGCTTCGCGCACCATGGCAAAAACTAGTGGTAAGCACTGATCTAATGTTTTCTCACCGCTTTGGACCTCTTCTTTTAATTGATCAATTTTTTGCGGAAAATCTTCATCGTCCATAGCTTCCATTTCAGGTTCTAGGGCGTTGATTTGGGCAATTTGCGGTTTTAAACGTTTAAGATAGCGCTCGTTTTTGCTGCCAAAGATTTTTTTTAGTATATAGCTGAACATGTAATTCCTTTAAGGATAGTGTAAGGCGAAAAGATAAATTCTTTAGGATAATATCTTTACGAAAAAATAAATATGCATTAAATTTTAGAACATAGATGCATTTAGAGCTCAAGATATAATTAGAGAAGATATATTAAGGATATATTTAGGGTTAAAGATACGTTTAGAGGTAAAGATATATGACGTAGATAGATAGTGTAATATATGGAGTATAGAACAGGGAGAATGTGGAATACGGAATACGTAATGAAAAATATAAATATAGAATGCAGTAGATTTTTTAATATTATTCTAATGGTTATGCTACGATAAATGTTGTATTTATGCCAATTATACCTACCTTTTAACTAGCCTTTGAGGTCAAATTTAGACATTAAAGCTATTTATAATATTACACGTACCTCGTAATTTGGGAACAAATCTGCCGGCTACACATCAGATAGGCTGACATAGATATATATCAGTGTTCAAAAAATCTGGTGTAATAGCTATGCTATTTTTCATTTTTATTTATTTTACTTTGTTTATTCTATAAGTATATTAGAAAAAAGTTTGAAAGATGCTTGTAGCAGGTTATATTGTAAATTAAGGTTAAGAATTGTTTTTTGGATCTTTATGGTTAAATATATTTAACGAAAAGTAATAGCTATAACTGTCCATGCTCCATAAAATTTTAGCAGCATCTAGCAGATTATTGCCTAAGAAGGACAATTAAGGTTTTGAATGTATTTTTGAGATTTCATTAATATTAGATAATGCTCAAAATACTACCTATTCTCGCGTTAATCTTAGCCTGAAATTATTTAGAGATGTTAATGGTTAGATAATGGCAGACGTGGTTGTACCACGTATCAAAGAAATAGATGCGCGAGTGATTGTTTTGGGCAAAAAAAGTCCAAATAAGATATGAGCACAAGAGCGAAAAATAATTGACGGCAAAAAGCAGATAAAAAATTTCTTTAGAGCTGCTTATTGCTTGGTCAAGAATAATATGTCTTTTAAAGAGAAAAATCTATCAAGACGCTGAACAGTTACCGGGCAACTTTGCGCATCACATCGCGCATCAACTTTTGGGGTTCGCGTTTACAGCTCTCAAAGAAGTTATTTAAATCAAGATCGCTTTTTAAGACCGAGGCATCATCAGAATTTAAGCCGCGATTATAGCCATCGAGCCAGATGACAAAGCCACTGCCATCATCAGGATCAAGATTGTATTGCTCACAGGTGGATTTGTCGGCCTGCCATTCCGAGTACTTGGGAAGAGTTATGCGCGAGCGGACCTTCTGCCAGAGGGGCAAAACCAAAGTTTCCGGTTGTGACTGGCAAAGAGCGTAGACCTCAAGCATGATCGGCGGCAAAATGCGCGGCTCAGCAATGGTGCTGCCATCTTTAGCCGCAACATAGCCATCAATTTGTAAGCCCTCAAAAAGCGGAGGCGCATGTTCAACGCTGATTGTAGCCACATATTCAGCACAAATATAGTCAGCCGGATTGATCTTTTCACTGCCGGCGTAAGCTTGCAGCGTGAGCCCATAGAGGATGATACAGCAGAAGATAAAGACTTTTTTCATGAATTTGTCAGCGAAACCTAAGCTTAGGGATGCGCTGCCTCCAAAAAAACAAAATTTGCGGGCTAAACAATGAAATTTGGGAAAAGGTTTATGCACTGGAAAAAAGATACTCAAGAATGGCAAATCTATCCACAAAAACTTATCAATCGAAATTGGTGACTAAAGTAACGAAGGGGAAAATTTTCTTTGATTCTACTAATTTAGAGCAGTTTTTGCCTTGCAGCTATGGCATACGCTGCCCGTAAACCTAAAAGATAGCTGTCAACGCCAAACCCAGCAATGCTACCACAAACAACGTGAGCTAAGAGCGATTTGTGGCGAATGTTTTCGCGGTTATGGATGTTGGACATATGCACTTCAACTATGGGGATGGTTAAGATCTCCAAGGCATCGTTAATGGCTAGACTTGTGTGGGTCCAGGCACCGGCATTGATGACAACAGCATCTACATTTTCGTTGTAAATTTGGTGAATGCGCTCGACCATGGCGCCTTCATGGTTGGTTTGGAAGGTCTCAAGCTGCACGTTTAATTCTTGCGCGAGATTAGCTAGGGCGCAATCAATATCGTTTAAGGTGGCTTGGCCATAGTGTTTGGGGTTACGGACCCCAAACATATTCAAATTTACACCGTGGAGAACAACTATTTTCATGATTTTTTAATTAGCCAAGCTTAGCTGGGCAATCCTTTTTTGGAGCAAAATTAGAAGATCTGTCTAGGCGCAAGTTTAGGACAGTTTTTTTGCGGGGGAAATTTTTGCTTAGGAGCTAGCATTTAAGGCAGCTCTTAGCACATCTTTGGTATCCGGGGGCAAATTTTCCCCGGTCCAAAGATGAAATTGGGCATTGGCCTGCGCTAAAAACATTTGGAAGCCTGAAATTGTTTTAGCCGATGTTTGGGCTGCTTTACGCAAAAAAAGTGTTTCCAAGGGATTATAAACAATGTCGTAGGCTATTTGCGGCCGTAAAGATTCAGTAAGCTTGCTAAAATCGTAGGGATTTTGATCGACAAATTGTCCATGCATACCCAACGGGGTTGCATTTACAACCATATCTACGGGCGCATGGTAGCGATCTTCCCAAGGAATGGGTGTGCAGCCAAATTCCTTGGCCAAGGCTAAGTGATTTTTGTTGGATTGTGTAGTTAAATAAATTTCGCGCACCTGGCAGGAGTCTAGGCCACAGACACAAGCTCGCGCAGCCCCACCTGCTCCTAGCACTAGAACAGAAAGTTCTTTTAGGTCCAAATCTTTTAGGGGATCCAAGAAGCCTGCCATGTCGGTATTGTCGCCGCAAAGTTGACCATTTTGCCAAAAAAGGGTGTTCACAGCCGAGATCTTTTGGGCACTAGGTGTCAATTTATCTATATAGCTTATGATATTTTGCTTGTGGGGAATAGTCACTGAGCAGCCACTAATGGGCCGAAGACGCATTTTCTGGACAAAGTCGGCTAAATTTTTAGGCTCTATGGGCAGTTTGATGTAGGTGGCTGCAAGATTTAGACTTTTAAAGCCTAGGTTGTGAATGAGCGGTGAGAGCGTTTGATCTAGAGGGTAGCCGATAACAGCATAGATTTTGCCCTCGATATTGCGCAGTAGGGAATCCATGATTTTACAAAAATATCTTCAAGTTTAAAGAGAATTTGGTCAGCATTTCAACCGGCAAAAGCGAACTCAAAAATTGAGCTCGCTTTTTATGTGAGAAATTTATGATAAGATAGGCTATTAGCGTTGCTTGAGATTGATGGCAGTTTTAAGCATCTCATCTGAAGTGGTCACCACCTTGCTGTTGGATTGAAAACCGCGTTGGGTGATGATCATGGTCACCATTTCTTTAGCAACATCCACATTGGATTGCTCAATATATTGGGAAGATATTGTGCCATAGTTTTCGGAGCCAGCTGCACCTACTTGAATGGCACCAGTTTCATTTGAAGCTACAAAGAGGTTTTCGCCATTGCGCATCAAACCAAAGTCGCCAGTGCTATTGACACCATCGGCACTTGTAAATAGCGCCAAGGGAATCTGCCACATTTCAACCGATTCGCCGTTGGAGAAGTTGCCGTAAACTTTGCCATCACTAGCGATTTGGTAGTTACTTAAATCGCCTTCAGTATAGCCGTTTTGGGAAATGCTGCTCATAAAGGTTTGGCTGCTATAGCCTGTGATGGCTGCGTTGGTGGTGGTAGCTTTGTCCAGGGTGGCCAAGCGGCTTTGATTTGTACCAACATCAGAGGCTTTGCTAGCAGTGGTCGTTAATTTGCCGGATTCTGAGTGTACGCCAAAATCCATGGCGATGGCTTTACCGTCATAGGAAAACTGCGGATAACCCTCTTTGGACAGACTAGCCTGACTCCAATCTTTTAGATCGGTGCTGCCAGATGTATTTGGAGTATAGGCTGCGACGTTGATTAATTGACCGGCTGAGTCAAACTGCAAAACTCCGCTCATAAGGAGACCTTGGCCAGCGCTAGTGGCATCTGTTAAATCCTCTGCCACTAAGAATTCAACGGAAAACCCCGCTGTGGAATCTTCGGCCCCATCGTAATAGATGGTTACTTGGTGTCCTTGGCCCGCGCTGTCATAGATAGTTGTTGCTTGGGCATTGCTAAACTGATTGCTACCTAAGCCAGAATTTGTGGCATCATAATTTGAGAGCATACTAAACCAAGGATTGGCTTCATTGGTTGAGACATTGGAAGATGGCACCACATTGGTGTCTGTTATGCTAATTTTGGATGTGGCCTTGGCGTCTAGGTGCTTAAACTTATTTAAGTTAACGGCTTCCAATTGTTCGCCATTGGTATTGATTCTACCGTCAGTGATCGGTTTGGTAGCATCGGTATTGGTCGATCCAGTTATATCTTGAGCCCGACTGAAGCCAAGGAGCGCTAGCCCCTGGGGGTTGCGCATGGTGCCCTCTTTGTCAATGATGAAATCACCGGCACGGGTGTAGAAGGTATTGCCCGAGCCATTTTGGACGACAAAATAGCCGTTGCCGTTAATGGCTAGGTCGGACATGGAATTGGTTGATTCTAAAGCCCCTTGGGTAAAATTGGTGGCAATGTCATCGACGCGCACGCCCATACCATGTTGGCCCACAGCCACGCAGGAATTTGCTTGGGAGAAGTTCCATTCGCCTGGATTGGCTTGTTCTTCATAGATCAGATCGGAATAGAGGGCCATTTGGGATTTAAAGCCGATGGTGCTGCAGTTGGCCAAGTTATTGGTTGTGACATGCATGCCTTCGCTTAAGCTTTTCATGCCAGTTGCACCGATATATAATGAAGAGCGCACAGTCGTACCTCCAAAATAAGCATAGGGGGAATTTTTTTCCGTTTATAGTCTTTTATAAGCAGAAACTGTGCCAGATTTTGGGCGGTTGAGTGTGGAGAGTCTAGCTAAAAATTGATCTTTGGCTTTTCGAGGTGCAAGAGGAAGCTTTGGGGGCGAGTAAATTTTTGTGCCTCTATGGGCTTAAAAATTAGGGGATTAGATGTTGATCGGCTTAACAAGCTAGGAACTAAAATATATAAGAAGAAAAATATTAGGTTTTTAGTAGTAACAAGCCTAGGTATAAAAAGTAAAAGCAGCTTGAATATGGCAGAAAAAATGGTGTATTACGTTTTTCTCGTAATTTTGGAACAAATCAGGAATATATGCGCTAGAATAGATGTTATACACATAGAACTATGTTCCAAAAATTTGGCGGAAATGTAATATAAGATCTAAATTAAGCAGTAAAAATCAATCTAGATGACGATTTCGATATATCAAGAGAATTCTAAACAAATAAACAGGTAAACAAACAAACAAAGAAATAAATAAAAGTATTGACTGATTTTTTATAAAGTTATCTTGCTCGGTATCTTCATAGTTAGTTCTAGAAATTTTTTTGTTACTTATAAGTAGCTCAAGAAATCTTTGGCCACCAGCAATTGAAAAATTCCTGAGTGGCCAAAATATCTTTTTTATTTCAAAAAAATTATTTTTCTATGGCTTCACGTGCTCTGATAAAGCCGTCTTTAGCTGCCAAGATAACTTTTTCATCGACGCAGAATGCCAAGCGGAAGAAGCCTGGATAACCAAAACCAGAGCCAGGTACAGCCAAAACAAGCTCTTTGGCTAAAGCGTTGACAAAAGCTACGTCATCGCCTCCTGGTGCTTGGGGGAAGAAGTAAAAGGCACCTTTGGGCATTAAAAATTGATAGCCAGCTTCGGTTAAAACTTGGGCCATGGCTAGGCGGCGTTTTTCATAGAAGCTTTTATCCACGTGACTACCCAAGGCGTACTTCATAATCTGTTGACCAATGACAGGTGGGTTCACATAACCTAAGATGCGATTTGTCATTGTCAATGCCGCCATCACGGTTTCTTTTTCAGGGAGATCTGGTGATACGGCGGCATAACCTATGCGTTCGCCGGGCAAGGATAGATTTTTGGAGAAAGAGCTAACACAGATGCTGTAGGGATAGAGCGGAAGGATTGAAGGTACCTCGACGCCATCGTAGGCTAGGAAGCGGTAGGGTTCGTCGCTGACAAGCCAGATGGGATGACCAATTTCTTGGCTCTTTTTGGTTAAGAGCTCGGCCACACCTTTAAGCTCATCCAATGTATAGACCGCGCCTGTGGGATTGTTGGGAGAGTTTATAAGGACAACTTTGGTGGCAGGGCTAATAGCTTTTTCTAGCCCTTCCAGGTTAGGAGCAAAAGTTGCGGGATCGGTCTTAACAGCAGTTAATTTTCCGCCAAAGTTACCTACATAAAAGCCATATTCCACAAAGTAGGGGGCAAAACAGATCAGTTCATCCCCGGGATCGATGACAGCACGCAAAAAGGCATTCAAGGCCCCAGCAGCCCCACAGCTTAGAAGAACTTCATCGGCTTTGAGGGAAACTTTTTGCTCAGCGGATAAATAGGTTGCTAATTGTTCCCTAAGCCAGGGAAAGCCGGCATTGGACATATAGCCAAAGGCAAAAGGTTCCTGGGCTGTGGTTAAAAATTTAGCCAAACCTTCGGCCACTTCCTTGGGAGCTGGCAGATCAGGATTACCTAGGCTGAAGTCTTGTACCTTGTCTTGACCGTATTCGGCTTTTAGTTTGGCGCCGGCTTCAAACATACGTCTAATCCAAGAAGCATTATTTAAGTAGCCAGCCACACTTTTTGCTAAGACAGTCATTGAGCCTCCGTAAATGTTGAATATTAGGAGTGTATATTTAAAAGTACAACCTTGTCTAAAAATATCCTAAATAGTGTTTACCTAAGCCAAGATAAGGATCTGGTTGAAAATACTTTTCTATATTTTATCTAGAGATGACATGTATCGTTGGTAAGATCTTCATGGAGCATCGATAAATATTTGAGAATTTAATCAATATGCTTTTTAGAGCAAAATTGAAAGAGGAAGTTTGCATCTTTTCCGATTTCATGTAAATTAGACGCGTAATCGTTAGGTAAATTTAGACTCAAAAAGCATTTTTTAGGGAGGATAGGCTATGCATTTGGCGCTGCCTAGGTTTTTTAGGCGAGGCTTCATTTTTCTGGTAGCCGGGATTATGTCGTTAACTGGGTGCGGATTGTTTGGCAGCGACTCTTCTCACAATGAAGAACAAGCGATGGAAATTTCTGTTCAATTCCAAGATGTTCACCGTTGTTCACGAATTTCGCCGGAGATCAGAATCACCAATCCCCCAGATGGCACGACAAGCTATGAGGTAAATTTGATTGAAGAAGACGGCGCTGAAAAAATTATTTTGGGTGGCGGATCTTGGGCCGAAGATGGTTCTGGCATAATTCCTGAAGGGGCGTTGACCGGCCACTACCGTGGTCCATGTCCCCCTGATGGCAAAAGCCGCAAATATACTTTTTTTGTTACCGCTCGCCACGACAAAAATCCGCAGCCATTGGCTGTGCGTGTCTATAATGTCGTTATGGAATAAGTCCAGAAGTACTTTATAGAGGCTCTGGATGATAATTTTAGATGAGCCAATTAACAGAAGAGAGATTGACAGAAAGCTTACAAGTTGTGTTAAGTGACATTAATTCAAGAGTTGCAAGAATTTTTTTTGTATATATTAAAATTTGCACCGATTTTTTATGATGACTTAAGATTATGTTAGCAGAAAGTTACAATTACAATGAATTCTAATATTAAGTTTTAGTTTCGTTGACTAAATCGCTCTAAGGTCAACGTTACGCATTTACAATAAAATTATCTTCTGTAAATAAATATCTACCATAAATGATTATTGCCCCCAGCAGGATGCCAGGGGCAATTTTTTTGGAAAAGACTAACAAGAATTTAGGTGTAGATATAAACTGGATAGCGGATAAAATTATTTAATAGCAATTTTTAGATTAAATATAATTACTTTCTTTTTTTATTGTCTTATAAATAAAATGGTTGAAGATTATATTGTTAGACAGATTTAAATCTATATCATATGCGTAAAAACTTGCAAGTTACATTTCGTGAAAGATTCAAATCAATATGGCGCAAGTAAAAAAGATTAAAGCCTAAAGCCTAGTATAAAGTCTAAAGATTAAAGATTAAATGTTATGTCTTGTTCTAGGTCTAAACCTATAGTATAGTGACAAACTAATACGTATCTATTACATTTCTCTCATATTTTTAGAACATGACTATATGTGCATATCCATCTGTCTGGCGGATAGTTGGATGATTTGTTCCAACATTACGGTGGAAACGTAATAGAATAACACATCTGGCACACAGATCTTATGCTTATTTTAAATCTTTATGCTATAATCTAAAAGATGGTTTTAAAATTTATAATCTGAAAATCCTAACCTAGAAATTCATAACCTAAAAAACGTAATCCGAAAAAGCATTGGCTAAAAATCATCATCCTGATCTTTGGGCTGAATGATTGTTTGAGTTATAATGCGATGTGGTTTTGTTTCTTGTGGAGGCTCTTTTTTTAGGTTTGGCGCAGGTAGGCCATTATAGAGTGCCCAGTATTTAGGCCAAATCTTGGTGATAATGCCGGCATTGCTCAGTTTAAAGCTCTCCACTTGCCTTAAGGCTGCGCAGTTGGCATAGGCTAAGGCCCAAGCTGCGTTTGGCGCTGTGTAGAGGGGGATTTTTAATTCTGAGGCAGCCTTCTTCTTTAAAAGCCCATCTTCATGGAGCTTTAAGCCCACAGCATCAATAAAGTCTTGGGCAGTAGTGGGTAGATTAGGCAGTTTAACTTCATGATCGGTTAAGGCTAGGGCTGCTGCCAGCATGACCATAAGTTCTAAGGTATCGTCTTTGAAAAATTTTTCAGCTGCCCAAGGTAGCGCAACATCTTTGGTTAATGCCAAGCCCTGACTCTGAATGTGGATGGTATTGGTTTTAGTTGGATTAATTTTTAGTCCAAGATCTTGGAAGATGGCTTGAATATCTTGAGCTTTCTCTGTATCAGGCAGGCTGCCATGCAGGGTGCAGATGCCACCAAGAAAGAGAGGTAGACTTAAGATAAAGCTAGTTAAGGTTAGATCGGCTGGTAGATATGGGTCATGGGGAATTTTTAACTCGCTTGGCCAGATTTCAAGGAGTTTATCACCAACTTGAAAAGCTTTGGCCTCCCAGTTCTCTAAGAGGGCTAAGCCTTGAGTTATGATGGCACTAGCTGCGTCATGCTCTTTTAAGTCAATGGTTGTTTGGCTTTCAGCGTTGGGCAGGGCCAAGATAAGGGCCAGTACAAATTGGCTTGGCAGATCTGCTGGAATTTTAATTTGCTTGGGCAAGACTCCCGAACACTCAAGGCGTACCGGAAATGAGAATATTCTAGGCACCCCATAGCTTAATCTAGCTCCAAGGGTTGGGCAGAAACGGGTGATGGGCGTCAAAATCTCTTTTTTGGCTTGATCTTCAGCAGTAAAGCGGATGCGGCTTGATCTAACTAAATATTGGGCGGCTAAGAGGTAAAAATTTAAGATGTCCGAACCCACATGGAGCGAGAGATCTTGGAGATTAGCGGGCTTTTGGGCCGAAAATGTTAGGCTATCATCGGAAGTTTTGGGATCGCCACCTAATTCTTTAAGGATCCGCAAAAGAGCATGCTGGCCGTCATCCATCAATGTATGTTCAACATAAATTTCGCCGCCTGCAAAAGCTGCTGCGGTTAGCTGGGTATGTAAAAGATCATGGGCTGCTGGTAAATCGAGAGTAAAATAGACAGGCTTTTTGCTTGGAGCTAGATTGAAAGCTTGTTTGCTGGGTGCCTTTTTTTCACTCTGCCCTTCCTTTGGTTTAGGGAAAAAGCGTAGATTTTGGATTAACTCAAACAGCTGCGTTGAAAGGTTGGGATCTGGGCTAATTTTGGCTACTTCAGCCTGCCAGGCTTCTCTAAGCTGCTTTTCTTCGATGGGGATCAAGTGGCCTCTGGTGCCACGCATCCGTTGGAGCATATTGTAGCGGCGTAAAAGAAGATTTAAGATCTGGCGATCAATAGCCATGACATCTTCGCGCAGGGAAGGACGTTTTTGAGGCGGACGTTGATCTGAATGCATAATGATGTTGGGCGCGGAGGCAAAGTGTTTTAAAAAATTAGAGATAGTTATTATCTTAAGCTTTGATTTATGATTAAAAATACAAAGAGCAAAACTTAGAAAAGATATATGATAGCTACAAAAGATTTAACAGCTTTTAATTTTTAACTAATAGCTAATTAAAACAAAAAGCGTCTATTTTTTTTGAGTAAAAATATATGTATATTATATTTTTAAAGTTATGCTTCCAGGATTAAAAGGAGATTTGTAATCATTTGTTAGTAAATTTTATTTTCTATTAATGGTTGTTTTTTTTACATTTGAAAAAAATATACAAGTAGTTAGTTTATTGTACAAAGATGAAATAAAGGAGTAAGATCTTTTACTGAACGATAAGTATTAAAAAAATAAAAGTATGGGTAGGACAAAATATATTTGCTTATCTTGGCATTTCTATCCTGCAGTGTCTATTTTTGAATTTTTATCTTGACGCACTCTTTTTTGGGATGAGTTTTGTTCTGGTTTGGACGGCTACCTTAAAATAAATTAGGATTTTGAGCTTATAGGCTTAAGTGTCTTCTTTGACTGCGGTTAATTTTAAGTTTTTTGTCTATCTTGTTGGCATTTTGCTTTTAGGCTGGCAAAAATTGTGCGCTAGATTTTCCTTGAGCTTAAGACGATCTTTAAAATTAAGCGCAAGTTTTTTTTGCTTTTTGGGCCAGAATATAGCTGCTTTTTGCATTAAGCTAGCTTGCTCGAAAGCATAGAGCAGGGGGGTGGAAAAGGCAAGAAATTAAGCCTTTTGTCGGCTAAAAAAGTTGCCCCTGGAAAATCTTTAGAAACCAAAAGTCTCAAAATTTGTAAGATGAAAGTTTCAAAAGCTTCCATCTAATTTGTAACCGTGGGCCGCATTTTTTGATCTGGACGCGGCATATAAAAATTTTCTAGATTTAATTTTTTTGCCACTATAGCAGGAGCTCTCTTGGCCAAAGCGTAGAGCCGATTTTGTAAAATGGCCGCAGGTACTTGACCTAAAACCCTAAGCTTGTTAAATAAAGCGCAAGCTTTGTTGTGATCGAAAACTCTTTTTGGACTTGTCTAACCTAGAACTAGATTTTTACTACTAAGTTGGACATGGTCTTTTCAAGATTACAACCCAAAATTGACAGGATTTGCGAACAAAGTTTGAGCTTTAATCCCAATTTTGTTGACTCTATCCCCAAGATTTTCGGAAATTAGACTTTCATCTGTCTAATTTTTTTTCCAGCTCTAGTCTTCTAGAGCCATAACATGGCGGCGATTAAAAACCTTAATTACTTAGTTGGAGGAATTTATGCCAACATTTGTTGATCCGTCCAAATGCGACGGTTGCAAGGGTGGCGAAAAGACTGCTTGCATGTATGTCTGCCCTAACGATTTGATGGTTCTCGATCCTGAGGCCATGAAAGCGTATAACCAAGAACCCGACGCCTGCTGGGAATGCTATTCTTGCGTAAAAATCTGCCCGCAAGGCGCCATTACTGCTCGTCCGTATGCTGACTTTGCTCCTATGGGCGGCACCTGTATTCCTATGCGTTCCGCTGACTCCATTATGTGGACCGTCAAATTCCGCAATGGCAGTGTGAAACGTTTCAAATTCCCCATTCGCACAACTCCTGAAGGTTCCATTAAACCTTTTGAAGATCCCAAGGGCGATGCAACATTAGACGATGAAAAGCTGTACACCGAGAAGGAGCTGGTTACTCCTAAGACCGTTCTCGGCAAGAAGTTTGACGTCGAAGATGCTTCTAAGTCAGTCACCCTGTAATTAGTGCGAAAGGAGAAATTCTCATGGCATTACTTCCTATCAAGGAAAAAAGTAAAGGTATTGACCTCGCCGAACCAACTGTCAAAGAGCATGATGTAGACATTCTTATCGTTGGTGGCGGTATGGGCGCCTGTGGTGCTGCCTACGAAGCTGCTCGTTGGGGCAAAGATCATGGCGTCGAGAACATTATGCTCTGCGATAAAGCCTGCCTCGAGCGTTCTGGCGCTGTGGCTCAAGGCTTGTCAGCCATTAACACCTATGTTGGCAAAGATCGCGGTAACACCCCTGATGACTATGTGCGCATGGTTCGTACTGACTTGATGGGTTTGGTTCGCGAAGACTTAATCTTTGACGTAGGCCGTCACGTTGACGATTCAGTCCACCTCTTTGAGGATTGGGGCCTTCCCTGCTGGATCAAACAACCCGATGGCAAACATAACTGGAATGGTGCCCAAGCCAAACAACAGGGCAAATCTCTCCGCGCTGGCGATCCCCCGGTTCGTTCTGGTAAATGGCAGATCATGATCAACGGTGAATCCTACAAATGCATCGTGGCCGAAGCTGCCAAAAATGCTTTAGGTGAAGCCCGCTACATGGAGCGTATTTTCATCGTTAAATTGCTCCTTGATGCCAATACCCCCAACCGTATCGCTGGTGCCGTAGGTTTCAGCACCCGTGACAACGAAGTTCATATTTTCCGCTGCAATGCTATGTTAGTTGCTTGCGGTGGCGCTGTGAACGTTTATCGTCCCAGATCCACAGGTGAAGGTATGGGCCGCGCTTGGTATCCTGTGTGGAATGCCGGTTCAACC
>JAFSZE010000077.1 GCA_017455745.1 Desulfovibrionaceae bacterium | reverse complement strand
GGCTGTGCGGTCATAGGCACACTGTACCGTGTGTATGCGTTCTTACGAACGCTTAAGCTTAGGAGCATGCTACGACATGACGCTAGGACTTCGTGGATGAACTGCAAGCCTCGACCCCTTGCGGGTCGGGGTGATTGACAAGAATGTGCTGTAACCATGCGCCTTTGGGTGATAGCAAGTTCAAAGCACCACTTTTAGTTACGTCTTTTTTCTGGCAATTTTACTTGTCCTTTGTGAGTATTTAATGTTTTTTCCAAACATAAATATCTTCTGCCCTGAACAAAAAAGTTGTAACTGAATTTTTTTACGAGTATTAAATCTCAGAAAAAAACCCAATAGGTGAAAGATCCTATTGGGTTTTTTTCTTCTTAAGGGATGCGCTTTCAAGGAGCTCTCCCCCACTTTTTACAAGCCAAAAAGGCGCTAAGGCCACGTCTCATGATTGGGCCAACTTTCATAATTATTTGATATGTTAGGGCAACCACACGTTGATCGTTCAAAAAATATATTTGATTTCAAGCCTATTTTGGAACACATCTATATAGCCTCTCCGTCTATGCGAACGCACAGATGGCCAATTTGTTCCATATTCTGCCGGATTTGGGAGGCTATCTAAATCTTCTTCTGCGTAAGCTTGTTCTTAGCTTTTGAAAATTTCTGCCATTGATGATTTCTTCAAGGGAAAAATTTAAGCATTGCTTGAAGATTTTAAGTTGCGAAATTGGACTACTTTCTTGAAAAATGGACCCATTGACGCATATTGTGCCAAGAAAAAGTTCCTAAAAATATGTATCTTATTCCTAAATCATTAGCCTAGCCAAAGACAGTTTCCAATTTGACTAAGCCGCCTAAATGCAATCAGCCTAAAGATAGCAAGTCTTCTAAAAAAAATGCCAAGCTAGCGCTGGCATAAAATGCAAAGATCACCAAGCACATCCTAGAACAACACCAGATTTTAACAATTTTCAGCGCCGATATTTTTTTTGAAAATCAGATCCAAGGATTTCCTATAAAATATCTAGTCATTGCCGATCTTCTTTCAAAGACGTATGCCTTTAAAAAAGTGGCTCATTCAATATCTAGACGGCTCTCAAGATCAACTCGAGATATGCCATGCTTCCGTCCGCTAAAGACTAGCTTTATTCGTTTCTGGCAAAATGCTGGATGAAATAAGCCTTTGTACGATCCAATAGATGGGCAGCACATATAGGTATGTTCTAAAAATCTGCTCGAAATGTAATATCCTGATCAATAGAAACTAAAATGGCAGCTGCGCTTGTTCAGAAAACACTGAGCTATGTCTTTGCGCCAAAAAAATTGCCTAAACACAAGCTTTTACACTTAAGCTCTATCTTCCAAACTCTATTGCGCAAACGAGTCCAGAAAGCCAAGAGTGGAACAATCTTTTCCAATTTGTCTAATCATTATATATTATTACAACTCTGCCCAACCAAAACCAGATTCTAAGTTTGATCTTAGCAGATTTTTTGCTGCCACCATTGAGATTTGTTTTGGGTAGGAGTAAAATTTCACTTCTAGGGGCGCCTAGATTTAGGCTTCCTGGATTTTAGGGCAATTTTTAACCCTAGCCTCTGCCCCTCTCTTTATTGGCGGCTTATATTTAAAGCCGAAAATCTTCTTAGCCTTTTTTACACAAGCCTTGACCATTTTCGCGAGTCTTGACCCAATTTTGCTTCTTTTTGTAGAAAAAAGTTTGTCAATATATTGACAATGGCCATATTTCTGCCTACGCATATGCAGATAATGGGCTAAATTTTTGTTTTGACGTACGTTCAGAACGAAATCTGTTTATTTTCTGTTTAGCTTGAGATATTGAGAATAAAATCGAGCCGTAATGGTCCAGTCATTGCCTCTATTTTCAGTAGCGTAAAGGTGCTCCCCAAAAATTTGCCCATCCCCCCCTGCTTTCCATTTGAGCCAAAACCAAAGTTGTTTTACATTTTTGCCACGCCTACGGCCAACGTTTCGGGCAGCCTTCGGCCAAAACTTTTGGTCTGGCAAAATTTCTCCTAGAATTTTAGCTCTTTTTAAGTTAAATCTAGAGTCGCTCAAGGTTAAGAACACCTCTTTTCTCTGTTGCAAAGATTTGGAGCTTGGTTTTTTTCTGCTTTGAGATATGCTCGAGTGGCTTATATGTTAAAAAATTTCGCTGGAAATACTTGATTTTTAGCCCAAGCAGCCTAAATTTAAAACTAAAATGCGGCAAGCGTTTTGCCGCTTGCTGTGTTTAGCGCCATTCTTTTGCCGCGCCGAGGATTGATGGCTCTCCAACCAGATCTCTTTTGCTAATTGCGGAACAGCCTTTAGCGTGATTTTCTGCCTCTCAATTCTTAACTTTTTAGCTGGATCTAATTAGTCGGATCTTTTAGGAGGTGCGCGATCAGTATTTTAAGTTTGCTCCTTAAAATATTTACTGCGCAACAAACATAATGGAAACGAAAGCTGTTTTACCAGTGTCTCCCAAACAAACCATTTTAGTGGTTGAAGACAATGAAATGAATCGGGAAATTCTGACCGAACTTCTTTCCGATGAATACAATGTCTTGCAAGCTAGTGATGGTTTTGAAGGTCTAGATGTTTTACGCGAAAACTATCAAAACTTGGCAATCATCCTCCTTGATATCTTCATGACAGAATGCAATGGCTTCGATTTTCTAGCTCGCAAGAGAGAAGCTGGAATTTTCGATTCCATTCCTGTCATCGTGATGACCTCAAGCAATACCATCGAGGATGAGATTCGTTGTTTGGAGCTTGGCGCCTCGGACTTTTTGGCCAAGCCTTACAATACCGAGGTCATGAAGAATAGGATGCGTAGCATCATCCATCTACGTGAAGCTTCCTCCATGCTCAATCGTTTGGAGCGAGATTCCTTGACTGGACTATTAAACAAAGAATTCTTCAATCTCCAAGCGCAATCTCTGTTTGCCGCCAACCCAGAACTTAAATACGATCTCCTGGTTTGCGATATCGAAAATTTCAGACGTTTAAATGATCGTTACGGCTCACAGGAATGCGATGAGTTTTTAAAATATCTGGCTCGCCAGCTGTCCACTAAGATTCCTGATCTTGTCGTAGGTGGTAGAATTGGTGGGGACATTTTCGCCTTCTTATTCGAGCATCAGCCCCTTCCCTGGACCGAATTGCTTGAAAGCATTGTGGAAGAGGACAAATTGCCCGGCGTTACGATCAAGTACGGTCTGTTGAACGATGTAGATACCTCTTTGCCGATGCGCACCCTCTGTGATCGTGCATTCATGGCTTTGGAAGAAATCAAGGACCACTTTAAGGTCAATTTAGCCATTTATGATGAAGAGATTCACAAAGAGCAAGAACGTAAGCAGCTATTGATCGAAAGCATGGAAAACAGCCTCAAAGAAGGTCATTTCCACGTTTATTATCAGCCGAAACATGATTTGAAAAATGATGCCATTATCGGTGCCGAAGCTTTGGTGCGTTGGATCCATCCAGAATTAGGTTTTATCAGCCCCACAAGCTTTATCCCGCTTTTTGAGAAAAACGGCTTTGTGGCCCAGCTTGATCGTTACGTCTGGGAGCAGGTCTGCATCGAAATTAGGCATTGCTTGGACATCGGCTTTTCCATTGTGCCAATTTCCGTCAATGTGTCGCGTGTAGACCTGGAAAATCCCAATCTGGCCGAAGAAATCATCGCATTGGTTGATAGTTACAAGATTGATCATTCACTTCTGCACATTGAAGTGACTGAATCTGTTGCTGAAGGCAACAAAGAGGAAATCGTTGAGATCTTAAATAAGCTCCATGATGCAGGCTTTATGATCGAGCTAGATGACTTTGGTTCAGGCTATTCTTCATTGGCTGCTCTGACCACTTTGCAGCTTGATATCATGAAGCTTGACACCAGCGTCATCCGCAATGCCTCCGAGAAGAAAAACTACAGTTTGGTCCGTTATGCCATTCTCTTGGCCGAGAGCATGAAGATGAAGACCGTTGCCGAAGGTGTGGAAACCGATGAGCAAATGGCTGCCTTGCGCGTTTTGGGCTGCGATTATATCCAAGGCCATTACTATTCAACAGCCTTGTCCAAAGAAGATTTTGAGCCCTATCTGCTTGAGCATCAATCAGCCAACGATGATAGCTTCATGGGACGTTTCTTCTAGGTAAAGTTCCTGGGCTCAAACGGTGTCATCTTTTTTCCAAACAAACGATAAATCAAGGTAAATTTACCTTCCATAAAATGCCTTAAACTTTTGAGGCCTGGATCTCTGCTCATTTTTAATTCGCACATAGACTCCAGTGCATACACCTTATCATTCTTATCTTGCGTGGGCGTAGCAGCATTTTATTCCTGACAGGTTTACATGAGCTGAGCCTAAGGCTTTGATAGCTATAAGTTTTAAAAAGATTGTCTAACAACAGGTATTTTTTCTTATTCTCCCTAATATATCTGGGAGCGTCTATTACAATCAAAAAAACAAAGGTGTATTTATGACTATCCAAGAACTATATAAAGCCATTGACGGGAATTATGATAGCGCTAAACGTATTCTCCAAATGGATCGATTGATTGAAAAGTTTATAGTTCGTTTGCTTGATGACAAATCGTTTGAAAAACTCCAGACTGCCAGACGTTCCATGGATCCCACGGCTTTGTTTGAAGCTTCGCATGCCATGAAGGGTGTTTTGGCTAACTTGGGTCTTGATAATCTTTCCTCCATGGCCAGTACTGTGGCTGAAGAGTTTAGACCCGGCAAAAGCCGCACCATGAATGACGAAGCCTTGAATGAACATTTAGACCGTTTAGCTCAGAAATTTACAGCGACTGTTAGCGCCATAAATGAATTTGTTAACTCTGGTAAATAAGTTTGCCAAGCTTCGGTTTATGCCTGCAATCCCTGTAATACCTGTAATACCTGTAATTCTAACTAAAATGTGATTGTAGGCATAAACTAAGTATCTTATTATTTACAAGCTTGCTGGCTTTTTTTAGCATATACGCCTTCAAAATATTTGAAGATTACAATTCATTTTGGCTTCGCAATATATTCCTTTAACTCTTTAACTACACACAAAATCTTGATCCAATGGCATAATATCAATAATCGTCACATAATCTGCTCTTAAATTTTATTTTTATGCCAACTTTTTTTTACCAATCTATATTGGAAATTTTGAAGTTGGTATTTTTTATATCTAATGGCTTCCTATACATATATCTATAATACGGTATCTATATTTTATTTTTTACACTAAAACTCTTTTAATCATATAGATAACAAATTATAAAAAATTAATTACCTTGAAAATTGACAGTGGACCATATTATTTCAAGACATATAAATTTTTTATAATTCCTAGAAACTGTCTGCACAAACTCTAGCTAGCAAATGTCGTTTTTTGATTTTCTAGTGAAACAGTTGGGGAAATTTTATATTTTTGGCGTGCCACGATAATTGATCGTTCCTAGTTGGCTTGTGCATCAAGTATTTGCAAACTAAGGCGACTCATCTATTCGATGCTTAGAGTTAGTGTCAATGAGCTGTTACAATTCTGTCCGATTTTTGGAACACGGTTATATGTGTATGTCTGTTTATCTGATGCCTAGCTGGCTGATCTGTTCCAAAATTATGAGGGAAACGTAATAGTGTCTCTACGTGTCTTAAGATCTAGTCATTTAACGGCATCAAAGGATACTTTTGTATTGAATAAACTAGTTGGTGTTGG
>JAFSZE010000076.1 GCA_017455745.1 Desulfovibrionaceae bacterium | reverse complement strand
TTTAACATATTTTATTCAAATGTCAAATGTTTTTTGCGCCTTTTATCCCCATCCCATAAAGGGATGGGGTTTTACGGCGCATTCTATAAAAGAAATAGGAAAAAAGGAGTTATGAAAGGCTTAGGGTTTATCCCAAAGTCGTGTCGCTAAATTTTGGTGGACTTTAAGGATAGAATATTACGCTTAGATCCTAATTTTGGAACAAATCATCCAGCTAGACATCAGATAGACGGACATAGATATATATCCGTGTTCCAAAAATCTGGTGGAATTGTAATAGATTATGTTTTATCTAGGCATTTTGAGACTTGATCAATCGTTGGACAAAAAATAGAAGTCACTTGGTGGGATGTCTAGGCGCATATGGGTAAAAAGGATTGGTCAGGGATATTATACAAAAAGAATTTAAAAGGTTAGACAAAAATAGTTAAAATAATTAGTTTACACAAAGACACATAAAGCTTTTCTTTCAAGCTAGTTCAAGCCAAAAAGCTACTCATCAACTATTTGTCAAGAAATTAAATTAGTTACGTGGTAGATTCTGCCAGTCTTCCTGAATAATTTTCCACTGATTTTCTTCATAGCGTAAGATCAGAGTCTTTAAACCGTGTTCTTTTTTACCACTGCTATCAGTATATGTTTGTGTCATATCAACTTTAAGCCCATTGGTGACCGGCATTATTCTGAGTCCTGACAGTGTGACTTCTAGAGGCTTAACTCGACTCCAGAGTTCTTCTTTTTGGCGTCTGATGAAATTGAGGCCACGGCGACCTTGCTGCAGAGCATTATTGGCATAGCAGCCCACATAGGCGTCAACATCCCCTTTTTCCCAGGCTTTGCGCCAGATTTCAAGATCATGGTTGACACTAAGACTGATTTTTTCCAGCCACACTGCGGCCAAACCAGTTGTTTTTGGGAAAAAGTTTAAACCAACAATAACAAAATTGTCATCATCGTCGCGGGTCCAGAAGAGGCGATATTCACCTTCTTGGGTTGTATTTTGATCGTGAATCAAAACATTTTGTTTGGTGATGATTAAGTTCTTGCTTTCTTCAACAGTTGGTTTGTCTTGAGTGATATCAAGATTGGGGGAATTTTGCAGCTGCTCTAGATCGCGGATGGTGCCACGTAGGGAGCGTTGCTTGAAAACGCCTGGCAGGCGGTTAAACTTGGTTTGGGAAAAGAAATCAAAAACTTGCGGATCTTTTTGGCCCAAAAGCGTCATGAAGCGTTCGGCTAATTTACCGACTTTGGCCAGAATCTGTTCTTGGGTCAGCGGTTTATCGGCGGAATCATCATTGGGAGTGTTGGCATTGGCACCTGATTGTTCTGTGGTCCAGTTAAATTCCTTAAAGGGATTATTGGGACGCAGCGCTGGAACCAAAGGATCGCTCACAGCCAACAATTGTCTACGTCTGGTGGGTGTTTTTTCATCAGGCGCATCTTCTGGCATGGATAGATGACGCTTGGTGGGCGCATCACTGCCATCATCGACTGTTACTTGAGGGCCCTGGGCGATGAGTTGGCCTTTTTTATATTCAGCCAACATACCCACATCTCGAGGTAACCATTCCATGCCAACAATCTTAAAACGATTATCGGCCCCCTTTTGCCAATAAAGCCTGCGAATGCCTTCAGATGTGTGATTGGATGCCGTGTAGCATTGTTCAGCCCAAGTAACCCAGTAGCCAGGACCTTCTAGCACATGAATGTCACGGTTAAAGAGACGGATGTCTTGGATCATTTTGAAGACCCGCTCTTTATTGGCTTTAAAGGCTGCGAAGTCCTCTGTGGCTTTGGAGTAAGCCTCTCGGTCGTAGAAGTCGAACATTCTTGCCGATCTGGCTGACCAGGCATTGGTCCAAGCTTGCATTTGCTGGCGTAAAATCTGCGCCGTAAGCTTATCTTCTTTGGATATAGCTGTTGGGGGCGTCATACCTTCAGCCACGATTACAGCCGTACCTGGGGTCAGTTTAGGGCCCACAGTATCGATTTCTTGCAGTCCGATGGCTACGCAACCTTTGGTGGGGACAAGACCAAAGCCTTTGCTGTGGATCCAGATCCCATGACCGGTCTTGCCGCGTAGTTTGTCCACAGGGTTGGGATAATTTAAGGTGTAGGCCACGCCACCGTATTCGCGGAAGTCGAGGCCGTTGGCGATCTTATACTCAACGAAGTAGATGCCTTCTGGGGTTTTTAAGTCATTGATCACTTGTTTGTCACCGGGTTTTTGGCCGGTGGTGCAAACAAATTCATATTTGAGCTTCAGCGGACTGTTTTTTTCGTAGAAAAAGAATTTTTGTTTTTCTTTATCTACGGCCACAAAGTGTGAGGGCAGAAAAATATCGCGGATGTTGGTACGCCAATTTTCGGCCAAAGAATCTTTGGGCCAGCCGCAAAGAAGGGTCAAGGCCAAGATTCCAAGGCCAGATAGGCGTAAAAGAGAGCAAAACTTGGGCATCTGCAGAACCACTATTTAGCCATTGAGAGGAGTTCTTGGCGAGTGAAGATGGCTTCAAACTTGATGCCATGGGATTCAAGATGCTCTCTGCCGCCTTCTTCGCGATCAAGGATGGCGCAAACCGAGTCAATGACTAAGCCTGCCTGTTGCAAACGTTCACAAGCGGTTAAAACAGAGCCACCTGTGGTTACAACATCTTCCAGGACAGCTACACGATCGCCTTTTTGAAAATTGGCCAAGCCTTCAACAAATTGACCTGTGCCATGATCTTTAGCCTGCTTGCGCACCAAGAGGCCATTTAAGGGATGATTTAAGGTGTGGGAAATGGCAGTTGTGGCCGAAACCAATGGATCGGCCCCCATGGTCATGCCAGCAACGCCTACGATCTTGTGGGAGGCTAAAATATGGTTGAATAGCTGGCCGATCAACCAAGAACCTTCGGCATGCAAGGCCGTGACGCGGCAGTCAAAATAGTAGTTACTTTGCTTGCCACTGGCCAAGACAAAATTTCCTTCACGATAGGAAAGTTGCAATAAGAGTCGGGCTAAGCTCTTTTTAATGCTTAGAATATCCATGCCTTGTGTCCTTCAGGGTGTTGAACAGTGAACATGATCATAAAAAAGTCAATTATCAAGCAAAAAATATATCTAAAATCAGGTTAAACTTAGTTAAAAAGCGTAAAAAACAGTTGATTAATTTAGCCTAACCTAAGATTTGTAGCGGACCAAGAAAAAATAAAAGCTGCCTATATGTTAAGGAATTTCTTATATGCAGTTTTGGCAAAAATTAGTAGTAACAGATTTAAAAAATAATTGCTAATGCAGTTTATAAGAATTCTTTTAGGCAGTTTTAGAAGTAATTATTATTGACAATTTTAATGACAATATCAATAAAGATTCCCACCTATAATATTATACACAAATATTAGATGTATAATATTTTATATGTAATATGAGGTATATACAGCTTTATATACAATGTTTTATGATTAATATGAGATATACACAATGCGCTGCTTTACATATAATGTTCTATAACAACAGGATATACTATATATTCTCGTGATTGTGTTGTATTTATACTTGTGTTTATATGTGTACTTGTACTTGTATTTGTACTTGTATTTGTACTTGCACCTGTACTTATATTTGCTCTTGTATTGGCCTTGTATATAAGCTTAGCAATAACTTAATCTACAATTATATCTATAATCGTATTTACAGGCTTAGAGGCAGTTTTCCTTAGATGTAAACACACGATTAAAGATTTCATCTTCATGGGTTAGATAGAAAAGGGGATCAAAGAGTTGTTTTAGTCTATCGGCCCCAAGAATAGCAGTTATTTCGGCATCATTTTGGACAAGATCCGGGAAGGGCTTTCTGGTCTGCCAGCTTTCCATGGCTAGCCTTTGCACTGCTTCATAGGATTTCTGTCTGGGGTGGCCAGTTGAGATAAGTTCGGTCAAAACACGCTGGGAGAAGTAAAGCCCATAAGAACGCTCCATATTTTCCCGCATAATCTCTGGATGGACATTTAGACCACTTAAGAGTCGAACTAAGCGATTTAAAATATAGTCAGCCATAATGGTTGAGTCTGGCATGATTACCCGCTCAACCGAGGAGTGACTTATGTCGCGTTCATGCCAAAGGGCTTGATCTTCCATGGCCGCGAGGGCATTTGTTCTTAAGAGTCTGGACAAACCGCACATATTTTCAGCCGAGATAGGATTTTTCTTGTGCGGCATAGCTGACGAACCCTTTTGACCTTGACTAAAACCTTCCTCAATCTCTCTAACCTCGGTACGTTGCAGGTGGCGAAGTTCAAGGCACAAGCGTTCAATGCCACCGCCAAGGATGGCTAGAGAGGTGAAGAAGTGCGCATAACGATCACGTTGGACAATCTGTGTTGAATGGCCATCAACGCGTAAATTTAAGAGTTTTAGAGCATACTCTTCCAAGGCTGGCGAAACAAAGGCATAGGTGCCGACAGCGCCGGAAATCTTGCCCACGCGCACACTTTCAAGACCGCTTTTAACCCGTTCCAAATGGCGGCAGAATTCAGCGTAAAAGCCAGCCATCTTTAGGCCAAAGCTTGTTGGTTCAGCATGGATTCCGTGGGTGCGGCCCATACAGAGCACGCCCTTGTACTTGAAGGCTAAGTCTTTGAGACAGTCTAAGAGGTTTTCTAGATCTGCCACTAAAAGTGTGCCAGCCTCTTGAAAGAGAAGAGCATTGGCTGTGTCGACGATGTCAGATGAGGTACAACCCAAGTGGATAAAACGTGCCTCTGGGCCGATTTTTTCCTCCAGCGAGGTCAAAAAGGCGATGACATCGTGTTTGGTCTTCTCCTCAATGGCCAAGATCCTTGGCACATCAATGGCAGCCTTTTCCTTGATTATTTGCAGAGACTCATTAGGGATTTGCCCTAAACTAGCCCAAGCCTCGCAAACAGCCAGCTCAACTTTGAGCCAGGCTTGATAGCGGTTCTCAAGGGTCCAAATTTGCCCCATGGCTGGGCGGGTATAGCGAGAAATCACAATTAAGCCTCCACATATAGTCAAGATTTGGGCTAAAATATACAAAAGAAGAGCCAAGGGCGGATGCCTCTGGCTTAAATTTTGATAAGCAAGGCAAGAGTGCCTTGTTTTTACGGGCATGAGCGCAAGAGATTTTTAGGCGCTGCTCGAGCTTTCTTGTTTTTTGGGGGAACTTTTGGCGTCTGTTGCAGGCTTTGGGGTGGTTTTGGATTGGGATGCTTCGGCAGGTTTGTTTTCTGAAGCCTGGCTTGGGCTAGCCTCTGATTTAGCGGCATCACCCTTGCTTGTGTCAGCCGAGTTGGGGCTGTCTTCCTTTTTGGCCTCGCCACCTTGATCTGGACCTTGATCCTCATGCACATTTTTGCGGTAGCCGTACTCGGTTACATACCAACCTTCGCCTTTGAGCACAAAGGATGTATGGGAGATGACGCGAGGAGAGCTTGTGCCGCACTTGGGACATGGTTCTTCCCCATGAGCGCAGGAAAGCTTGACCCATTCCTCAAAGACATTGTGACAGTGGGGACATTCGTATTCGTAGATGGGCATATGGAGATTATTATCAAATTAAAATTTTTTGAGGATGGACAGGCCAAAGCCTGCAGGGAAATTAGGCTTTAGGTTTGGCTTTGGCCTCATGGATACGCTGTTTAATCCGCTCTTGACGACGATGACGGCGACGATCCAATTCTTTTCTGCGTTCGACTTTCTTATGCATGGAAAACTCCTAAGAAATGTTAGTGTTGAAAAAGATATCTTACCATTGTCTGACAATATTTTAGCCTAAGAGTGGCCTATTTTGCAAGGCGGCTTAAGCCAAAAGTCTGTGCCAAGTATGTCTTAACGAAAATTAGAGTAGTGGTAGGGGCGCAGGATCTTCTCTGATTTTGTCAAAAAAGCCTGAGACATTCTCTTCGATCAATAGTTGGCAAGGTGTAAAACCATATTCTGTTATGATCTGGCGAACTTTTGAACGGAGATTTCCTGGTAGATCTGTGATTTGGAGCAGGGGTTCTGGTGTTAAGCGGAGGCGTAAGTCAGGAAGATCGGCATTTTCAGGCAGATTGGTCTTGAAGAATTCTTTGAGTTCATTTTCGCAGCGATCTATTTTATTTAAATCTGCCTTTTGCGGCAGAAGATTATAGGCGACTCTGGTTAAAAGACAGGGACTAGGCTTTTGTTTTATGTCGCTTAAGCCAATTTCCGCGCCTATGCGGCGAATGTCGTTTTTGCTCAAAAGCGATTGGGCCAAGGGCGTTAAGATATTTAAATCGTTGATGGCTTTTTGACCTGGTCGAAAGATTTTTAGATCATCATAGTTGGTTCCATCGCAGATGACGCGCTGATCCTGACCCATTTTTTGGAGTGTTTTTTGGATTCGTTTAAAAATCTCCCGTTTGCAGTGATAACAACGATCGCGTTTATTCATGCGAATGGCTTTGATTCTAAAAGGATCAAGATCGATTTCCACGAGTTTAAGTTTTTCTTTTTCGGCCCATTCTTTGGCAGCCATAGTGTCTGTTTGGGAAAAATTGTAGCCTGTGCCGAGCATTAAGAGCACATCAATTTGGCAGATCTTACAGACATAGGCCAAGAAGCGACTGTCGAGTCCGCCAGAATAGGCTAGGGCCAAGGGTTCGTTTCTAGCTAGGATACCAACCAATTGATTGGGAATGTATTCGCGCATATTTTCACCAATAGAGGCGTACATTGACGCCGTGAGAGTTTAGATACTGTTTGCATTGGGCTATACTGTATTGGCCATAATGGACAATGGAGGCAATGAGGGCTGCGTCAGCCTGACCTTGAGTTAGGGCAGCCAAGAGATGTTCGGGTTTGCCTGCGCCACCTGAGGCAATTACAGGAATGGTTACAGCTTGGGCTATTTTGGCTGTAAGATTAAGCTCATAACCATTTTTGGTGCCATCGGCATCAATGGAATTTAAGCAAATTTCCCCAGCCCCTAAGTTTTCAACTTCTTTGGCCCAGGCCAGAGCATCAAGGCCCATTTTTAGCCGCCCGCCATGGATGACTATTTCATAGCCTGAAGGAATCTGAGCTGATTCTTGGACCTTTAAGGCATCCATGCCAACAACTATGGCCTGGGAGCCAAATTCTTTGGCCCCTTGACTGATTAGAGCGGGATTTTTCACAGCCGCTGAATTGATGGAGATCTTTTCAGCCCCAGCGTTCAAGACATTGTGCATATCATGAAGATTGCTTATGCCGCCCCCAACGCTAAAGGGGATAAAAATGGCTTGGGCTACTTTTTTAACCACGTCCAAGAAAATGCCGCGATCTTCGGCTGAAGCTGTGATGTCATAGAAGACGATTTCATCGGCTCCAGATTCATAGTAGTGCCTAGCGCTTTCAACGGGATCGCCGATGTCTTCATTATTAGCGAACTTGATGCCTTTGGTCAGAATGCCGTTGCGGACATCCAAACAGACAATAATGCGTTTATTAAGCATGCTGGGTCTCCCGGCAAAAAGCGTAAAAATTTTCAAGAATTTTAAGGCCCGGTCTGCCGCTTTTTTCCGGGTGGAACTGGATGCCCCAGAGCCCCTTGCGTCCATAAACCGAACAAAACTCTTCGCCATATGAGGTTAAACCTAAGATAAGTTCAGGTGCAGGCTTTGTGTAGTAGCTATGGACAAAATAATAGGAAGCTGTATCTGGAATGTCGGCAAAAAGCTCGCATTCTTTGACAAATCTGACGCTGTTGAAGCCCATGTGCGGTACAGCCCGCCTGCTGCCATCGTCAAATAATTGATCGTTGGCAAAGCGCACAACTTGGCCTTGAAGAACACCTAGCATGGTTGTTGCATTTTCTTGGCTTTGTTCCAAGAGGATTTGACAGCCCAAGCAGATGCCCAAGAGGGGTTTTTCTTTGGCAATTAGATCTTTAAGGACCAGATCCAAGCCTTTGGCTATGAGTGTCTGCATGGCTTGTCCGGCAGCGCCGACACCTGGAAAAATGATGCCAAGACTTTTTTCCAGAATCTTGGCATCAGCGGTTATTTGGCAAGGAATGTTCAGGGCCTCTAGAGCTAGGCGGACACTAGTCTGGTTGCCGGCCTGATAGTCAAGAATAGTTAGCATAGAACCTCGCTATAAGGTCTTGAAAGATAAGTTTTAAGAGCTTTTGACCAACGTTTGCCTAATAAGCTTTGATCTGCCTGTCGCGAAATCTGGCTACATATCTCGAAATTTACCTACTTCTTCCTGTTGCGAAATCAGGCCACTCTTTTGATCTTGGATACTTTTAAAGACAAGCAGAAAAGACCTGGAAAATCAAGGAGCAGCGTATCAGAATGCTTTTATTTGGCTGACAAGACACCATACACCATACATCATACACAAGACTCAAAGACCCAAGACGCAAGATCCAAGATTACATATCTAAGATTAGATATCCAAGGGCCAAGGCCAGGCATTTAAGACTTACCTCCAGATTTTTGGAACGCGGCTCTATGTCTATATCCGTCTATTCTAGCACATAGCTAGCCGATTTGTTCCAACATACCTTAGAACCGTAAGATTTAGATTTATCAAATGCGCCGTAAAACCCCGCCCTTTAGGGCTGGGGATATAAGGCGCGTCCGGCGGTAGCCGGACATTTGTTTTTCCTTGTGTTCGACAAATCAATATCGTATAATACAAACATGAAGTCGGTAAAATATCATTC